>NZ_FUKI01000176.1 GCF_900163755.1 Crenothrix polyspora | reverse complement strand
TTTCGGTTCTCCCACAGGGGACTTCCACCCCATTACATCGCGCCCATGCTGGGCGCACACATGGCGCTCAAGCGGGACGCGGCGAAAAGCCGCCGCGCCCCTTAGCTTTACGTTAGCCAATACTGCTTATTGAAGGGAAGCTTAATGCCAATTCCATTTTCGTCAGCTCTATATTATCCTTACATTGACGTGAAAAATGAACGCTGGCTTCGTAGCGCGGCACTCTTCTGGGATTCAATTCGTACGATTGTTCCTGAGTCCTATCGTGATCCATACTCAAGCGTTGTAGCCCGTGAACTCAACGATGAAGGAATTTTAGAGCCAGTACAGGTATCATCAGATATGGAGGAAATTGAGTCCCTGACTGATACCGTCCTTGATTTTTTGACTGATCCAGCATCTACAAACGTAATATTTTCTAGTGAGAACCATCCTTCAAGAATTCATCCCGAAAAGATGTCATCTGAACTGCGGTACTTCTTGGATATCCACCCTGATAAGCTACCCCGTGAGATTCGATCGCACTTTGAACACGCCTTCAGCGAAGAGGGTTGGTATCGAGTTGACCCAGGATTTGCAAATTTCTATATGACTCTGCTAGCATCAAAGCTTGCCAATCGTCTTGGACTTGGGCTTATAACTGAATCAAGTGCAGCTGACCAACTAGCAATTGCCGTTCACAAAGGAAGACCTCTTGGCTCTAATGATATTGATTTTCAATATCGCAGAAGATTTGGACGTCATTTTCATGCATTCGGACCACATCGGGAACTACCTCAAGAAGTAGCACCAGGGCTTTTGATTGATTTAATTGTGCAAAGCATAGAGCTACCACAAAATTTGTCAGTGAAAGATTTATTGAAATTTAAAAATGACCATCGCGAGGAGTTGTCCTTGTTTCGTCGTGAAATCAGCAAATTAACTACTGATATACCAAAGGATGCATCTGTTGAAGCACTCAGACAAGCGGTACACGACCAATATAAAGCCCAAGTATTACCTGCCATGAGAAGCCTCCGTCATTCACTTCAAGCTCAAGGTTGGGATGCTGCACTAAACGGCTTTTTAAAAGTTTCTTTTTTTACTGCGGCCCCCACATCGGCTGCTATATTTGCAGGATTCCCAAGTTCAGTAGCCTTACTTGCAGGTGCTGGTGTTTCACTTACAGCTTCTGCTGTTTTATTGGTAAATCAATTACAACGTACAAAAATAGATAATCCGTATTCGTATTTACTTACATTCGCCGGCCATATGCACAACAGCGGGTTTCCGAATATCCACTTCGCCCTCGCAATCGTTTTGATGACACCTTCAGGGGTGGGATACGGGTTCGCGCGTGACCACACACTCGATGGAACAATAACAATCTTTGGGCGAAATCGGGATGATGATTGGACTGACACAGGTGCGAATCAGCAATTGGCTGGGAATTGGGATCAGCTAACTCAAAGTCGTCTCCACTGGCGGCTAGTTGCCTATGACACATTAACTTCTGGAATTCAGGGGCTAGTCGAAGATTTGGTGAAAGAAGTTGCTTTACAACTCGGGAAAGTAGGCATTGCAGCTTTAATCGCACTAATTTAACGTTGTCGTTTTTATGCTTGGTCAGTCGTATGCGTTTGGTGCATAGTTTAATATTTTTGTTCGGTGTTAGTTTTAAGCCGCAGCGCGTAGCTTGGCAGCCTAATATACGTTATGCCCCGCGCTGGCCGCCAGTGGATGTTCAGCAAAAAACTGCCAAAATCGGAAAAAAGTGTTACTAATTATGTCATTATTTTTTAACATAATTTGAAGTATAGATTACACAAGCGATGTTTTTTTTCATAGAAGCCTAATCGAAACATTACATTAATACCGCATGAAACAACTTATATCTTCAACTTTTTAGGAGTCAATGATGTCAAAAGTCCGAATGAATATCGAACCTCTTGCCGAAGTGTCTGTTCGCCAGTTAAGTAAATTCCTTAAATTCATTGCTCAACATAATCAGTGGGACGAGTTAGAGCAACATCTCAGAGATCAGGGATGCAACAAATTGCTTATGAGTTGGGAACCAATCCATGCCGTCGCAACCATAGTCGAAACGAAGTCCCATGAACTGGCTAGTTTCCGTATAGAGGGAGAAGACCCAACAACCATGATGAAATGTGCATCTAATGGAACCGGTCGACCACCTCCCAACACACCAGATGGTGGCGGGTAATTGAGATTTAATTATTTTTGCTAACAGACGGAGCTGTACACACCGAACATTTTAGATATTTAGAGGCTATATTCTACACGGAATGGCTTATGCATTTCGTTTGATTTGGCTGGTCACACACGCCTTGAGAATCCTGTATTTCGTCAGAATTACAGTGTGTAGTTTAATATTTTTATATGCGGAATAATTTGGTGCTTAATTTAGTTTTTGATGGCCGAGCATGGATACAATCCACCAGTTCTGTGTTTTGGTAACATTTGTGGCATTGTTTAGCCTTTTTGTGCAGCGGTAATTTAGCCACATCACATAGTTTGGCAGCCTAACAGTTTGTTCAAGTGGGACTGCCCGTACTTGGCCATTTTTAAATTTCAGTTTGTAAACAACATCGGGGGCTTTGCTTATTTTCCATACGGGCAGCCCCTTAACAAAACGTTAGCGCCACTCTTAAAAAACAGCGAGAGTTTCTCAAAATGTTAGTAGTAATCGGTCACGGACTTCATGATCTTCTAAGGTTTTTCCATCCATTTGAAATCGTTTCAACATCGAACGACCTACACTGACAAATTCTTCCCGTTCAAATAATCCTTCAGGAATAGCAATATCGCAAAGCTTCCGCCCTGAATACTTTGTGCCATCGATACTCAGTACCACATATACGCCTCTTGCCTTGCACGAAGTGATAGTATCAAAAAGCCTCGGTAATGAGAATGCCTGAGCACCGTAAAGAATTGTTTGGCTGTCTGAATAAGGTGGATCACAGTAAATTAAATCACCACACTTCGCTTGGTTCATAGCCGCAGCAAAATCTAAATGTAAAAAACGTGTACCCCGTGTTCGATTATGCCAAATATCCGTGCGAATCCCAAAGCTGTCGGGTGATACTGGATCGTGAACACCCACTGGTGTACTCATAAAACCATCATTTTTACGAAAACGAACAACGCCACCATAACAGGCACGACAAAGAAAAAGAAGATCAGCACCATTTGGCTCTTGGTTATAACTTGTAAGCACTTTAGCATAAGCGGCTTTCTTCCCCAACTGCACTATCAGTGCATATCGCTCAGCGTATTGCCGCTTCAATTCTTCTTTATCGCTGTGGAGCATTTGCCATATTTGGACTAACGGCTCGAATATATCACTAGCTACCGCTTTTTCTGGCGCGAGTACACCTAATACGCCACCGCTGCCAAGAAACGGTTCAAAATATGTGTCAAACTGCTTTGGAAAAAATTTTATTATCGAATCGGCTTGCTTTTGTTTGTTGCCTACCCATTTCAAAAGCTGGGTACGAAAAGGCTTTGGTTGAGCCATAATAGAAAGTGGCAAATCTTCGGGTTCAAACAATTCTAATTGTTGTCGAATAGCTGTTGAGCGCATTTATTTTGACCATAGTCTATTAAACAGGATTGTGTTTGTAGAATTGTAACATTCTAATTTTGAATATTCCAATTTAGAATTTATAGTTGCTGCAATGAAAAAAATTCGCCTATCTTCTCTACTGCGGCAAATCCGACTAGATGCCGGTCTCACGCAATTACAACTCGCTGAAAAAATCGGCGAGACCCAATCTTATGTGTCGAAATATGAGAATGGGGAGCAACGACTTGATTTAATTGAATTAGAAGCTGTATGTAAAGCGACGGGGATTTCTTTAACTGATTTTGTGGAACGGTATCTTGAAAGCTGACCCTCGGTTTCTCATCCAGCCCAAGGAATTTTGGGCGAATATCCGAACAATTAGCCAAGAAGTTGGCTATACAAATCGTGGTAACAAACGTACAGGAATAGAATCGTCGGTCAAAGTACCATCGATAGAAGATGTGCGGCAACAATTCGAAAAATTGGGTCTCAAAACAACAAATATCGAAAATAAAAACGGTGTTTTGACTGATTTTGGTCAGCACTTATTTGATTATTTTGAGTTTCGTGCTTCAGTGTTGAATGACACCGTGCAAGGGCATTTCATGAAAAAAGATTCGGCTGAAATTGAATTTAAAAAACTCAAGACCGAGTTAAATCCGAAATGTCCTTTGCCCATGAACAAACAATCGGGTGAGAAAAAGAACTATGCTTTTTTAACAGGGATCGTCAACATGTTGGTGGAAGCAAATATCGACGATGCTCCATGCGATTACGATCCGCGCAGCCTAACTACAATGACACATGACGCTATGCCTTTACGCACGCTATCACGGCGAGTAGATGGAGCATTCCCGTCTGTCGTCAATCCGATTGCGATATGGGAAATTAAGGAGTATTACTACACTACAACATTCGGTAGTCGTGTAGCCGATGGTGTCTATGAAACATTATTAGATGGTATGGAGCTGGAAGAACTCGAAATAGCAGCCAAACGCAAGGTACAGCATATCTTGTTCATTGACGATCACTATACATGGTGGGAATGTGGGCGTTCATATCTATGTCGCATGGTGGACATGCTCCACATGGGTTACGTTGACGAAGTTGTATTCGGTCGTGAAGTTATTTCGCGCCTTCCTGAAATAGCAAAAGAATGGAAAGCAATTTATGATGTAAATAAGAGCTGAATGTAATGGTTACTAAATTGTAGTAGGCACGTAAGCTTCGTTGCTTAATTGAGCCTATATCCTGGATTATTTTAGCTTCAGTGTACAATTTAGCACGCTAACAATTTGTTCAAGCGTGACCGGCCTTACTGTGGCGGTTTTTGAAAATCAGTTAAAAAATAAACGATGCTGACTTTGCTTAATTTCATACAAAGGCCGGCACCTTAACAAAACGTTAGGCTTTCAAAATTGGATACAATTGACAGTAGATAATCCACTAGGGGATTCGGTTAAAATGAATATGAACTTTTCCGAAAAAAATATAGAAACATTACATCATTTTTTCCGAGGTGGAGAAGGGATAGGTGAAAGTTTACGAGCCAATGATATTAGCGAAATTCTCGTTGATGCTCTCAAAACAGTTTTATATGAAAAAATTCAGCCGCAAAAAGTAGTAAGCAAAGCACCCGATAAAACTTATTATGACAATACTTCGTTTTGGAAAGACGCTTTATCAGAAAGACACTTTCCTGGAGCTTATATTTGTTTAGAAGGTTTTCATTTGATGGAGTGGTTGCCTTTTGCACCTGGTCGTTACTTTACAGAGCGAGCAGAGTGGTCAAGAGAATATGCTATGCGACGAATATCAGCAGATCGTGAAGAATATTTGCCTGATGGAAAAGCTTCAATGGTACAAGGCGGTATTGGTGCAATTAGGCTATCTGAAAAAGCAATAAACGGTAGTACGATATATTTTCTCGGTGCATCTTCAACAGGTATATCTCATCAGGGAGTTCCCATTGCTTTGCCGCTTGAAGAATATCGTAAAGTAATACCCGTCATAAAAGAATATGGTGGCTGCCAAGTCAAACTTATTGGCACTTTACAGTCTCTGACAGAAAAAATGCCATCTCTACATTTCGATAGAAATGTACCGCGATATTGTTTTTTTGCTGAGGAGGTTGTTTTTCAGAATCCATCACCTCGTAATCTACTGATCACCACGGTGGCAGCTATGTTTTCAACTCATAAGACATGGCGTTCACGCAATTATGAATCAACAAACCTAGATAAATCATGGACTTTCTGTTCATTTTCCCCAGCCTCCTCTAGTCGTAGTGTTAATTCTGCGGCAGAGTGGTTGTTGGATTATGCAGCAAGATATTCAAATGGAGAGCCGACTATTCTAACGGATTTCGACGAGCATTACCGTGTATTCCCATGCTCTGTCGAATTCCCTATTTCAGATATTGTGCGTGGCACAATAGATTGGGAAACTCTTCATGTATATGAGAGGTATTATGGGAATACATATATTGAAACATACATAAAGGAAAATCATTTGAGTGGTGATCAAATTAACGTTACTGGCGATAATAACAATATTGTTAATCGTTCAATTGTACAAAATGCTTTTAACAAAGTTAAAGCAGCACACGATGAAGAAACAGCAAAAGCACTCATCCGTATTGCTGAGGAAATTAACATATCTGGAAACAAAGAAGCTGCAGAAAATTTTGAGTCTTTTACTGATGAATTATCAAAAGCGGAACCCAAGAAATCTCTTTTAAAAACGTTATGGCAAGGTACGCTTGTGGCTCTGCCTTCATTGAAGGCATTAACTGATATAGTTGATAAAGTTGCAACATTAATTAGTTAAAAGTGTAATGGCTCAGAGAATTTGGATAGTTGTATAGATGGTTATTAACTTGGCAATTTTGTACTGTTCTATCTTAACAACTGTGCATTGCCTGGCAGCCTAATCGGGTAGCCAGGGGCATCTAACCCCCAGCCCCCACACCACCCACCATGCGGGTCC
>NZ_FUKI01000120.1 GCF_900163755.1 Crenothrix polyspora | reverse complement strand
ATAGTTCTAATTTTATTTTTTCCATACGGAAATGATACGCTTAATTTAATGGGGCTGCGTAACCTCAGTTCTTAAGAAAGACCATAGCTCATCCAGCTGTACGAACAGGACAGTCAAGGTTATCGACAGGCAAACAAAATCATGAAATCTATTGGATTTATTGGCGACACCTTTTTGCCATGTAGCAATAGTTCTCGTATCTTTGTCCAGCACATCTGCTATTGCATCAGGTGAAAGGCCATAGCAGCTCAACTTACACATCTGTTCATATTCCTTAAAGCTGCCATTTTTAATTCCAACTCTTTCAAATCTTGGGTATCAAAAGTAATGGTTGCCATTGCTTGGCCTATATCTAATATGTGTTTATTAGCGATAATTCACAGGTTCTTTACAATTTCCTACCCGCTTATTAGTGCATACCGGATAATTTCAATAACAAGGCACTTATTAGCATGGTTTGCAATATGCCGACACCAACAACCCAGCGGATTAACTCCGCCTTGCTCTCAGCAATGTCACGTTTCGTTTCAAGCCGTAATATTTCAATATCTTTTTTTAAATCAATTTCTAATTGTTTGATATCACGCTTAAGATTCAACTCCAGCAACTCAACATCTTTTTTGCTGGTAATGTTTTCCAAGTCGTAATCATGCAGAGCTTGTTCCAGTGTATTTTGTGCCGTAGTTTTTTGTAAATCGGTCAATATTTCGGCCTGTTCTTCACTAAAACCCACACCTTTTAATCTCTTAACAAATTCATGCGTATCGAAAGTAACGGTTGCCATCGTTTGACCTGTTGGTAATGAGCCTTTGTTAGGGACAACTATAGGAACTTATTAGCTATTATGTCAATGGATATATTGGAGAAAACCAAAAACAAACTGTCACAAAATCAGTGCCAATCTAAACGATTGTAGCCATAAAAAAACCCGCCAAGCCAGAAGCTTGCGGGTTTTTGGTGTTTGGCGGAGAGAGGGGGATTCGAACCCCCGATACGTTACCGTATACACACTTTCCAGGCGTGCGCCTTCAGCCACTCGGCCATCTCTCCAGCTATTTAGCTGCCAATTATAAGTTATTGGCTTACTTTAAGCTATGGATATATTTCAAGCCAATGCATCCAACTCAGTCCAGCGTAGAAAAACGTCTTCCAATTTATCTTGAATAGCTTTCAGCTCATCCATCGTTTTGGTGACCGCTTTAGCATCTTTTTTATAAAACGCAGGGTCATTAATCTGCTTGGTTAAGGCCGCTTGCTTTTTTTCCAAATCTTCAATAATAGCGGGTAAATTATCCAGCTCATGCTGTTCTTTAAAGCTAAGCTTCTTCTTTTTAACTGCATTAGCAGGAGCACTGGTTTCTTGTTTTACAGGCTTTGCTGCTTGAGCGGCTTTTTTGGCCGACATTTGTTTTTGCTGAGTGTCATAACTGAGCCAATCGCTGTAACCACCGACAAATTCATCAACCGAACCTGAGCCATCCAGCACCAGCACACTGGTCACCACGTTATCAAGAAAAGCACGATCATGGCTGACGATTAACAACGTACCGTCATAGTTAACCAATTTTTCTTCCAGCAACTCCAGCGTTTCTAAATCCAGGTCATTGGTCGGTTCGTCCATCACGATAAGATTGGCAGGTTTGGTAAACAGCCGCGCCAACAATAAGCGATTTTTCTCGCCACCGGACAAGCTTTTTACCGGCGAACGTGCCCTTGCCGGTGCAAATAAAAAATCACTCAAATACGACATGACATGGCGTTTGTTACCGGCGATTTCCACAAAATCATTGCCATCGGCGATAGTATCTACCACGCTCATATTGGGATCGAGTTGATCGCGTAATTGATCGAAATAAGCGATTTCAAGCTTAGTGCCTTGCTCTACTTCACCCGTGTCTGGTTGCAGTTGTTGTAATAATAATTTTAACAGCGTTGATTTACCTGCGCCGTTAGCACCGATTAAACCAATCTTGTCGCCGCGCTGAATAAGGGTGGAGAAGTTTTTAATAATGGGGCGATCCGCATAGCCAAAGCAAATATCTTTCACTTCGATCACTTTCTTGCCTGAATTCTCGCCTTTGTCCAATGCCAATTTAGTTGTACCCTGAAGTCCGCGACGTTGCGAACGTTCTTTACGCAAGGCTTCCAAGGCCCGAACACGGCCTTCGTTACGGGTACGACGGGCTTTTACGCCTTGACGTATCCATACTTCTTCATCGGCTAATTTTTTGTCAAATTCGGCGTTCTGGTTGGCTTCATCTTCTAATGCGGCGGCTTTACGGACTAAATAATCATCGTAACTGCCATGCCAAGACACCAGGTTGCCACGATCTAAATCGACAATACGGGTCGCCAATTTTTGTAAAAAGAACCGGTCATGAGTCACAAACAACACGGCGCCCTGAAAATTAAGCACCTGTTCTTCCAGCCAACCAATACTCTCAAAATCTAAATGGTTGGTCGGTTCGTCCAACAATAGTACTTCAGGATCAATAACTAAAGCTCTGGCTAATGCCACACGGCGCTTCCAGCCACCTGATAAATCATCAATTTTTAATTCGCCGGGCAATTCCAATCGACTTAAGGTGGATTCAACACGCTGCTGAAAATGCCAACCGTTATGGGCTTCTAACTTGTGCTGCAAGTCGCCTAATTCATCCAGTGCTTTGCTATCATCGTAATCCATTGTCATGGTCAACGCATGATAACGGGTAATCCATGTACCCAGCTCGCCTAAACCACCGGCAACAGCATCGTAAATCGTTGTGTTATCTTCAAAACTGGGCGCTTGTTCCAGCCACGCCAAGCGCAATTCGGGTTGCCGCCAAATATCACCATGATCTGCTAAAACATCACCGGCAATAATTTTCATTAAGGTAGACTTGCCTTCACCATTACGACCCAATAAGCCTACGCGTTCACCGGCATCCAATTGAAAATTTGCATTTTTTAATAAGGCGTGCAGCCCATAAGCGATGGAAGTATTGTTTAAGCGTAGCAAAGGCATAGAGATTTCTTCAGGTGAGGATAAGAGTAATAAGACGACCATTATATAGGACAATCGTGTTTTTATTCTTACACTGCTAGCAATAACAGCACTGAATCCACCTTCACACACATTGGTATATTGCTTCAGAATTTTTCAATGCTGATTTTTAGACATAAAAAAAGGAGGGCTTACGCCCTCCTCTCCTCTACCCCTTCGGGTAGTTAAACAGCCGCTTTTAAGTGTTTAACTTAGAAGCCAATACCTAAATAACCACCGGCAGTTACGCCATCGGTGTTAACGCCATCTACGTTACCTGGTGTGTAATGATAACGCGCATCAGCACCGACATAAATATTGTTCCAGACTTTGTAGTCTGCACCAAAACCAAACATCATGCCGGGTGTTAATACAGTAATTGCATCAGATGGAGGGCTAATGATGCTTAATTCAAAGCCAACAGGAATCAACCAAGGTCTGAAGGCGCTGCCTTTCATAAACTTAATTTTTGGCGAAGCTGCCAAACTCAATTGATTAACAGTGGCTGACTCGGTATTCGCAGCCGGTAAGTTTATACCTAAAGCGCCTAAAGTTGCTGTCTCTTGAGGCGACAAGCCGTTAGATTGTCTTGTACCTAGTTCTTTATAATCAAACATCAACTCAGCCATGACTTCAGTACCGCTCATCATGCCGAACATATCATCGCTTAAGCTAAAGTCAAAGCCTGCACCAAAATACCAAGCATCTCTATCACCGATAGAACCCACTACAACACCAGAATTGCTGGAACCTACACCAGGAACATTGGTTGGATCTAATGTGCCGCCTCTGTCACTGTTGTTATGTGCGTAACCACCACGGAAGAAGACCATATTGTCTTTACTTTTTGTGCCGCCATTGGCTTTGGCTTCTTGCATCCAAGAATCTAATTCTTGAACTTTAGCGGCATCAGCCGAACCTGCGGCCGCGCCACTATTGGCTCTTAAAGAACTGACTTCGTCTTGCATAGCACGTACTTGTGCTTCTAAAGCATCAACTTTGCTGTTCACTTCAGATGAAGCAGCTGAGTTGTAAGAAGAATAGCTGCCAGAAGAATGGCTTCTTGATGCATGATGACGTTTATGGCTGTGATGTTTTTTACGCTTATGCGCCATAGCATCTGACGTTACTAAACTTCCTGCCACCAGCATGGATACTGCCGCAACTATTAATCGTGTGTTAGCTTTTTTCATTGTTCCCCCTCAAGAGGTTGTTATTATGAGTTTTTTGTTTAAATACAACAAAGGTTTCTTTAATGCAACAAATTTAATTTGACAGTTACAATATAACAGCAAATACACTCTATAACAAGCTTTTATCGCATTTTTTTCACACCAATTAAACAATATCAATCAACATGTTATGATAATCACACAATATTTGATAAATATCTGTAGATAAAAAACAACAAATTATCACAAGTACTGACTAAAAATTATCCCTGATTTTTTGAAGCGTTTTATTACTCACATGGTAAAAATTATGTTCATTTAGTATGCTAATCGATATAACTGATCGTATTAAAAGAGACTTCAAAAATGATCGCCAACGTAAGCTGCCCGCTTAATACAAAACAAAATATAGCTTGGCTTGAGCTTACCAACCCACCATTTTCAAAACATTGTAAATATTGGCTTACCAAACAGCAGACAGCCCAAGCTAGTGAATGTTATTATTGCTTGTCCCGCATTAGTTGCTAGCCAAAATTTGCTATTGCTTTAACCCTACCCCCACTCATGACAACAATCCCAGACATTACCATCATCGGTGGCGGCGTTATTGCTTTATTAACCGCCAGAGAACTTGTCAATGCCGGTGCAAGCGTCACCGTTATCGAAAAAAACCTCATTGGCCAAGAATCCTCTTGGGCTGGCGGTGGCATATTATTGCCTCTTTATCCGTGGCGACAACATACAGCCATTAGCCACCTGGTTATGCAAAGTTTGCAATTGTATCCACAATTAGCACAACAACTTAACGACCTTACAAACATTAATCCAGAATGGCGCACCTGTGGCTTGCTCATCACCAAAAACCTTGATGCTGATGCCGCAATACAGTGGTGCAGCACGCACGCTATCCCCGTTGCAACAGCAAGCCCAACTATTTATAGCAACCTAAATACACGTACCAACACGCCTTTGTGGCTACCCACTATCGGCCAAATACGCAACCCACGCCTGTTAAAATCTTTAAAACAAGACTTACTTAACAAAGGTGTTGTCTTGCGCGAACACTGCCTTATTAATACAGCAACGGTTGAAGACAATCGTATTACGCGCGTTGATACCAACACTGGAAAAATCAACATCAATCATTTAGTCATTGCAGCAGGTGCGTGGAGTCAGCATGTGTACGGGCAATTATTCCCGCAGTTTATGGCGGTCGCACCACAGATTGCGCCAGTTAGAGGCCAAATGCTGCTCTATCAGGCCGAGCCTGATACCTTGGCGCATATTATTCTTGATGACGACCGTTATTTAATTCCACGCAGTGACGGTAAAATTGTCGTTGGCAGCACTGTAGAAAAACAAGGCTTTGATAAATCGACAACCGCCGATGCTAAAAACCAATTACAAAACTTTGCGGAAAATTTATTGCCATCGCTAAAAACATTCCCGCTCATTCATCACTGGGCAGGTTTAAGACCGGGTACTCACAACGGCGTACCGTACATCGGCAAACACCCACTCATTAGCAATCTTAGCATTAATGCTGGCCATTTTCGCAATGGCCTGGTAATGGCACCGGCCTCCGCGCAACTCATAGCCGATCTAATCTTAAACCGCCCACCCAAGGTCGATCCCAATCCTTACACTTTCAATACGCTTAACCTAACCAGCCAAATTTTATGAATCTTTATGCTTTACTGCGCCCACTGTTATTTTCACTCGACCCTGAAACCGCACACGATGTCACTTTAAAAGCCTTAAAAGCAGGTTACGCAAGCAGATTAACACCCTTACTGTATCCCGTTACCGCGTGCGAAGCGGTCAATATTATGGGGCTCAGCTTTAAAAACCCTGTTGGCCTAGCCGCAGGTTTAGATAAAAACGGTGATTACATTGATGCCTTAGCCGCTTTAGGCTTTGGCTTTATAGAGATAGGGACAGTAACGCCCAGACCACAACCGGGTAACCCTAAGCCACGACTATTCCGCTTACCCGAACATGAAGCTATTATTAATCGTATGGGTTTCAATAATTTGGGTATTGATCACTTACTGGAACAGGTTAAGCACTGCAAATATAATAGCATTTTGGGTATTAATATCGGTAAAAATGCCGACACACCCATAGAAAATGCAACCGATGATTATTTAATTGGTTTACGCAAAGCCTATGCCGCCGCCAGCTACGTAACACTGAATATATCTTCACCCAACACCAAAAATTTGCGCCAATTGCAACAAGGCGATGAAATTAAAAAACTCATCTCTGCACTTAAAGAAGAACAACTGAAACTGCAACAAGAACACGGAAAATATGTACCGTTAGTGCTAAAAATTGCACCTGATTTAAACCACGCAGAAATCAACCACATTGCCGAATTATTAGTAGAATTTGCCATTGATGGCGTAATTGCCACCAATACCACTATTGCACGCACTGCTATCAGCACACATCCATTAGCCAATGAAACGGGTGGTTTAAGCGGCGCACCGGTTAAAGATCAGGCCACATTCGTTGTCCAAGAACTTGCCAAGCATTTAAACGGCAGAATCCCGATTATTGCCGCAGGTGGCATTTTAAACGCAGCCGATGCTCAGGAAAAATTGCACGCGGGCGCAAGTCTGGTGCAAGTTTACAGTGGCTTGATTTATCGCGGCCCACAATTGATTAACGATATTGTGAACTCATTATAAAGCGCATAATCATAAAATAAAGTGCTTGGCTAACGGATATTACTGCTAAGCTCTTGGCCACGAAAACTAAGAAAACTAAGAAAACTAAGAAAACTAAGAAAACTAAGAACAATGGCTTTATATTTCGTGCTTTTCGCATTTTTCGCGAACAATTTTTTAGGAGATTCATTATTAAAAATCACCAATGGTATTCTACCTATTGATCGCAGCTTTAATCGCCTGCTTACGCTATAAAATTAAATACAAATGTATAATTTATATATAATATTGTAATGATATTAACTTAAAGTGTATTATTAACAAAGAAAAGCCCAGATTGTGCGATTATTACTGCAGGATGCGTAGAAATATCGACACCAACATTGTCGGCCTTAAAAAGCCGCGACGACCACGTTATGAAAGTGAATCCAATGTTAAAGTCAATAAAAGGGGTTTTTCGATTATTTACAATACCACCTGTCCATCACACTAAGGATGTAGATGTTAGCGATATTACGGTTAATCACCCGTATGGCGTACCACAAGCCGTTATCAGCAGATTAAAAGAATTTTTATCTGAAAAAAACATAACGGCTCAAAATTATAAAACTCAGCTCGCTTACTTAATAGACAAGTTTAAAACGCTAGATAGCTATTTAATTCAACGGACTGATGCTGCTGCCCAACAGGCCAAAATTTTCTTAGATCACGGCAAATTTGAGTATTCAGAGCAGATGCTTAAGCAGGCACTGGCCAATAATTTAACAGACTCGGCCAATAATGCTTTTTTGCTCGCCTATATTAAGGTATTACAAATAAATGCCGTTGAAACAAAAAAATATTATCAACAAGCGGTACAGTTAGAACCAGATAACCCGCTGTATTTAAATGTTTTTGGCGACTATCTCTACAGCCTAGGTGAATACACACAGGCTGAACCTTTTTTTCAACACAGCTTAATTATTACCAGAAAAACCTTAGGCAGAGACCATCCGGATGTTGCTTTTAATTTAAATATTTTAGCTGAGCTGTGCAAAATCCAGGGTCATTATTCGCATGCCCAACCCTTATACCAAAAAAGTTTGGCTATTCGTGAAAAAGCGTTAGGCAAAAACCACCCAGATGTTGCGCAAAGCTTAAGTAATTTAGCCATGCTGTATTTTGCACAAGGTGAATATTCACAGGCCATACCCTTGTGCAAACGCAGCGCGGCCATTTGGAGAAAAACGTTGGGTAATGATCACCCAAATGTTGCGCAAAGCTTAAGTAATTTAGCGCTAATCTATAAAGCCCAAGGCTACCATGAAAAAGCTGAGCCGTTATGCCAGAAAAGCCTAGCCATCAGGGAAAAATCTTTGGGTAAAGATCATACTGACGTTGCTCAAAGTTTAAACGATTTAGCCTTGGTTTATTACGCCCAAGGCAGGTATGAGAAAATTGAACGTTTATGTAAGCGCAGCTTAGCTATTTGGGAAAAAGAATTGGGCAAAGATCACCTTGATGTAACTCAAAGCTTAAACTGCTTGGCTTTACTCTATTATGCCCAAGGCAACTATACCAAAACCGAAAGTTTTATCCAGCGTAGCTTAACCATTTTGGAAAAATCATTAGGGAAAAATCACCTGAAAACGCAAACCGCCAGAAAAAATTTACGGCAACTGCAAGCTCGTACGCATCATTCGTATGATAAAGTGAGTTAGAACAACACGCCATATTCGATGCCTTCATTGCCGTCGCTATCGGCGGCTAAAGAGCAGTAGCCGCCTTAAAGCCGGTAATTTTTTGTCGAGTTTTTAATTCTCGTGTAGCAAAAAAATTACAGGGAAATATTTATGGAAATTTTATTGTTTGTGATCTTTTCGATTTTTTTGCTTTTCGGTCCATTTTTTTTATTACCTAGACTTGCCAGAATTAATATTTACTACAAATATATTGCTGTTGCCATAGCATTTGTTTTATTTTGGATTCAACTTTCATTCTCTATAACTTCTCCATCTTTTCCCGATTGGCTTATATGGAGACCATTAATTTTAGGGTATCTATATGAACTTATTAGCTATATGTTTTTAAGTTTTGTAACGAGCTATCCTCTCATATTTTATGTCATACCATTACCTTATCTTTTATTGGCGTTTTATCTTATTTTTCCCCAGAAACGTGATAATAAATTCGATAAGTTACCCTAAAATAGAGCGCCCCAAATTAAGGGGCACACAGAATTCAAGTTATTATTTATTGGTAACGAAATCCAAAACCTCAGAAAATAACCGACTCATCCGGCTCAGCAACCACCGTATTACTCAACGTTCCAATCCCTTCAATCTCAATCCTGACCGTCTGCCCAACTTTTAAATACCCACGCGGCTGCATTTTTACCCCCACGCCACTCGGTGTGCCCGTACTAATCACATCCCCAGGCTCCAGCGTCATCGCCTGAGAAAGATAAGCCACCATTTCGTAGCAATTAAAAATCATGTGCTGGGTGTTGGAGTTCTGCCGTAACTCATCATCCACCCAGGTTTTAATATTCAAGTTATGCGGATCGGCAATCTCATCGCTGGTTACCAGCCAAGGCCCAAGAGGGCCACCCGTATCAAACGACTTGCCTATCATCATGGTCGGCGAACGTGCCTGAAAATCTCGTACCGACACATCATTGGCCACCGTAAAGCCGGCAATCACTCGGTGGGCTTTATCTACCGGCACATGGCGGCAGCGTTTGCCAATCACAAATGCCAATTCACCCTCGTAATCCAGCTTGTTAGAAACGTTGGGCATGTGGATGGCCTCACCGTGACCGATCACACAAGTGCTTTGTTTGGTAAAAAAGCTCGGATATTCCGGTTTGTCTTTGCCGGTCTCAGCGATATGGTCGGCATAATTCAATGCAATCGCCAAATATTTTCCAGGCCTTGGTACAGGCGCTACCAACTTAACCTCGGCTAGTACAAACTTAGGCTGAGCCGACTCAACCAGACGACGCATACGCACCATCGCGCTGTCACCTGCCGCTAAAAAATCAATCATAGTGGCTGGAATTTGCGAATCGTCCTGGCTATCGACCACACCGTCATCACGTACAACACCGACCCGCGCCAAGCCATTATGGATAAATGTCACCAGTTTCATTACTAAGTTTCCTGTCTGATTTTCAATGTCGCCATTGTATAGAAGAGCGCAAGGCAAAAAAAAGATATAATGACCTATTTATACCGCTGAGGAGAAGATAATGAACGAAAACTGGATTGCCCCCTCCATACTTTCTGCAAATTTTGCTAAATTGGGCGAAGAAGTGGACAACGTTTTGGCGGCTGGCGCGGACATTGTGCATTTTGATGTCATGGACAACCACTTTGTACCTAATTTAACAATTGGGCCTTTGGTGTGCGAAGCGTTGCGTAAACACGGTGTTACCGCGCCGATTGACGTGCATTTGATGGTAGAGCCTGTCGACCGCATTGTGCCGGATTTCGCTAAGGCCGGTGCCAGCATTATCACCTTCCATCCCGAAGGTTCTGTGCATATAGACCGCACCTTACAGTTGATTAAAAACGAAGGCTGTAAAGCCGGTTTGGTGTTTAACCCTGGCACACCGCTGCATCACCTAGATTACGTGATGGACAAGATTGACATGATTTTGTTGATGTCGGTTAACCCTGGTTTTGGCGGCCAGTCGTTCATTAATTCGGCACTGGACAAATTGCGTGAAGTGCGTAAACGTATTGATGACAGCGGTTTTAATATCCGTTTGGAAATTGATGGCGGTGTGAATGCCTCTAATATTCGTGCGATAAAAGCAGCAGGGGCTGATACCTTTGTGGCAGGTTCTGCTATTTTTGGCAAACCGGATTATAAAAAAATTATCGACGAGCTGCGTGCGGAAATGGCGTTGGCGGTTTAGTACATAATTTAGGTAGGGTGGTTTCGCGCAAGCAAACCACCAAACTGACAGTCTCTATTTTTTAATAACTTGTGGGCTGCAAGATGGCTTTTTTTAAAAAATTCAGTTTAGCTATATTGATTGCTACATCTACCAGTACTTTTTCCACGGTGGCACTGGCTGAAGTTGATGAAGGTCGTATTGCCTTTGATCATTCTGAAATTTTTAATTTTATTATCAATAAAATAACAATTGCCGTCGCTGCCATTGATAAGGGTTCTACTTGTGAGGAAGTTGCTACTTTAATTTTAGAGGCATTACAGGCCAGCAAAGAAGCTATCACAAACGAACTAGTTGACGTTGATCGCATGAAAGCGAATACAGAATTAAAGGCGGCTAAAAAACATGCCAGACAGTGCCGTTTAGTCGTTGCTAAAAATGAACTAATCCAGGCAGAAAAGATGTTTGAAGCTATAAAAATACGTGATTTTAAGTTGTAGGTTACTCAATAGTTCGTAGGTTAGGTGGCACACATTACAAATCATGCCAAAATTGATTTGGGGTTGCTGTAAGCCGTAACCCCGCGTGACTACTTTTTTGGAGTACACACATGAATACCATTGAAGCAATAGAACAACAAATTGAAAACTTAGACGAAAATGCTTTCGTTAAATTTAGGGAGTGGTTTTTGGAATTCGACCAATCTCGTTGGGATAAACAAATTGAAGCTGATTCTAATGCCGGAAAGCTTGATTTTCTTATTGATGCAGCATTAGCTGAGCATCAGGTAGGAAAAACGAGGGATCTTTGATACATAAAGCAGCTTCAAGCTTTTGGCATTGTTACGAAAGGCTACCGCTGGAAATTCGTGAACTCGCTGATAAAAATTTCTTGTTACTTGAATCAGACCCAAACCATCCTTCTTTGCAATTTAAAAAGGTAGGCAAAGTTTGGTCAGCTCGTGTAGGGCTGCATTATCGTGCTATAGCAACCCAAATAGTAGGCGGGTATCTTTGGGTTTGGATAGGTATCCATACTGATTATGAGAAACTAATTTCTTAATTCGAGTTCAAAAAGCTAACGACATGAAAATAAAAGTCATCATACATCCAGCGGAAGAAGGCGGTTTTTGGGCAGAAGTGCCCGCCATACAAGGCTGTGCTACCCAAGGCGATACAATGGAAGAGTTATTGGATAATTTGCATGAGGCAGTGGAAGCCTGTCTTTCTGTCGATTTGGCACACGTTGAAATTTCCGAACATGATAAGGTACTGGAATTGGCAGTGTGAAATCGATTTCAGGAAAATATTTTGCATGCATTTTAGAAAGCCAAGGCTGGCATTTGGTTCGGATATCGGATAGCCATCATGTCTATATGAAACCTGAAAAACCATCACGTATCTCAATCCCTATTCATGGCAATCAAGATTTAAAGCTTGGCCTGCTTAAACATTTTATGAAGATTGCCGACATGTCAGAAAACGATTTGTAATGTCAGCCAGTAGAAAAGTTGGATATTTACGTTTATTAAATCCAGTTATTGTCATAATTATTAGAATAACACCATGAGCCCAGAACAATTCAAGCAATACGCCGAACAAGGCTATAACCGCATCCCGATTAGCCGAGAAGTACTGGCCGATTTGGATACGCCGCTCAGCGCGTACTTAAAACTCGCCGATGGCGCGTATTCCTATTTGTTTGAATCTGTCCACGGCGGCGAACAATGGGGCCGTTATTCAATTATCGGTTTGCCATGCAAAACATTGGTGAAAATCACCGGCAACACAATCCGCCTGGAGCAAGACGGCGAACTGGTGGAAACACTCAGTCACGACAATCCGCTGGTTTGGATAGAGGCCTTTAAATCCCGCTATAACGTACCGGATATTGAAGAACTGCCGCGTTTTAACGGTGGTTTGGTCGGTTATTTTGGTTATGAGACTATCGCCTATATCGAACCGCGTTTACGTGCCACCGACAAGCCCGACCAACTCGGCTGTCCTGATATATTGCTGATGGTGTCGGAAGAAATCCTGGTGTTCGACAACCTGTCCGGCAAAATGCTGTTGCTTACCCATGCCAATCCCGCAGAAGACAACGCTTATGATAACGCCATAGACCGCCTAAACAATCTGGCCAAACAACTGCGTGAACTGAAAGCCGAACCCACCAAACACTGCAATCCGATACACGTACAAGAATCCGATTTCATCTCTGGCTTTACCGAACAAGGCTTTAAAGATGCCGTTCTTAAAGCCAAGGACTACATCACCGATGGCGACATTATGCAGGTGGTGCTATCACAACGCATGACGATTCCTTACACCGCCGCACCATTAAATTTATACCGTGCATTACGGTGTTTAAACCCATCGCCATACATGTTTTATCTCAACCTGGATGATTTCCATATTGTCGGTTCATCGCCGGAAATATTGGTCAGGTTGGAAGACAACCAAGTCACCGTGCGCCCAATAGCCGGCACAAGGCGACGTGGTACGACACCCGAACATGATCTGGAACTGGAACAAGACTTATTGGCTGACCCCAAAGAACTGGCCGAACATTTAATGCTGATTGACTTAGGCCGTAACGATACCGGTCGTGTGGCAGAAATTGGCACAGTGCAGTTGACCGACAAAATGATCGTCGAACGCTATTCCCATGTCATGCACATCGTGTCCAATGTCACAGGCCAATTACAAGCGGGCAAGAATGCCTTTGATGTACTGGCAGCGACCTTCCCTGCGGGGACGGTCAGCGGTGCGCCTAAAATACGCGCGATGGAAATTATCAACGAACTGGAGCCGGTTAAACGCGGCATTTATTCGGGTGCGGTGGGCTATATTGCCTGGTCAGGTAATCTGGATACCGCGATTGCCATCCGCACCGCCGTCATTAAAGATGGTCTTTTACATATTCAAGCAGGAGCAGGTATCGTCTATGACTCTCTTCCGCAAAGCGAATGGGATGAAACCATGAACAAAGGCCGTGCTATTTTCCGTGCCGTCAGCATGGCGGAAGCCGGTATTGATGGCGACCAGCACTGCGAACAACAAGGAGGTCTGCTATGAGCGCTGTTAAAGTAGTGATGATCGACAATTACGACTCGTTTACCTATAACCTGGTGCAGTATTTTGGTGAGTTAGGTGCGGATGTCACCGTGGTGCGTAATGACCAAATTACTGTGGACGAGATAGCGGCCCTAGCACCGGATAAAATTGTTATATCGCCAGGGCCGTGTACGCCTAAAGAAGCCGGTGTATCGGTTGAAACCATCACAAAGTTTGCTGGAGTTTACCCGATTTTAGGTGTGTGTTTGGGGCATCAGAGTATTGGCTATGCTTTCGGTGGTAATATTATCCATGCCAAAAGCATTATGCACGGCAAGACATCGCAGGTTTATCATAAAAATGCAGGTGTGTTTAAAGGCTTGAATAATCCCTTTACCGCCACGCGCTATCATTCTTTGGTGATTGAACAGACCAGTCTACCGGATTGTCTGGAAGTGACGGCGTGGACACTGGATGACAATGGCAGCATGGATGAGATTATGGGTGTTAGGCACAAAACATTGGATATTGAGGGGGTGCAGTTTCATCCTGAGTCGATATTGACAGAACATGGGCATGATTTGCTGAGGAATTTTTTAGCTCGCTGAGTTTTTTTAGAACTTCGACCATGATGCCATAAAGCCACTTTGGAAACACCAAGTGGAGCGCATCAAAATCAAAAGTTTTTTATAACTACTGAGACATATACAGTCTATTTTTATATTTAAAGTGTTAAGGATTAAACTATGGCGGTATACCCCAAAGGGGCTGATGGTCAGTATTATTTTCCCACCATGCCAGATGTGGCTGGCATCGCGTTAGGCACGACCAATGCCGGTATCAAACAAACGCTTCGCGATGACATTGTGCTATTTCAAATGGCAGAAGGCTCAACGTGTGCTGCGGTATTTACCCAGAATGCCTTTTGTGCCGCGCCCGTGCATGTGGCGAAAGCCAATTTGGTACACCAGCCACGCTGGTTACTCATAAATTCTGGCAATGCCAATGCGGGTACGGGCAAGCAAGGTATGGACGATGCTTTGGCATCGTGTGCGGGTGTCGCTGACGTAGTGAAAGCTCAGGCCAATCAAGTGCTGCCGTTTTCTACTGGCGTAATTGGTCAGCCATTGCCTGTGCAGAAGATTATCAGCGCCTTGCCCGCCGCTTACGCCAATCTGCGCTTGTCTAATTGGGATAAAGCCGCCAAAGCCATTATGACTACCGACACTTTCCCCAAAGGCGTGTCAGAAGTCATTACTGTTGACGGTGAGGCCATCACTATTAACGGCATATCCAAGGGCGCGGGTATGATCCAACCCAATATGGCCACCATGCTGGGTTTCATTGCTACCGATGCGACTATCAGCCAACCGTTGTTGCAACATTGTTTATCGGCAGCGGTAGAGCAATCCTTTAATCGCATTACCGTAGACGGCGACACCTCCACCAACGATGCCTGTGTGGTGATGGCCAGCGGTTGTTCGCGTGTACCAGAAATTGTGGCAGATACTCCAGCCTTACAAATTTTTGCCAATGCGCTGGTGCGCGTCTGCAAGCAATTAGCAGAAGCCATTGTTCGTGACGGCGAAGGTGCCACCAAGCTGATTCGTATCCAGGTAGAACAGGCTTTGAGTGATGAAGAAGCCGTGCGGGTAGGCAAGACTATTGCCCATTCGCCACTGGTAAAGACCGCATTTTTTGCCAGTGATCCTAATTGGGGGCGCATATTGGCCGCTGTAGGCCGTGCTGGTGTGGAAAACATGGTACTGGAAGATGTGCAAATTTTTCTGGATGACGTGTGTATTGTCAACAACGGCCAACGCGCTGGGGATTACACCGAGGAAGCCGGGCAAGCGGTGATGGATCGGGAAGAGATCACCATTACGGTGAAATTGGGTCGTGGCACTGCTAGCCAGGAAGTATTGACCTGCGATTTTTCCTACGATTACGTGCGTATCAATGCCGAATACCGTACCTAGTTGGCTATGACAATGGTGCAGGTGGCGGTCGGTGTCATCAAAAATTCGGCAGGTGAGATATTAATTTCGTTGCGACACCCTGATTTACACCAAGGTGGCTTGTGGGAATTTCCTGGCGGTAAAGTGGAAGCGGACGAATCAGTTGAGCAAGCCTTGCGGCGTGAGCTTAAAGAAGAGCTGGGTATTGATGCACAAGGCATTGAGCCGTTAATCACCATTAAACACGATTACGGCGACCGCCATGTGCAACTGAATGTGTGTGTGGTAACGCAGTTTGTAGGCAATGTTAAGCACAGTGATAATCAGCCTGTACAGTGGGTAGCGCAGGAAAAACTGAGCCACTACAGGTTTCCCGATGCCAATAAGCCGATTGTCACGGCTATTTTATTGCCGGTGTATTATGCTATTTTGGACGATGCAGATGAATCCTTAATCTTGGCCAATCTGGAAAAAATGCTGGTACAGGGTGTCCAATTAATTCAGTTCAGATTAAAACGCTTGTCGGCTGAAGCGGCGGCGCATGTTGTTATGCAGGCATACCCGCTATGCAAGCAATACGGCGCACTGGTGTTGATTAATTCTGATATGGAAGCTAGCCGCAGTGCTGCTGACGGCCTTCATCTGACTTCAAGGCATTTAATGCAAATAACGCAGCGCCCTGCCAATCAAACATGGGTCGGCGCATCCTGCCATAATCTGGTTGAATTGCAACACGCTGAAAATATCGGGGTAGATTTTGCGGTGATTGCTCCGGTGTTGGCCACGCAAACTCACGCTACTGTTACGCCGCTGGGTTGGTCTGATTTTGAACAGTTGGTGGCACACGCTAAAATGCCAGTTTATGCCTTGGGTGGCTTGTCCAAAGCGGATTTGCCCCATGCACGTAAACTAGGCGCTCAAGGTATTGCTGGGATCAGTGCATTTTTAGATTAACAGAGCTGGTTATTATTCTGGGTGCAGCCAGACTATTTCACACGGTAATTGACAGAGTTCCACGCGCTTATGATACTCACCCCCCATATCCCCAAAACTAACAATACCCCCCTAATTTGGACCGGCTTAACCGGTTGCGGCGATTCCTTGGCACTGGCTAATGCCATTAGCAATGAAAAACGCTTGTTTGTCATTATCACGCCAGACAACCAAACTGCCTTGCGTTTTGAGCATGAATTGACTTTCTTCCTGCAAGGCGAACACCCCATTCTGCATTTTCCTGATTGGGAAACCTTGCCCTACGATGTGTTTTCACCGTTACCGGAAATTACCTCCGAGCGCTTGAAAACCCTGGCGTTGTTACCAGAAGTCAAGCGCGGCGCGTTAATCGTCTCTGTAACCACTTTAATGCACAGATTAGCCCCGCGCCAGCATGTATTAGCGCACAGCTTTGCCATTAACGTCGGCGATAAATTTAATATGGAGCTGAGCCGGCTTAAGCTGGAAAGCGTGGGTTATCAATGCGTTGGACAAGTGCATCAACATGCTGAGTTTGCGGTGCGCGGCGCAATTGTTGATTTGTTCCCGATGGGCAGCAAAGTACCGTATCGCATTGAACTGTTTGATGACGAGGTGGAATCCATTCGTACCTTTGATCCAGAAACCCAACGCTCGCTGGAGAAGATCGACAAGATACAGCTGTTCCCCGCCCGTGAATTTCCGTTTACCGACGACTCCATCAAGCAGTTCCGTCAAGCCTTTAGAAAAACTTTTCCAAAGACCTCCGAGAAAAACCATTTGTATCAGGATGTCACCAAAGGCATCACCCCCAATGGCATTGAATATTATCTGCCGCTGTTTGTCGAGCAAACCGCCACCTTATTTGATTACCTGCCAAAATCCGCGCTGGTAGTGACTGGCGTTGCATTTTTGCATAATGCACAGGCGTTTTACGGGGAAGCTGAAGAACGCTTTGAACAACGGAAATACGATATTGACCGCCCCTTATTAGCACCCAGTGTGCTGTTTTTGTCGGCAGAAGAATTACAGCAACGCGTAGCGCCTTTTGCCCGCATCACCCTGGATTCGGTATCGACGGAGTTTCAGTCCTCGCCTGTCGGTAGTGTACAGTTTAATTGCCATCGCTTACCCAATTTAACCCTGGATGCCAAAGTGCCAGATGTGGCGCAGGCTTTAGTGCAGTTTGTTAACGATTACGCGGGCAAAATTTTATTTATAGCCGAATCCGCTGGCCGCCGCGAAGCGTTAATCGACAAATTGCGGCAGTTTAAAATCAGTGTCAAACTGGTGGACAGCTGGCAGAGCTTCTTAAAGTATGAACTGTCGCCGTGTATTTTGGTCGCGCCGATTGACCACGGTTTATGGTTAGATAAGCCTGCAATAGCGATCATTACCGAAAGCCTGTTGTCCGGCGAAAAAGCCCAGCAACGTCGCAGACGGCGTAAGTCCGGTGTGCGTGAGCTGGAAAACATGGTCAACAACCTCAATGAATTGACCATCGGTTCGCCGGTTGTACATCAAGAGCACGGTGTCGGACGTTATTTGGGCTTGTTCACTTTGAATATCAGTGGCATTCCCGCCGAATTTTTGGCGTTGGAATATGCCAACGAAGATAAGCTCTACGTGCCGGTGTCGTCTTTGCATGTAATAGGCCGTTATACTGGCATGAATCCTGAAGAAGCGCCGCTGCATAAGCTGGGCGGTGATCAATGGAGCAAAGCCAAGAAAAAAGCCATCGCGCGTATTCGGGATGTGGCGGCGGAATTACTGGAAATCCATGCCAACCGCGCCATTAAGCAAGGCCATGCTTTTGTGATTGATGACGCAGAATACCAAACTTTTGCCGATGCGTTTCCGTTTGAAGAAACCCCCGATCAGCAATCCGCCATCGAAACCATCCTGGATGATATGGCCAGCACCCAGCCGATGGACAGAGTGATCTGCGGCGATGTTGGCTTTGGTAAAACCGAAGTGGCGATGCGGGCGGCGTTTATTGCCGTGCAAAGCGGCAAACAGGTTGCGGTGTTGGTGCCGACCACCTTGTTGGCGCAGCAGCATTACCAGAATTTTTCCGACCGTTTTGCTGATTGGCCGATACGGGTGGAGGTATTGTCGCGTTTTATAACACCCAAACAGCAAAAAGAAATTGCCGATGATTTAGCTGATGGCAAGGTGGATATTGTTATTGGCACGCACAAATTGCTATCTAAAGAGATTAAATACCAAGCCTTGGGCTTGGTGATTATTGATGAAGAACACCGCTTTGGTGTCACCCAAAAAGAGCATTTTAAAAAATTGCGTAACGAGTTGGACATTTTGACACTAACAGCCACACCAATTCCACGTACGCTCAACATGGCTATGTCGGGTCTGCGGGATATTTCCATTATTGCCAGTCCACCGCCTAATCGCCACGCTATCAAGACTTTTATCAGCCAGTGGATAGATTCGCAAATCAAGGAAGCCTGTTTGCGGGAGATCAAGCGCGGTGGCCAGGTGTTTTTTTTGCACAATGATGTGAAGAGCATGGAAAAAATGGCCAGAGATTTGGCCGCTTTAGTACCGGAGGCGCGTATTGAAATTGCCCACGGGCAAATGCCGGAGCGCGAACTGGAGCGGGTGATGCTGGATTTTTACCACCAGCGTTTTAATTTATTGCTGTGTTCGACGATTATCGAAAGTGGTATCGATATTCCCAGCGCCAATACGATTATTATCAATCGCGCCGACAAGCTGGGCTTAGCGCAATTACACCAGTTACGTGGCCGGGTCGGGCGGTCGCACCACCGCGCTTATGCGTATATGATAGTGCCGCCCAAATCTTTGTTAAGTAAAGATGCTATCAAACGCCTGGAAGCCGTGGAAACGTCGGGCGATTTGGGGGCAGGTTTTATGCTGTCATCGCACGATATGGAAATACGTGGCGCAGGGGAATTGCTGGGTGATGGCCAAAGTGGGCAAATTCAGGAGATTGGTTTTACTTTGTATGCAGAATTGCTGGAACGGGCGGTTACCGCGTTAAAATCCGGTAAACAGCCGGAGTTGGAGTCACCAATGGACCGAGGCCCAGAAGTGGATTTACAGACATCAGCGTTGATTCCTGAAGATTATTTGCCCGATATCCACGACCGTTTGGTGTTGTACAAACGCATCTCCAGTGCCGATAACACCAGTGAGTTGCGCGAATTACAGGTAGAAATGATCGACCGTTTTGGCTTATTACCAGAACCAGTGAAAACGCTGTTTGGTATCGCGGAATTAAAACAGCAGGCCGATAAAATGGGGCTGAAAAAAATAGAAGCCAATGCAACCGGTGGTCGATTAATATTTTCTGCCGAACCTAAAATTAACGCCGAGCAGTTAATTACCTTGATACAGACGCAGGCGCAAATATATAAGTTTGATGGCGCGGATAAATTGCGCTTTATAAAACCGTTGGAAACGACTGAACAGAAGTTTGACTTTGTTAGCCAGTTGTTGGTGCGCTTAACTGCGTAGAGCGCATAAAAATGCTAGACAAGACAAAGCTTGTCTAGCATGTATTACTTAATACAGGGTGTTTTGTGTAATCTTAAACAATAATGCCTACTAAAGAGGATATTGAACCAGTCACATCAACCATTGTGTAACCAGGGATAGAGTGGTTGTCTACAAGGTAAGTGTGGCTACCGGCCGATACGCCCAGCACTTCGTCATGCGGTAAAGCAGCTGAATTAGCTTGTGCGTAGTTCAATGCTTGATTCTGAGTTGCATTTTTTATTTCTGGGTGACTAATATTTCCTTTGTCGCTTTTGTCAGTGTAAAGGTGAAGCATGCCGCCCTTATCAATACTAAAACCGCTGATAAGAAGTTTGCCTTCTTTGAAATTCGCAGTGTCAACAAACCCCGTTTTATTAGTGCTGGTAATTGTTGTGTGCGCTATATCCGCAGTAGCACCATTTTGGTTGGTGATGTGGATGGTATCGCCCTGACTTTTACTAAAATCAGTGATTTTGTCAAAATTCGATTTGATTGGCAGTTTAGAAAAACTATCGTTAAAGTTAATGACGAATTTATCAGCGCCTTTACCACCCGTCATTGTATCGCCGCCTAAACCGCCGATAAGAGTGTCTTTACCATCTCCGCCACTGATAGTATCCGCGCCCGCTAAGCCATTAATAATATCGTTACCTGCTTTGCCATCAATATTATCTGGTTTGCTTGTGCCTTTAAGGGTTTCGTTTTTGCTTGTGCCTTTTATTGTAGCCATAAGTATTACCTAATGTATATTTTTTGCTTGGGGTTTAAACAATAAGACCGTTCAGGCCGCCTACGTGTCCCGCTATGCCAGTATTACCAGTAAGCTCAACGTATGCACCACCGGCCACACTGTAATCATCTACCAGTATAAACTTGTTTCCTGCTATTTGAATACCAATAACCACGTCATTAGGTAAAACCGCTGCATGATTATACGCGAAAACTTTAGCTGCCAGTGCAGATGGAGTGGCAACGCCGGTGATTTTAAGTATGCCGTTAGTAATGGTAAAGTCGGCGTGAGTTTGGTTGGGCGCAACCGCAGCAGTACCGCCATTCGAGTTAACAAAATGAATGGTATCGCCTTGTCCGGCATTAAAATCACTGATTTTGTCGTTAGTTCCTGCACCCGTAGACGTAGCGGGGCTGTCTCCAAAACCAATGTTAAATCTATCAGCGCCCGTGCCACCGCTCATTGTATCTACACCTAGGCCACCGGTAAGGATGTCATTGTCTGCGCCACCATTTAAGCTGTCATCACCTACACCACCATTGAGATTGTCATTGCCAGCATCCCCACTTAAGGTGTCATTGCCAGCATCCCCATTTAAGGTGTCAGCGTCTGCGCCACCATTTAATATGTCTTTGCTATCACCACCATTTAAGGTGTCAATACCTGCACCACCATTTAATTTGTCTTTGCCATCGCCACCATTTAAGGTGTCAATGCCTGTACCGCCATTAAGCGTGTCATCACCTACACCGCCATTGAGACTATCATCGCCAGCATCCCCATTTAAAGTGTCATCGCCAGCATCCCCATTTAAGGCATCATTGCCAACACCACCATTCAATGTGTCTTTGTCATCGCCACCGTTTAAGGTGTCGTTGCCCGCATCGCCATTGAGTTTGTCATCGCCTGTACCACCATTGAGTGTGTCATTGTCTGCGCCACCATTCAATGTGTCTTTGCCATCGCCACCGTTTAAGGTGTCGTTGCCCGCATCGCCATTGAGTTTGTCATCGCCTGTACCACCATTGAGTGTGTCATTATCATCACCTCCATTGAGCGTATCGTTACCTGTAAGACCATTAAGGACATCATTACCACCCAGACCACTGATGGTGTCATTGAATACGCCGTTATTATCCAGCTTAAAAATGCCAGGTTGAATTTTAGGAAGACTTTTATTATCGCCATTAATTATTTGGCCTGCTGCTGTGCCTTTAAATGTAGACATGGGTATTACCTTTGAGTTTGTATGATTATAAAAAATGTTAATTCTTTTGAGTGCTGTTTTGCACTGTTATGTGGTCTTGGTATTGCAGTCGATACAGTGCTGCTGTCGTTTAGCTGCACAGCATAACGGGTTTCGATTTATTCATCCTTAAATGTAAATTAAAATCTAAACTAAAAATCGCCGCAGCTTTTTATGAGCACACTGCACAATGATTTTTAATTTACATTTAAGACCCCTGTGTTAATGAGGCGGTAACGTGCTGATTGACGAGGTATATTAAAACGCTATGAATGCGTTTATTTTTTATAATGATGATGGATGCGTAATAAAAGCAAAGCCTAATTTCTTATTTACGTTGCATGATTACATCACATTGGCATAGTCTTGTAAATGCTTCTGTAAAAATAATATTTAATACAGTGATTTTTGTTACATAAAATTAATTTATTAAGAATCAGCAGCATAAAAAATATTTGTTGCTTTTTTAAAAAAAATGATATCATTTTTTATTTACATTCAGCCTCAAATCATTAAGAGGTTTAATGTTATAAATTATGGACTTGTAAAATTATTTTACTATGTCGTACATTAAACGTATCAGTTTTTGGGCTTTCTGTTTGGCGTACAAAAAGCAACGAATGAGGCACGAAAACGATGAGCAATGAAGCTGCCCACACGGTGAGTTGCCTTAAGTGTGGACAGTGCGCGGAACCTAACAACAACGATAATCTTGCGTGTTGTTTTGCGCTAACAACTTAAAACGGGACAAGTCTAAATAAAACCGTTCGTGGTGAGCTTATCGAATCATAAACCACACGTTCTTCGACAAGCTCAGGACGAACGGATGTCCCATCATAGTTGGTAGCCTTATTTTTTAATCTGTTCTTTAGGTAATTCCACCGGCTTGTTAGCGCCATACAGTGCATACGCGCCAAATAACATCTGATGCGCCCGGCCTAATTTTTCTTTAGTAAAATCAATAGAAAACTGCTCTTTAAGTGCCGCGCCATCCCAGTTATAAGCTTTTAGGAACTGTTCGTTATCCACACCTTTTTTATCCCAATTCGCCAATAATGACGAAGTGAAATACAAGCGCTTACCATCCCAACTCGATGACACCATATTAACTTGTGCGCCGATTTTTTGCTCAAACACCTGCTTAGGTTTAAACGGATCACTGATGTCAAAGGCGCGGGTTTTGCCATCCATAAAGGTGTTTACCCACAGCAATTTATCATCACTTTGTATGGATATATCTACCGGCAACGGTATTTGACTGGGTACACCAATATCAGCAACGTCTTTGGCTTGCCACTGGCCTTTTTTATCAGCGTAAATCAGCCATATTTTTGACGTTAACGCCGTGCTAGTAAAACAGTAATTATGGTTACTTTCTAAAGCGCAACGGATTTCCAGCGGTGCGCCAGGCACGTCAAATACTTTTTTAGGTTGTTTGGTATGTAGATTCCATTCCACCACAGTACTGCCAAAACGCTTCATGGCTTCGGGATCTTTGAGCATTTTGCCAAAATCCATCATGTAATTAGACCAACCGGTAAATGATGATGTCAGCATTAAATTGCGCCTGGGTAACGCACGTACATCATAACCGTAGCCATCAGCAAAACTACCGGTTTTTTCTGCGCCTTGCAAAGCGCCATCCACCGGTGTCCAATGTGTAGCAACGTAGTCACCTGCATTGGTGTATTCCACCAAACCGGTACGTCCACCATGATCTTTATTATTAGAAAGCCCCGTCATCATCATGACACCAGGCAACGCATAAATGCTGTGTGGACCTACCACACCGCCACTTTTAGCCACAAAATCAGTAATGGTTTTCGTTAATACCGGCTTTTGGGGATTAGTATGCACATCAAAAATAAAAATTTTGCTAGTATCTAGCCCACTTGCCCACAGATACTGACGATCATCGGTAAAGCCGGCGTGATGCGCCTCATTACGACCGCCAACAGAGACGGTGCTGACTACTTTGCCATAGGTTTTTGATTTAGGGTTGCTGTCAACTGTTACCAATTTATCTTGCTCATCGCCCACGCCTTCTGCGCCTAAAGTCCACACATAAACAAAATCTTCTTGTCCAGTAATTTTAGGCATATACGGTGATACACATGTTTCATCAGCCAGCGCGGGGCTTATCACTAATTCAACTGCGGTTAATACCGATACCGCCATAATACACGTTGCTAACAATTGATTCGGCTTTTTGAAATTACTTATCATTAGTGTTTCCTCTCTGTGTCACCTGTAGGTAACGATGTTGCGTGTCTTTGTACCGCTGACACGCATTATTGTTATATTTTATCTGGCATTACTGCGTACACACTTAAGCTTCCGCAGTCGTCGGGTCAATTATAGTTCTGATTTGTGAAACACGATTAGCCGGAAAACCACCTTGCTCGGCATGGGATTTCACCGTGGCTTCATCAGGTGCAATATACACACAGTAGACTTTATCGTCAGTTACATAGCTTTCAAGCCATTGTATTTTGGGGCTCATGCTTGCCAAAACACCGCATGATTTTTGTGAAATACCCTGTAAATCAGCGGCTGTTAACGCGCCTGCACCGGGAATATCACGTTCGATAATATATTTTGGCATACTTTAATCTCCTGTTTAACGACTGTGGGTGATGTTTTGTTTAAAGCGCAATACGGTATTACACTTTAAAAAAAGCATTTAGTAAATTATCGCAACATTGCCGTAACGGTGCGGCGGATTTTTCAATTTTCATCCGCAGCAATGCACCTTGCCAGGTGTTTAATAATAAATCAGCTAATTCGGTGGCAGTGCGATCAATTCTTACTGAGCCTTCTTCCTGGGCTCTGGCAAGCCCTGTAGCCAGCAAGTTTCGATACCGGTTTAACGTCGCTTGCAAAGCGATTCGACAGGGCTCATTGCTGTCACCCAACTCGCCCATTAAATTACCCAATAAACAGCCACCTTTAAAATTGGTTTTTTCAAGCTCTGCAATAGCGCCATTAAAGTAGCGCCGTAATGCCGTGTGGGCATCAATATACGGATTTTGTAAATGATTATCTAATTGCTCGATGTAAGGATTGATGTAATGCTGGATGACTTCGACAGCAAAATTTTCTTTGCTGCCAAAATAATTATAGAAAGATCCTTTGGGAATATTCACTGCATCTAAAATTTCTTTTAATCCTGTGCCATGATAGCCTTGCTGCATTAACAGTAAAACACCTTGATTTAAAAGATTTTCTTTATTAAGCTGTTTTTGTGTGAGAATAATCATGGCTAATAATATGACCGGTTGTCTTGTGTTGTCAATGGGTTTTTAAATCAATATTTATAAGCACTTACTGAACTCTTACTTAACTATTGTGGCATATACCATAATTGGCTGAGTCATATGGCTTAAAATGCTACACCTGTGTGCATAAAACCTATTAATAGCAGCGGCTTTTAAGCTTTTTCGATAGACAAAATAACTATACAAAGCAATTGATGTGCCAATGGTGGCGGCATATTGTCGCGCGGCAATATGTCACATTCCATTAATTTTTTAAATCGCTACACTGTGCCTAACTCTTGTGTATAAGCCTTATATACAGCAGTTATCATCCTTCCTCTCTGTAATGCGAACTGGCAATCGGTTCGCATTTTTTTTTAATCTGGGGTCATTATTATGAACCGCAATGCTGTAACACGCACTAATCAACCCCATGATTACCTACTAAATCGAGAAACCGCTGTCCATGAAGCGAGCCATGCCGTCGCTATTTATCTGGGCAATAAACAAAAGCAACTGCCTGCAACTTTTTTCCAAATTATTATTAACCGTCAAGCGCTACCGCATAACATTTTGTTATCTAATAACGACGGAATACAGCATGACTGGATTGCCAAAATAGAAGGCGGGCGCTTGATTCATAGCCTGCCAACCTCAATTGATGAGATTACCCAAGGGCTTTCCGCTGCACAAACATTCGCTTATCGACGGGCATTTGAAGCCGATATCATAAACCTGCTGGTAGGATCACTGGCTGAAGCCAAATACGTGGCACTGCGCGATAATGAGCCGATTAATCAGTATTTAGTAACTGTGCAAGCTTTGCACTATTACGGAGGCGCATCGGATCTTATGCTCATTGGTAAATACCTTAACTGTGTCGAAAAACACGAACGTAGCGATAAAATGACAGAATTGTTTTTGTTGGCGTACCGCTTTATTGATAATCGCTCCATTTGGCAAACAATTATGACTTTGGCGGATTACATTCAAAAATCAGTTAAAAACACGATAGCTTACGAAGAAATAAGCGACTTAATTGATCAACAGAGCAAATAAATAGAATACAAATAACACTGATACGCCAAACATACACTGAATTTTATCTGCGTTAATCCATGTACAACCGGTAAATCCGTGTTATCCACATTCTATTTTACAAGCGAATAGTTACAGTTTTATATAATTATGTAAATTAAAAAACAAAATATGAAAAAATATAAAAAAAATGCTAGAACTCTTGCTTTTTTAAGACTGCCGTAATATGCGTTTGTTATATTAACCTCGCACGTCGCACATCTTCTAGGATAGGAGTCTTAATGTAATGAACACTCATCATACAACCCATACCCTGAGTCAGTTTAGTCGCAATAACATCAACCGTGAAACCGCTATTTACGAAGCCGCTCATGCAACGGCTATTTATTTAGGTAATAAAAAACGTCAACTACCGCCCATTTTTTTCCAAATCTCCATTACCCATGATATGAATAAAATAAATCAGGCATGGGTTGCCAAAATTGACGGTGGTCGCTTGATTCATACGCTGCCGTCATCAATTGCAGAAGCCACCAGAGATTTTACCGACACCCAAAAACAAGCCTACCAGCTTGCTTTTGAAGCCGATATTGTTAATTTGTTGGTGGGGCCACTGGCAGAAGCAAAATACATATCTCTGCGTGATCATACGCCGATCAAGCCAACGCTAACAAGCTTACATCCCTTGCAAGACGGCGATGAAACCGCAGATTTACAAACTGTTCGTGAATATTTAGAATGTTTTTTTACTGAAAAAACCGAACAACTCAGTAAAATTGCCGAGTTGTTTTTAATCGCACTTAACTTTATTAATAATCCCAGCCATTGGCTAGCCATTGTAGCGTTAGCTGATTATATTATTAAGGTTGGCAAAGATTGTATAGATTGCGAAGAAGCGGGCGGCGTTATTGCCCAGCAAGTTTACTGATATACGCTTAACCACGGCTGCCAAATAATGCCGAGCCCAGTCTTACAATAGTTGCACCTTCAAAAATAGCGGCTTTTAAATCGCCACTCATGCCAAATGAAAAGGTATCGAGTGCTAAACCATTCAGCTTAGCAACCGCTACACGAAGTTGCTGATAAGGTTGGCGCTGATCTTCAAAATATTCCTGTGGTGCAGGAATAGCCATAACGCCGCGTAATTTTAAACGCGGCAACAAAGCTATTGCCGCACATATATCTGGCAATGCCGCCAAAGCAAGCCCCGATTTCGTTTCTTCATTACTGATATTCACCTGCACACACACATTGAGCGGCGGCAGATTATCGGGTCTCTGATCGTTTAAGCGTTGTGCTATTTTTAAATTATCAACACTGTGTACCCAATTAAAATGCGCAGCAATATCCTTGGTTTTATTGGATTGAATCGGCCCAATAAAATGCCAGCTAATATTAAAAGCCCCCAAGTGCTGCTGTTTTTTTAAGGCTTCTTGACAATAATTTTCACCAAAATGCCGCTGCCCTGCCTGATAGGCTAGGGCTATATCGCTTGCAGGCTTGGTTTTGCTGACCGCCAGCAATAACACCGTATTTTGGGGACGATCTGCGGCTGTCTCTAGCGTATTAATCTCAGTGCGTATAGCGTAAAGGCGTTGACTAATAGTATTCATAAAAGGTATCACCTAACATAATGTTACGGTTTATTTGAGTGTTTGCCTTCAAAAAAGCAAAGACTTGAACTATTGTATAAGGATAGTATTGTGTTTTACGTTTTATACCGCTTCAGAGGATATGATGGATATTACCGAATTACTGGCTTTTTCAGTTAAAAACAATGCGTCAGATTTACATTTATCGGCAGGTTTGCCACCAATGATACGCGTTGATGGCGATATTAGACGTATTAACATCCCGTCTTTAAATCATAAAGAAGTGCATGCACTGATTTATGACATCATGAACGATAAACAACGTCGTGACTACGAAGAATTTTTAGAAACCGATTTTTCGTTCGATTTACCTAATGTCGCGCGATTTCGTGTTAATGCGTTTAATCAAGGCCGTGGTGCAGCGGCGGTGTTTAGAACCATTCCGTCCAAAGTTTTAAGCCTTGAAGATTTGCAAGCGCCTAAATTTTTTCAGGAAATTACCCGTAAATCCCGTGGTTTGATTTTAGTGACAGGCCCTACCGGTTCTGGCAAATCAACCACCTTGGCGGCCATGATTAACCATATCAATTATAACGATTACCAACATATTTTAACCGTTGAAGATCCGATAGAATTTGTCCATGAAAGTCAAAAATGCCTGATTAACCAACGCGAAGTACACAGAGATACGCACGGATTTAACGAAGCATTACGCTCGGCATTACGCGAAGACCCCGATGTGATTATGGTCGGTGAAATGCGAGACTTAGAAACCATTCGGCTTGCACTAACCGCCGCCGAAACCGGTCATTTAGTGTTTGGTACGCTGCATACCACCTCGGCGGCTAAAACCATAGACCGTATTATAGATGTATTTCCCGCCGCCGAAAAAGACATGATACGTTCAATGCTATCAGAATCATTACAAGCGGTTATTTCGCAAATATTGCTTAAAAAAATCGGTGGTGGTCGCATCGCTGCACACGAAATCATGTTGGGTACATCGGCTATTAGAAACTTGATCCGCGAAGCAAAAGTAGCGCAAATGTATTCGGCTATTCAAACGGGGCGTAAAGACGGTATGCAAACACTGGATCAAAATCTAAAGGAATTAGTAGATAAAGGCGCGATTACTGCAAAAATGGCTATGGCGAAAGCGGTTAACAAAGACATGTTCAAATAAAGGATTATACCCGTGGATTTTAAAGCGTTGCTGGCCTTAATGGTGCAAAAAAAAGCATCCGATTTTTTTATTACTGCTGAACGAGCCCCTACTATGAAGGTGGACGGTAGCTTGATTGAAGTGTCTAAATCAGCGTTAACAGCAGAGCAAGCCATGAAGGTTGTGCTAAGCATTATGAATCCACGCCAACGCACTGAGTTTGAAAACACCAAAGAATGTCAGTTTGCTATTACGCTACCCGATTTAGGTCGATTTCGGGTGAGTGCTTTCACGCAGCGCGATGCTGCTGGCATGGTGTTACGGCGTATAGAAAGTGAAATACCCGATGCCGATACGCTGAATTTACCGCCTATTTTAAAAAGCCTGATTATGGAAAAGCGCGGGCTAATTATTTTTGTTGGCGGCACCGGCACCGGTAAATCAACCTCATTGGCTTCGTTAATTAGGCATCGCAACATAAATAGCAGCGGCCATATTATTACCATAGAGGATCCGATTGAATTTCACCACCCACATTTGGGCTGTATTATTACCCAGCGTGAAGTGGGGGTAGACAGTGAATCATACGAAGTGGCGTTAAAAAATACGTTGCGCCAAGCCCCCGATGTTATTTTGATTGGTGAGGTAAGAACCCGCGAAACCATGCAAAATGCGATTACCTTTGCAGAAACAGGTCATTTATGTTTGTGTACCTTACACGCCAACAATGCTAACCAGGCAATAGACCGCATTATGCATTTTTTTCCTGATGAAATGCACGATCAATTGCATATGGATCTGTCTATGAATCTGCGTGGTATTGTTGCCCAGCAGCTCATTAAGCGTTCGGATGGCAAAGGCCGTTATCCAGCGATTGAAATTATGATTAATACGCCATTAGCAAAAGATTATATTCGTAAAGGCGAAATACACAAACTGAAAGAACTCATGAAAAATTCCCGTGAACATGGCATGCAAACCTTCGATCAAGCACTTTTTGATTTGTATAGCGCAGGAAAAATAGGCTACCAAGATGCGCTGGATTCGGCAGATTCAAGAAACGAAGTGCGCTTAATGATTAAAATGAGCAGCAATCTGTCAGGACTTGGCAATAATGATGGCATGATTTTATCAGAGCTGGAAAATTAAGCAGCGTTACAGCGTTTTCAACTTAGGACAGTTACAGCCACCGTTCGTGTTGAGCTTGTCGAAGCATGAACGACACACTTCGACAAGCTCAGTGCGAACGGTTACGCTGTAAGTGTTAGCCGTCCTGATAATTTCAACAAAAATACGCTTAGTAATGATCAAAAAATAACCCAGTTTTGCTGACTATTGACAACGGCCTCGGCTAAAGACTGGGGTAGTCAATATAGCCTCTCTCATCACCACCATAAAATGTAGCCGAATCAGCCGAATTAAGCGCTGCGTGTTGCTGAAAACGCGCTACTAAATCGGGATTGGCAATATATAACTGGCCAAATGCCACCGCATCTGCCATACCTTCTGCAAGTACTGCCTCGGCGCGTAGCTGATCATAGCCACCACACACTATTAAATTACCCTGATAGACTTTACGTAGTACACTCAGTGTAATCACCTTAGCACCGTGACGAATATCACCTTCCAGTGCATCAACAATGTGTAAATAAGCCAAATTAAAATGATTGAGTTCGGCTAACACATAAGTAAAAATCGCTTCGGGATTAGAATCTGCTATATCATTAAACGTACCACTGGGTGACAGGCGAATCCCTACCCGGTCTGCACCGCATACCGCAATCACAGCTTTAGTCACCTCCATTAACAATCGAGCACGATTTTCCAACGAACCGCCGTAGATGTCAGTACGCTGATTCGTGCCATCACGTAAGAATTGATCCAGTAAATAGCCATTAGCGCCGTGTATTTCAACCCCATCAAAGCCTGCGGCCAAGGCATTTTTAGCAGCTTGCCGGTAATCTTCAACAATGCCAGGGATTTCATCGGTAGCCAAAGCGCGCGGTGTTACAAACGATTGCATACCCGTGGGGGTAACAGCCTGGCCTTTGGCGGCAATAGCTGAAGGCGCTACCGGCAATGCGCCATCATGAAAATCAGGATGAGAAATACGCCCAACATGCCAAAGTTGTAATACCATGCGGCCTTTTTTCTCATGTACCGCAGTGGTTGTTTTTTGCCAAGCATCTATGTGTGCTTGATTCCAAATACCCGGTGTTGCAGGATAACCCACACCTTGCGGTGAAATCGGCGTGGCTTCAGAAATGATTAAACCCGCAGAAGCCCGTTGACTGTAATAAGTAGCCATGATCTCAGTTGGTATGCTATTGGGCGCACGCATACGGGTGAGCGGTGCCATGATAATACGGTTGGGTAACTGTAATGCACCCAGGTTAATCGGTGTGTATAGCTGTGTTGTCATAATGGCTTATAAGTGTGATGTTACACAGAAACACTGCGTAACTGACTACGAAAGTTTAATTAAATTGATGCTGGCCTATTTATGATGCTTTTTTCAGCATCCCCATGCCATTGGGTTTTTTAACAATTTGCAGCTGTGCTTTAAAGCGTTTTTGCACACTTTCCACATGAGAAATCACACCAACGGTTTTACCGTGTGCTTGTAGGCTTTCCAGCGTACTGATAACCGTGTACAAGGTTTCTGCATCCAGATTGCCAAAGCCCTCGTCAATAAATAAAGAATCCACGGCCTTACCATTATTGGCTAATTCCGAAAGCCCCAACGCCAGCGCCAAACTGACAATAAAGCTTTCGCCACCAGATAAAGTTTTAGGTAAGCGGCGCATGTTGGCTTGATAAGTATCTTCAATTTCCAGTGCCAAACCTTGGTCACTGAGTTTTTGGCGCAAATAATACCGACCACTGACTTTTTCTAAAACCGCATTGGTTTGCGACAACAATTGATCGGTGATTTGCTTTTGCACGCGTTTGCGGAAAGTCATGCCATTTTCAGCGTCAATTTGCGCTTTTTCAGCCAATGCCTGTTGCTCAACATCTTGCTGACTTTGCAATTGTGCCAAAATCGCAGCGTATTTTTTCTGTAACTGAACTTGGTCGGCTAATAGACTTTCTACGCGCTGCGCTTCCAGGCTAGCAATTTGCAGTTTTTCTGCGTTAGTGCGTAACTGTATTTTTAATTCTTCCAGACTCAGTGCGGATTCAACAGTAGCGTTTTCAATGGCCCATTGTGCTTGATTTTTCGCCAGTTCCGCCGTTTTTTCGATAATTTGCTGGGTTAATTGTGCGTGTTGTTGTTCTATGACAGGCTGCTGGTCAACCAGTTGTAACACCACGTTCACATCGTGTACAGTGCTAAATACCGTGGCTTGCATTTTCTCTTTCAAAGATTGCTGCACAAATTGTGTATCAGCATCTTGCTCGGTAAGGCGCTGCTCCATATCGGCAATGAGCTTTTGTTTTTCAACCAGTGCCAAATGCAAGCCGATACTTTCTTCGCTGTGCAGTTGTTTGTTTAAATTTTCAATCTGCAGATCGTAATTATCCGACTCAATCTTACAGGTCGCTTGCTTACTGGCTAATAACGCAATATCGTCACTTATGCTTTTTTGGCGCAAAAGGTTATTTTGGTAATTCTGGCGACGACTGTTTACTGAATTCAGTAAATCATCTTCTTTACCCGCACTGGGTAGCTTGTCACCTAGCGCCATTAATTGCGCACTGATTGTGTCAGCTAAAATTTTCTCATCGTGCTGGCATTTGGCGTAGGCGTTATCTAACTCACTGCGTTCTTTACTGCGTTGTTGTTGATCAGTGTCCAAGGCTTGGCTGTTGGTTTGTACATTTTCCAGATTAGCGTGTATTTTACTGATCAACGCTTGGAGTTTGTCGATGGTTTGTTGCGTGCTACGGTATGTATTAGCCAGCGTGGTAATATTTTTTAATTGTTGGCTTTCATCGTTGAGCAGTTGCTTCATTAAACTGACATTGCTGATCTCCATGCCATCACTGGCACTGTTAAGACGATTACCCAGCGTAAGCCATTGTGTGTGTATTTTTTGTGTTTGGGTAGCTCTAATGCGATTTTTCTCGGCGGTTTTTTGTGCGTTGCCAAGCAACTGTTCTTGTTGCGTAATAGCGGCTGCCAGATTTTTCATCTTCTCTTTTTGATCAAGCAACGCACGTTCAGTATTAGCAACGACCGGTGGCCGCGCGGCATAAGGATGGTTATTTGACCCACACAACGGGCAAGGTTTGCCATCAACAAGATGTTGTCTGTCAGCCGCCATTTTTTTCAACAGACTGTTTTGAAATACCGCTTCTTCCAACGCCAGTTTAATATTTTCTTCCAGCTTAATGTCTTTTCTATAAGCATCCAGTTGTTGCTGAAGAACGTCAATATCGTGATTGATGTCTGGCTTGGCTTTTTTAAACAGGCTAAAAAATCCAGCGCGTTGCGGTGTATTTATTTTTTGATGATCCAAACCTAGATTGGTAAACGCCTGATACGTTCTCACCCGATCTTGCTGATCTTTGAGAAGATCTTCAATTTCTGCCAGCGTACGACCTTCTGCTAAATCGTGTAATTTTTGTTCGGCGGCGCTCAGTTTGTCTTTTAGTTCGGCAACGGTTTTATGATCTTTTTGATGGATTGTGCTGTTGGTTTTTAACGATGACGCGGCTTTTTTTAACCAGAGTGCGTGGGCTTTTTGTTTTTCTTCCAGCTCAGCTAACTGGATTCTTAGATTTTTTAAAGTGGCAAGATCTGGAAATTGCACCAGTAAACTGGCATCAACGACTTGTTGCTCCAGCCAAGCAGTGACCGTGACCAAAGCGGCTTGTTTATCAGTAATTTGCGTTTCCAGCGATTTCGATAAGTCAGTTTCGGATAATTTATTAGCGCCGAGCAAAGCAATTTGTGCCCTGAGTTGATCTATTGCCTGAAGCTGCTCAGCAAATGATTTATCGCTTGCGGGTGCTGTAGTGTCCTGTTGCAGTGTCTTTGCAGAATGTAATTCTTTTTGCAGAAGCTTTAACTCGGCTTGGTAGGTGTTGAGCTTTACCTTGCTGTCGTGTAAGTTTTGCTGTTTTTGTGTTAATGCTGCAATGTCGTCTTTTAGCAATAAAGCGTCGTGTGCTTTGTTAAGTTCAGTAATTTTTTTCTGCACGGCCTCTGCTTGTGCATTTAATGCTTGCAGTGCCTTTTTTTGCTGAGTAATGTTATTTTGCAGGTCGGTGATTTTTATCAGTGCTTGCTGTTGCTGTAAAAAGACGTTGTGTTGTTGCTGTAACTCGGTTTGTTGTTCGTTAAAGTCGATCAGATCATGCGTCAGCGCTTCTTGTTTAGCGGGTTCTAGCAATGCGACGGCGTTTAAATCTTGTTTTAAGTGTTGCAAACGTTGCTGCGCCTTAGCAACTTTTTCAAAGATGGCATTTTTGTGATCCGCATAAATATCAGTACTGATAATTTTTTCCAGAATATCCATGCGCTCATTGTCCAACGCATTTAAAAACGCAGTAAAATCACCTTGTGCCAATAGTACGGAACGGGTGAAGTTACGAAAATTCATACCGGTGATGTCGCGGATACACAAACAAACGTTTTGTGCCGTATTAGCCAGTTCTTCGCCGGTGTTGATGCGTACTAACCTCATGGCAGCGCTAATCGACGCGTCTTGGTTTGCCGCTGTACGCTGTGCATGCCAACTGGCTTGGTATTTTTCACTGCCTAAAGAAAATTCCAGTACCGAAAAACAGTCGTTGGTATTTTGCGTCATAACGTGTTCGGCAGGGCGATTAAACCGAAACGTTTCGCCATATAAAGCCAAAGTGATGGCATCTAATATGCTGGATTTCCCAGAACCATTAGGCCCGGTTATGGCAAAAACACCGCTATCGGAAAACGGCGGTTGCTCAAAGTTAATGCGACTTTCGCCTTCCAGTGAGTTGATATTTTTAAAATAGATATTAAGAATTCTCATAACTGTTGGACGTATGTATTTTTCATATCAACTGTGGGACGCTGCTACCTAAAGATAAATAGCATGATACACGATGGTATTGTTTAAAACAAAAGGCAAAAGCTAGCTACACAGCCGTTATTATGATTGTTAATCGGGTGCATCGGTTATGTATTCTAATGTCCACGGACATTCGGCTGTGATAAAAAGCACAGGGAATCTCATACAGCCACGACTGCGTACACATTACACCAATAGTTTTCAGTTAGCATTAGCTATTACGATACCTCAGTCAACTTTTCATACCTTTGCTGTACAAATGACGTTTCATTTTGGATACTTTTTCAGTAACCGTTCAATCCCCCTTTTTCAAAGGGGAAAGTGAACGCATACAAAACAACATAGCTCATCCATAGCCAACTTACAGCGTTTTCAACTTAGGACAGTTACAGCCACCGTTCGTGCTGAGCTTGTCGAAGCATGAACGGCACACTTCGACAAGCTCAGCACGAACAGAAATGGAGTTTAAGTTGTTCAACTTATTTCATGCACATTCCTTACATTCATACTTTGAGTTTGACAATCAATCGATTGATTGATTATTATGTCAATATACATCAATCGTTTGATTTTATTTCATCACCGTATTTCATAGCCCTTAAACAGAGAAGTATGCCTAAAATCCAGGATAACGCAGCAAAAAACACCAGCGCGCGCAGCAGATTGGTACTTGCCGCATTACATATCTTTGCTGAAAAAGGTTTCGAAGGTGCATCTACACGAGAAATCTGTGAAATGGCAGAGGCTAATATTTCAGCCATTCGCTATTATTTCGGTGATAAAGCGGGACTTTACCGCGCGGCATTTACCGAACCTATGTGTGATGCACCGTGCCGTCGCAATACTACCGCCTATACCACCTTAGCCTTACCCGATGCCTTAAAGCTATTTTTCAGAGATTTTCTCGATCCTCTCAAACGCGGCGAAGAATTCCGTTTGGTTATGAAGCTGCATTTTCGGGAAATGATTGAGCCAACCGGCGCATGGCAACAAGAAATTGATGCCGAAATTAAACCGCAACACGAAGCTATAGTTGCGTTATTAACCCAGCATTTAGTGCTCACGCGTGTTGATATTGACGCACACCGACTCGCTTTTGCGATTATTGGTATGGCGGTACATTATTATGTTGGCCATGAAGTAGTCTCCGCTATTTGCCCGCAATTGTTAAATAGCCCCAAAGCCATTGATACCTTAGCTGAGCGCTTGGCAGGGTATGCCGCTGCCATGATCGAAGCGGATGCTAATCGCCGACTGTCAGAATCCAACCATGAAAAAAACTAAACCTTGTCAACTAAGTCTGGCCGCTTTAAGTCTACTGCTGTCTGCTTGTGGATTAAAAGGGGGTTGGTTAACCACCGTAGGCCCCAATTATCACAGCCCTGCCCCACCGACACCTAGCCACTGGTCTACAGATAATGACAGCTTTATTGCCCACCAAGGCAGTGTCTTGATACTGACAAAATGGTGGCAAGGTTTCAATGACCCCGTGCTTAATCGCTTACTCAGCGCGGCTCAACAAGAAAATGCCTCAATCTCAGCTGCCAAAGTACGTATCGAACAAGCACGCTCTAATCTAATTGGTTCAACCGGATCAGTTTTACCCAACTTAGATGCCAGCATGGGCAGTTCGCGCTCGTCGTTTTCTTTTGGCGAAGCGCCTTTTTTACGTACCCAACACCAGTTTCAACTCCAGTCCAATTGGGAAATTGATTTATTTGGTGGCTTAGCCAGACAACAGCAAGCCGATCGCAGTCAATTACAATCCCGTCATGCCAGCTGGCACGGTGCTCGCGTAGCGGTCGCCGTAGAATTGGCCAATGCCTATTTACTGTATCGCTATTGCGAAATACAAGTGCAACTCGCACAGGCTGACAGCGATTCTCGGCAAGCATCAGCAGAATTATTAGGCCTTGCCAGTAACGCAGGCTTTAAAAGCCCAGCAGATATCGCACTGGCTAATGCCAGTACTAACGAGGCCAATACACGCGTATTACAACAAAAAACCCAGTGCGAGCGCTCCATTAAAGGTTTGGTGGCCTTAACCGGTTTACCAGAAAACCACGTTCGCGGTTTATTAACCGATACCGCCGAACGCACGGCGAAATTACCGACACCGCCGCTGTTTCAAGTCAATGCAGTACCGGCCACGGTTATTCGGCAACGACCTGATATTGCCGCTGCGGAACGAGACATGGCCGAAGCCAGCGCTAAAATTGGTGTTGAACAAGCTAACCGTTACCCTAAATTAAATCTCACTGGCAATATTACCCCCCTCTTACAAAACATTAATGGCTCGGCTTTTGCGTTGGCAAATACCTGGTCTATTGGCCCAACACTGAGTTTACCACTGTTTGATAATGGTAAAAGAGCGGCTAACGTACACGTCGCCAAAGCCCAATATGACGCGGCGGTGGCACAATATCGTGCCGCCGTGCGAACAGCGGTTAAAGAAGTCGAAGAAGCCATGCTACGTTTAACCAGTGTTGAAGAGCGTTTACCCCTCGCCCATTCTGTCAGCAATGATTACCAAAGCCATTTTTCAGCTACCGAAAAACTCTATCAAACAGGCTTGGGTAATCTGCTGGATGTTGAAAACGCACGCCGCAATCTGGTTAACTCAGAATCAGCGACACAAGCCCTAGAATACGAAAAAATCAGCGCCTGGATTGCGCTGTACCGTTCAGTGGGAGGCAGTTGGCAAGACCAATTAAGCGCCGACAAAAGCCAGACCAATAACACGCAGAAACTATCAAAACAACCCAGCACTTTATCGAGACACCATCCATGAGCAACATAAAGTCAGCCAGCGTATTAGCCGGTGCAGCCTTCCTCATCGGCGGCAGCGTCGCTTTAGTACACAGCACCGAAACGCCCGCTCCCAAGGCAATTAACCCGGTTAGCAGACCCGCTCTGAATGTCACAGCTATTCAACCTGTGCTGCGTGATATACCCTTAATATTGCCTGCCAATGGTTCTATTGCGGCCTGGCAAGAAGCCATTGTTGGCGCGGAAGTCAGCGATCTACGCTTAAAAGAAGTGCGCGTGCAAGTGGGCGATAGCGTGCGTAAAGGCCAAGTATTGGCGGTTTTTGCAGACGACAGCGTGTTGACCGATATTGCACAAGACAAAGCCACGCTGGCCGAAGCCGAAGCTAATTTTACCGAAGCCCGTATGAATGCTGGTCGTGCCCAACAAGTCGCTTCATCCGGGGCATTGAGCAGACAACAAATCGACCAATACCTGACCGGCGAAAAAACCGCGAAAGCCAAAACCGATGCCGCGAAAGCCCGTTTAAACAGCCAATTGTTACGACACCGCCACACCCGTGTTATCGCCAGCGATGACGGCATTATTTCCTCACGTAGCGCCACGCTTGGAGCGGTAGCCACACCGGGACAAGAACTATTTCGCTTACTGCGGCAAAATCGCCTGGAATGGCGAGCCGAAGTAACCGCAGCAGAAATGGTACGCTTAAAACCGGGACTCACTGTTTCGGTCGTTATTCCTAATGTCGCAACAGTGAATGGCACGGTGCGATCTTTAGCGCCTACGTTGGATGCACAAAGCCGTAACGGCCTGATCTATGTTGACTTACCCAACGCTGCTGCCCACGGTTTACGTGCTGGCATGTTTGCCCAAGGCGAGTTTCATCTGGGTAGTGAGCCAGCACTAACCTTACCGCAACAAAGCTTATCGCTGCGTGAAGGCTTTAGTTATGTGTTCAAAATCAGCAAACACAGCACCGATCAAGCGCAAGTGACTCAGCTTAAAGTACAGCTTGGTCGACGCATGGGCGATTATCTGGAGATCATCTCGGGCATTCAACCAGAAGATGAACTGGTGGCCAGCGGTGCGGCATTTCTGGCCGACGGTGATAGCGTGCGCGTGGTGCAGCCATGAACGTTTCAGCGTGGTGTATCCGCAACCCTATTCCGGCTTTAATGCTGTTCGTTATACTGAGCTTCAGCGGTATGATGGCCTTTAAAGCCATGAAAATTCAAAACTTCCCTGATTTAGACTTACCGACCATTACCGTATCCGCCAGTCTGCCAGGCGCATCACCGTCGCAATTAGAAACCGATGTCGCCCGCAAAATAGAAAATTCATTGGCGACACTACAAGGCTTAAAACACCTTACAACCCGCGTGCAAGACGGCAGCGTCAATGTTACCGCCGAATTTCGCTTAGAAAAACCGGTACAAGAAGCAATGGATGATGTCCGCTCTGCGGTCTCTAAAGTACGTGCCGATTTACCCGCCGATGTCCGTGACCCCATTATCAGTAAACTGGATATTGCCAGTACACCGATACTGGCGTATGCGATTGCTTCTTCTGGACGCGATGATGAAGCGCTGTCTTGGCTGGTTGATGATACTATTGCTAAACGCCTATTATCGGTGCGCGGGATCGGTGATATAAAGCGTGTCGGCGGGGTTAACCGCGAAGTGAGCATTGCCCTTGATCCTATTAAGCTGCAAGCGTTAGGGGCTACCGCTACCGATATTTCCCATCAATTGCGCCAAGTACAACAAGAAAGCTCAGGCGGGCGTACCGATTTAGGTAACGGCGAGCAACCGGTACGCACCTTGGCTAATGTGGCCTCAGTACAAGAACTGAGCGCACTGCAATTATCCTTGAATGATGGCCGGCGTATCCGCCTCGATCAACTCGCGACCGTCAGCGATACCGTCGCTGAACCGCGTGCGCTGGCTTTATTAAACGGCAAGCCGGTAGTCGGATTTGAAATTACCCGTAGCAAAGGCGCAAGCGAAGTGGAAGTTGGCGCGGGTGTTAAAAAAGTATTAGCCGAATTTCGTCTCAGCCACCCTGATGTGGAGTTCACCGAAGCGTTCAATTTCGTCATCCCTGTAGAAGAAGAATTTCAAGGTTCTATGTCTTTATTATACGAAGGCGGCTTACTGGCGGTTTTGGTGGTCTGGTTATTTTTACGAGACTGGCGGGCGACTTTTGTATCTGCGGTGGCCTTGCCTTTATCAGTGATACCCGCATTTATTGGTATGGATTATCTGGGCTTCTCACTCAATGTCGTCACTTTGTTGGCTTTGTCACTGGTTATCGGCATTTTGGTCGATGATGCCATCGTTGAGGTGGAAAATATCGTTCGCCACCAACGCATGGGTAAAAACTCTTTTCAAGCGGCTATGGAAGCGGCGGATGAAATCGGCCTGGCGGTAGTTGCCACCACATTTTCTTTGGTGGCGGTATTTTTACCCACCGCCTTTATGAGCGGCATTGCCGGACGCTTCTTCAAGCAATTCGGCTGGACAGCCGCGCTAGCCATTTTGGCATCACTGCTAGTAGCACGTATGCTCACCCCAATGATGTCCGCATATCTGCTGAAAAATACCCATCACCCAGAACCACCGGATGGCCGAATCATGCGCAACTACTTACACTTGGCAGCCTGGTGTCTTAAGCATAGGGTAATAACTATTACCGGCGCAGTGGCTTTTTTTATCGGCTCGCTGTTTTTAATTCCGCTGTTGCCCAAAGGCTTTATTCCACCTGATGACAACCCACAAACCCAAGTTTATATAGAATTAGCCCCTGGGGCTACGCTGGCACAAACCCGCGCCTCAGCAGAAACTGCACGCCAATTAGTCGCCCGCGTTGCCTACGTAAAAAGCATTTATACCACCATTGGCAGCGGCTCGGTGGGCACTGACCCGATGGCCGCTACCCATGCTGGTAGCGAGGTACGTAAAGCCAGCTTAACCGTCATCTTAGCCAATCGCCAAGACAGGCCGGTACGCAAGCAAGTGATTGAGCAAGACATTCGCGTCGCCTTGCAGAATCTACCCGGAGTACGTACCAAAGTCGGCCTGGGCGGTTCGGGAGAAAAGTATGTTTTGGTTCTCAGTGGCGATGAACCACAAACCTTATACAGCGCCGCCCGTGCGGTTGAAAAAGATTTACGCACCATCAGCGGGCTAGGTAATATCGCCTCCAGTGCCGCATTGGTAAGACCTGAAATTGCCGTCAAACCGGATTTTGCCCGTGCCGCCGACTTAGGGGTTACCTCCGCCGCCATTGCAGAAACCCTGCGTATCGCCACGGTCGGCGATTACGATATCTCCTTGCCTAAATTCAATCTCTCCCAGCGCCAAGTACCCATTATGGTCAGGCTTACCTCCGCAGGGCGCAGTGATCTTGCCGTATTAGATCGACTTGCCGTGCCGTCGAGTAAAACGGGTATTGGTCCTGTGATGATTAATCAAGTCGCTGATCTGAGCTTATCCAGCGGCCCCGCCATTATTGACCGTTACGACCGCTCTCGTAACATCAATTTTGAAATTGAACTGGCAAGTCTGCCACTGGGCGATGTTACCCAAGCCGTACAAAACTTACCCAGTATGCAAACACTGCCTGCGGGCGTAAAACAAATTAATATTGGCGATGCCGAAATGATGGGCGAATTGTTCGCTAGCTTTGGCCTGGCGATGCTCATCGGTGTGCTGTGTATTTTTATTGTGTTAGTGTTGTTATTTAAAGATTTTCTACAACCCATCACCATTTTGACAGCCTTACCGTTATCGTTTGGTGGCGGCTTTGTTGCGCTGCTTTTAGCACAGAAAAGCTTTTCTATGCCATCGTTAATTGGGCTGATTATGCTAATGGGGATCGCCACTAAAAACTCTATTTTATTGATTGAATACGCGATTGTGGCCAGACGTGACCACGGTATGAACCGCGTTGAGGCGCTACTGGATGCCTGTCACAAACGCGCCCGTCCTATTGTGATGACCACTTTGGCTATGGGCGCGGGTATGATGCCGGTTGCAATAGGTCTTGGCTCGGCAGATACGTCTTTTCGTAGCCCGATGGCAGTTGCAGTTATTGGCGGCTTGGTAACGTCAACACTGCTCAGCTTGCTGGTTATTCCGGTAGCCTATACCTATTTAGACGACATTAAAAATCTGATTTCAGCTGTATTTTTACGTGTAACACCGGTTAAAAAACCGGATATTAATTCGAGTTCTGGATAAAAAACAGCATGCGCTCAGTTCCCGCTAGCTAAGGGGGGAGATTTTTTAAATAAATATGCTTACGTCAAAGGCATCTTATATTTAGTGTCTTTTATCGCGTTACAATAAAAATATTTCCAATTCAAGGGATTTCTCACCATGCGTTTTTTAGATGTTAAAACCGATTTCGCTTTTAAAAAAGTATTCGGTAGCGAACGCAGTAAACCGCTGTTAATTAACTTCCTGAATGCCATTTTAGACTACACCGGCGAATACGCGATTACCGATTTGACCATCATCGATCCCTATCAAGCCCCAGCTATTAAAGGCATGAAAGATACTTTTGTTGATGTTAAAGCTATTTTAGCGAACGGCAGCACCGTTATTATTGAAATGCAGGTGCTAAACGTAGAAGGTTTTGAGAAACGGGTGTTGTACAACGCCGCCAAAACCTACGCGGCTCAACTCGATAAAGGCGAGCAATACAGCTTGCTAAACCCCGTGATTGCCTTAACCTTTGTCGATTTCATTATGTTCCCTGAACAAAGGGAAACCTTAAGTCGTTATAAATTATTGGAAACCCAAACACTGACCCATTACAGCGATGACATTGAACTTATTTTTATCGAATTGCCCAAGTTCACGTTAAGCCTTGACGATTTGAACAATATTCATGATAAATGGATTTATTTTGTCAAAAATGCGGGCAAGCTTGATTATATTCCCGATGCGTTAATGGTGGAAGCCAGTATTAACGAAGCTTTTGGTATTGCTAATGAAGCCGGATTAACGAAGGCAGAACTGGAGGCACAGGAAAAACGCCATGATTTTATTCGTTTGCAGCGCGGCTCTATTGAAAAAGCATTGCACGATGGGTTACTGAAAGGTCGAACTGAAGGATTGGTAGCGGGTAGAGCAGAAGGCGCAACAGAAAAAGCTTTGGAAATTGCGCGTAATTTGTTGGATGTGTTAGATGATGCCACGATTGCCCGTAAAACAGGGCTCACTGAAGCGGAGATTAAGGCGTTGCGGTGAGTTTGCGTTACTTAAAAGCGTATTATTTGATCAATAAAAAACCACCAGCTTTCAGTTAAGTAACGTTATTGTATCTACAGATATGTATTATTTTTACACACTTATTATTCATCAAATAATTTAAATACGCTGTAAAAATAACGGATTTCCTCTGCTTAATATTGTAAGGTTTATTTTACAATTTTGTAGAATTGTAAATAAATTGGCGTAGAATTGTTCCCGCAGCTTTTTTACGCGCTGCACCGTTATTTCACAAGCTTTTATTATCTGGGAAAGTTACAACTATTCGCTTTTCCCATTTGACTTTCAGATAGGGATATCTACACGAACAATTTCATTATTTTTGGGGAATATTTATAAAAATTCCAATCATTGGCAACCTTCAAAAAAATACCGTCGTATCTTTTGACCGTTGTTAAAGCAGGAACGAGTACAGGTACAGTAGTTAACAGTCAGGTAGGCATTGACTGTAATGCAGATTGTACCGAGTCTTATCTCAATAAAACAATAGTGACATTGACAGCCACACCCAATACCACAGCTACTTTTACGGGTTGGAGTGTTGGTTGTACTGGCAAAGCAGCATGTAAAGTTACGATGACAGTAGCCAAAAAAAGGACAGCAACATTTAATTTGTGGGAGTGAAAGCATTTTTACTCCCACAATAAACCATGCGTCTTAAATTATTGGAGAGAACTGATGAAATATCCCATCACTAATTTTTTTACCAACATCAAATATACAAAGCGTAGCGCATTACAACTACCCGCACTATACCTCAGTTTATGCTGTGCTTTAACTGTCAGCCCAATACTATTGGCCAATCCCACAATAAACACAAATAACGGCTTTAACACCGCAGCAGCAATCGTTGCACCTAAAAACAAGTTAGGGCGTGGGCTTAATTTTGGTGGCACTATGGAAGCCTTTGAAGGCGGTATAGAAGGTGGCCTAGTCGGCGATGATGCAAATAGTTATACCTGGGGGTATCCGTTAAAAGCGGACTATTTTGCGACCATTAAAAAAGCCGGTTTTCAACATGTGCGCCTACCGATCAGTTGGTCTATGAACAAGCCACCCAGTATGCGGTACAGCACTCTTACCGTTGCCCCCTACACCATCAGTTCTGAACTGTTCGCACGGGTAGATTGGGCAGTACAACAAGCTTTGAAAAATGGCTTGGCAATCATTATTGACAATCACAACCCAGATGATCCCATACATAAAGATCCTGTCGCAGAAGAAGAACGGTTTCTGTCGATCTGGCAACAAATTGCTGAACATTACAAAAATCAGCCCAATAGCGTATATTTTGAACTACTCAATGAGCCAACTAGTGTGCTCGGGCAGGATCCAATCCTTTGGAATGCCCTGTTAAATAAAACGTTGCAGGTTATTCGGCAGACTAATCCTAATCGTCCCATTATTGTAGGTGGGGTGAGTGCTAATAGCGCATGGACATTACCGAATTTACAGCTTCCGAAAAATGATCCGAATTTGATCGCCACTTTCCATTTTTATGACCCCTTTTCGTTTACCCACCAAGGCGCGTCGTGGGTAAATCCACCTTTGCCGACAGGTGTTACCTGGACAGGTACTACGCTTCGACTGGTACCCGGTATGACATTTGGTGTCTGGCATGAACAAACAAAATGGTCATTAAAACCGAGTAATACCCTGGCACTCAATTTTACCGCGTGGGGCGGATTGTATTTTTCCCCCTACATTAACTTGGTGGGATTTAACGCATTAAGCTTTAAAACCAATAAAGCGGGGCTGCGTCTTGGTGTACTTTGCAACGATCCCGATACAACGCCTACCGAAGATTATTATACGATCACAACCCTAAAAGGTTTGCGAACTTATACCGTAAACTTTAAAGATTGCGCCGGCTCAGATGTTTTGCGCCTCCTAAGAATTGCGAATTATTCCGATCAACCCGTAACCGGTGTGAACTTACAAGATATGGCTCTCACTGGTCCATTGGGTAGGTTGCCGTTGGTGGCTACAGAATTAGCTCAGATACAGACTGCCTTTGATTATGTAACTGCGTGGGCCAAGCTTAACAACAGACCTGTTCATATTGGTGAATTCGGTACTTACGAAAAAAGCGAAGGAGTCGGCGCGAGTGCTGGCAAGGCGCGGGCAAACTGGGCAAAAACTATGCGCCAAGAGGCTGAAAAACGTGGATTTAGTTGGTCGTATTGGGATTTTGCATCCGGTGGTGAATGTAACCAACAAATAGGGTTTGGCATTTACATTCGGGCAATCAATAGGCCGGGTGACTGCATTGAACCTGCGAAATGGAAGACACATTTATTGAATGCACTAACGCGTTAAAGCCAGGCAAATAAGCACACACAATTTGTACTTGAATATAATTCAAAAGTCTCTTGCTGGATGCACGGCTACTGTTAACATATATCATCTATAACTGAGCTACACCGAGTACTCAGTCACATTTATTCTGTCGGATAAATCGAAAAACCTACGAGGTTTTAAAAACCTCGTAGGTTTTTGCAACATACGACAGAACATCTGTTCAATAAATAAAATCACAGGGTTCTTAATGAAAAATATCACTTCTAATCTTCGACTTTTCGTCCTCTGTGTGATGATAGCAAATAATGGCTTTTCACCTTGTCGATTGGGACGGTGATTGTACAGGAATCGATACCTGTACTATATCAATGAGTAAGGCGAAAAAAGTTATGGCAAATTTTGCGGCTGCTACTACATTAACAACAGAAAAATCCGGTAACGGCAATGGTGTTATCACCAGTGCTCCATCGGGTATTAGCTGCGGCGCAGATTGTTCGGAAAATTATGTACAAGGTAGCCAAATAAACCTTGCCGCTGCACCGGATGTTAACTCCATTTTTGCTGGTTGGAGTGGCGGTGGTTGTTCCGGTATTGGTAGTTGTACCGTAACAATGGATGCAGCCAAATCCGTTACTACCACCTTTACTTTAAAGCCAGTTGACCCACTTTTTGAAGCTGGAGTGGTGGGTGTAGTGGAGTAGCCGTGACATGCAAGGTAACGATGACGGCGGCTAAAAAAATCACGGCAACGCTTAAGAAGAAATAAGATGTTTTTGTGGGAGCGAAGGAAATTATTCGCTCCCATAACAAATCATAGATTGAAAATCATCAACACCATTACAGTCAGCTATAGTTATTCCATTTCCAATTCAAGAGATTTCTCACCATGCGTTTTTTAGATGTTAAAACCGATTTCGCTTTTAAAAAAGTATTCGGTAGCGAACGCAGCAAACCGCTGTTAATTAACTTCCTGAATGCCATTTTGGACTACACCGGCGAATACGCGATTACCGATTTGACCATCATCGATCCCTATCAAGCCCCAGCTATTAAAGGCATGAAAGATACCTTTGTTGATGTTAAAGCTGTTTTAGCGAACGGCAGCACCGTTATCATTGAAATGCAAGTGTTGAACGTGGAAGGTTTTGAGAAGCGGGTGCTGTACAACGCCGCCAAAACCTACGCTGCTCAACTCGATAAAGGCGAGCAATACAGCTTGCTAAACCCCGTGATTGCCTTAACCTTTGTCGATTTCATTATGTTCCCTGAACAAAGGGAAACCTTAAGTCGTTATAAATTATTGGAAACCCAAACACTGACCCATTACAGCGATGACATTGAACTTATTTTTATCGAATTGCCCAAGTTCACGTTAAGCCTTGACGATTTGAACAACATTCATGATAAATGGATTTATTTTGTCAAAAATGCGGGCAAGCTTGATTATATTCCCGATGCGTTAATGGTGGAAGCCAGCATTAACGAAGCTTTTGATATTGCTAATGAAGCCGGATTAACTAAGGCAGAACTGGAGGCTCAGGAAAAACGCCATGATTTTATTCGCTTGCAGCGCGGCTCTATTGAAAAAGCATTGCACGATGGGTTACTGAAAGGTCGGACTGAAGGCCGAGTTGAAGGTGCAACAGAAAAAGCTTTGGAAATTGCGCGTAATTTGTTGGATGTGTTAGATGATGCCACGATTGCCCACAAAACAGGGCTAACTGAAGTGGAAATTAAGGCGTTGCGGTGAGTTTATACTCGTGTGGTTGGCGGTATTTTCTCAGTAATTTATCGAGTTGGAAATAGTTTCAGTATGGTGATTTGCTGGCGCAAAACCACCATATGATTGATCTATTTTACGAATTTACGTTCATTGCTAAGCAATGGTTAAATTATTTTAAAATCGGTGGTGACAGGTACGGATGAGCCACCCAAAATAGCGATTGTTACAGCATTGTTATGTGCCCCACCATCGGCATCGTAATACAGCGTATGTGTAGCGGCTTCGTAAATAAACTTATTATTTCCACTATTTAGGCCAACATCAATAGCTCCCACGCCTTTATTGATGGCGAAGCCTTTAAAAATGGTATGCGATAATTGAATTTTATCAATACCTGACGTAAAGTCAGTCAACGTATCGACATTGGTTGTAGACAAGGCGGTATTGAAAATGAAAGTGTCTTTGCCCGCACCTCCAATTAATACGTCGTTACCTGCGCCTCCTACTAATGTATCGTTGCCGTTGTTGCCAATTAAGTAATCGTTGCCGTTACCCCCCATTAATTTGACGGCAGTAGTTTTCGCGTTAACAATAATGGAATCACCTACTGTTGCAGCGGTGAGTAAGCTGGATACTTTATCCACATAAGTTACATTGACGTTGCTAGATACGGCCACACCATCTGTTGCCGACATTTGGAATTTACCTCCCAACACTTTATCATCCACCAAGGTGATAAGCCCGGTGGCATTAGTATCAGCTGGTAGGCTGTTATTGCTGGTTGCTTTAAGGCTAGTATCTAACAATAACGGCTTAATACCTAAGCTGGCACTGTCAGTATCTGTAAAATAATGTGTTAATGCCGCTTCGGTAAAGGTGACACCTTTATTAGTTGCAACTGTGTTAATGGCTGAGTTGCTGACCACCGTTAATGTATTTGCAGTGGCTGTAAAAACGGGGGCGCTATTCGTGTTGTCTATAGTTAAGTTAATGGTTCCAGTATTAGAATCCAACTGCCCATCATTAGCCTTAAAACTAAACACATCGGCACCGACATAATCTTTAGCAGGCGTATAAATAAAATTGCCGCTGGTATTTAAACTTACTACGCCGTGTGTAGGGTTTTGTACAATCGTATAAGTAAGTATATTGCTATCAACATCGATTGCGTTAAGCTTGCTTTCAATCGCTGTATTTTCAGGTGTACTCAGTTTATTATTTGATGCTAGCGGCGCATCATTGACATTATTCAGGGCATCTTCCTGAGTTTGGCTGATTTGATTAATAGAAGTAACATGCGTTATGGCTGTATTTGTATTAACAATTTGATTAATAACCGTATCATTTGGCTTAGTAGTACCTAAAATCTGAGTAACGACATCAATTTTTGTTAAGTCAATCGGTATTTGCGATGTAGCAATGACGTTGGCTAAATTATTAATGCTGGTGCTGCTGTTAGTAGATAAATCAGCCAGCACCACCACTTGAGCCACTATTTTTTGCAACTCAATCGCCTGTGGATTAGCCGCGTTTTTCGGTGCTAAAGGATCAAAGTGCATTAAATCAATGCCTGCGTTAATCCCCAGTGCCGCTTTTACCGCCGTTTCGGCAGCTTGAACAGTACCACCGACATGTTGTTCAATATAACTTTGTACCAAGGTCGTAATAGGATTGATAACGCTTGAACCTTCAGCCCCTTTTATCACCAAATTATTAGGTAAGTTAGTGTCTGTATTCGTACCACCTACGGCAATTATAGTGCCATGTAAATCGCTGGAAAAAGCGAAATTACCATTTGCGTCAGTTTTTGTCCCTGTTTTTTCAGAGGGGTCGGCTTTACCGTTGTTGTTAGTATCCACATACAAATCAGCACCTGCCACATAACCATCTTGCACCACCCCATTAACCACGCCTGACACCTTAATACTCAACGGCGAGCTGGTAGAAGCGCCGTGGGTATCACTGGCAGTTATTGACAAGTTGAGCGTGCCCGCGTTGCTATTAGCCGGTATACCGCTGAATGTATGGGTAGCCTTGTCAAAACTTAGCCAACTGGGTAAAGCAGTACCATCGCTGAGAGTTGCCGTGTAAATGAGTGCATCGCCCTCTGGGTCAACAAAGGCATTACTTGGCAGTGTGTAGTTTAAAGAAGTATTTGCCAGTAAAGCCTGATTACTTAACGGAGTGGCAACAGGCTCATGATTGCTTGCTACCACAGGTGTGTAACCAGCGCTAAAATTGGCTCCCGTAAAGTGCGTTGCCGTGGTGTTTTTCAAAATAGCCAGCGTTTGCCAACCAAAGCCCCCCGCCGCTCCGTCCCAATTGAGTTGTAATTCGGTATCGGCACCATTTTGCATTAAGCGGAAATAGCCGTCATCAAAAGGATTTTTTACGCCATCCCAGCCGTATAAATAAAGTGATAAATCATCAAACTGGTTATTAAGTTCTACTTTATCGCCACCGATACCTGGTTTAAAGTCAGTGACGATAATACCAGATGCTTGGGCTGATTGCGTAGTACCAAAGGCATTGCCAAGGTAAGTAAATAAACTTAGCACATCCACACTTAAATCAGTGCCGCCTTCACCCAGCGTTATGGTGGTTGATGCACCTGGGCTTACCGTGTCACTGCCCGTTCCACCATATAAATTACCTATACCGGAGATATTGTCATTCCCTTCATCACCATACAATGTATTGATACCTGACCAATCAATCAAGCTGTCATTGCCTAAACCACCATGCACGGTATCGTTACCTGTTCCTCCATCAACAATATCATCGCCAGCACCTGCATTAATAATATCGTTATTACCTAAGCCATTAATTGTTTCATCGCCAGCCGTACCGTTTAGAGTCGTATTAGCGCCCGATGTGCCGTTAATAACATGATTAGCCGGGTCGCTAACATTGTTAACCGCTAATGCGTAAGCAGTCGTTACAGGTGTGCTACCCAGCACCGCTTTATCGGTGACTGAAACATTTACGTTGTAGGCAGTTTGAGTTTCGTAATCCAGCGTGACACCAGCTTTTAAATACAGTGCGTCACTTATCGCTTCAAATTTAGCGGCATCGGCACCACTGAGTGTTATGGTATTTGTACCAGCACCATCGTCAGTTAGCTGAATATCTGCGACTTTAACAGGCACACTGGTATCGCTGTTTTCATTAATTGCGATGATGGCATTCGTTAAGCTGACCGCTGTCGGTGCAGTATTAGTCACAACGCGTGGTGCATACGCAGGTAAAAAATTATCTGCGTTAAAACTGCTGGCGACCTTGCCTTCAAACGTAATTAAGGTTGTCCAATTATTACTACTCGCGCTGCCATCTTTATCCCATTGTAGCTGGGTATCGGCACCGTTTTGTACCAATCGTAAAAAACCCGCATCAAATGGATTGGCACTGCCATCCCACCCCACTAAAGCCGATAACACACCCGTATCAGTCACATCTAAATTGATTTTATCGTGGTCAACAACCGAACCCACTGTAAAGTCACTCACCGTAATAATGCCTAGTTTATTGGCGCTATCGGTCATATTAGATAACTCAATAGTATCTGCACCCGCGCCGGTAGTGATTTTGGCTTGTGAGATTCCTTGAGAATAGTTGCGGCTAATATTAATATTAATGACATCATCACCCACACCGGCGTCAGCTGTGGTCAGTGTGGCGATAATATCATTCGTAGTAGCATCTAGTGTATCTTGTAGATACAGATTAATACGGTCGTTACCCGCACCGCCTATTAGCGTTGAATTAGTCGCGTCAGAGAACAAAATATCGTCGCCGTCACCACCATCTAAGGTAAAGCCATTGCCAATCCCTGATAATGAGTCATTACCTTCTCCACCATTTTGATCACCCGTTCCACCGATAACGTCATTACCATCGCCACCATAAAAAGCATTACTGCCATCGTTGTCGGTTATGAAGTCATCACCTGCATCACCAAATAGCGCGTCATCACCTGCATCGCCATTTAAATAATCGCCATCCTCACCACCGTATAAAACGTCTTTTCCCGCACCGCCGCGTAAATAATCCTGGCCTTTATCGCCATAAAGTGTGTCATCGCCAAAACCGCCATCTAATCTGTCACCCGCATTATGAAACCACTCCAACTCTTTGGCGTAAATATCATTGTTGGGATTTTCATCACCACCATGCAATTCATCAATACCTGTCCCACCTTGCAGGTTATCGTTGCCAGCTCCCCCATATAATTTGTCGTCACCAAAATTACCTTTTAAGGTATCGTTACCAAACCCACCAATAAGCTTGTCTACACCTGCGCCGCCATCTAAAACATCATTACCGCTACGCCCATACAGCGTGTCATTGTCTGTTGTTCCCACTTTATTATCATTACCTTCTGTGCCTATCCATGTATTAGGTGCATCATCAGCAACATCCGTTACATTTACTGTTAAATTTTGGCTATAAGTTAATGTACCATCGGTTGATGTCGCTGTAATATTGTAGCTGTCGCGATCTTCAAAATCTGGGCTACTACCCGTGTAAAACAATTCGACGCCATTACGAATTTCAAACAAGCTAGCATCGGTTCCGGTCAGCGTTAATACGTTGCTATTGCCACTGGCATCAAGGTCGGTAATGTTGATGGTTCCAACTAAAATACCTGTGCCAACTGCTGTATTTTCAATAACACTGTTCGCAGATAATGTGATATCTGTAGCCGCATGGTTTATTACCACTGTAATAGGTGTATAGCTTGGGCTAAAATTAGCTGCGGTAAAATCAGATGCTGTTGTGTTTTGAAGTGTTACTAAAGTTTCCCAAGTGTTATATGTGCCTTTACCGTCTATATCCCCTTGCAGTAAGGTATCAACGCCATTTTGTACTAAGCGTAAAAAACCACCTGCAAAAGGATCTTGGCCATCCCAGTTCTCTAATGCAGTGAGTATTCCGGTATTGGTATTGGTATTTGCTGTATTACCTAAATTAATTTTATCGATACCATTGCCGGTATTTGTAACAGAAAAATCAGTAATAATGATAGGCGAAGCTCTGAATGCACTTTCAAGACCAATCTGATCAGTGCCTGATCCAGTAGTGATTTTAATTGAACCTGCGATAGATGGTGTAACAACGATAACATCATCACCTGCACCAGCGTCTATTTCCGCATTATTGCTATTACCATGAAAAGCAAGACTAATTAAATCATTACCTGTGCCACCATTGAGTGCAACTGTGTTATTATTGCTCCAGAATTGAGCATATATAGTGTCATTATCTTCATTACCGTTAAGTGTGTTATTAGTGCCACCACCGTCCCCATTTACGCTTATGTTGTCATTGCCAGCGCCACCCGACAATGTGTTACTGCCTCCCTCATAGTCCTTCAGAATATCATCGTCAACACCGCCATCTAGAGTATCGTTACCAGCACCGCCATCCAGAGTATCGTTACCAATACCGCCATATAGAGTATCGTTACCAAAGTTGCCTTTCAGGGTATCTGCACCTGCATCACCATAAATAAAATCATCTCCTGCTCCACCATCAACGTTATCGTTACCCGCTAACGCATAAATAGTCTCGTTGTTAACTGTTCCTGTTATCGTATCATCGCCATCTGTTGGGGTTGTGGCCAAAACCCCAACAAAGCCAGCCGCCTGTATACTTTGCGCGTCAATCGCCCCCGTGCTGGATTCCAACAGCCAATCGCCACCCAACGCGCTGTGGCCCGTTAAATTGGTTGATGCTGTTACATCCGCGCCCGTTGCTTGCGCCAATTGGTTGATAAACGCCTGCCCCACATCACCCGCCGCCACATTACAGCCATACAATAAAATATCGCCGTCTGCACCCAAATGACTACCCACATCCGCCAATTGATTTGCATAACCCGCAATACTGTAACTATCTAAAATGCTAGACCCTAAATAAACCGCCCCCGACGCACCATGAGACACAATATCTATCGCATCCAAATTGGACTTACCTTGCAAAGCCTGCGCTATTTGTTCTACACCATCACGATTGGCATCCAACACAACAACTTCAGTACCAGCAGGTAAATCAGCAATCAAAGATTGATAATCAGAAACACGGGGATCAATAAATACAATACGATTAGACATGGGCTTGGTTTCCATAAAAAATTAAAAAGTAACGTAACTACGGCTTAGGTAATGCGACTACACTCACTCACTTACAAATACAACGCACACTGCCAGAAAAATAAGCAAGAAATAAGCCGATTAAATGTAGTTATTTTTTACAATGTATTCAATACTATAAAGCCAGGTATTTCAGCCTAATTAAAAGTTATTGTAATTTTTACTGACATAAAATAGAAAAAAACCAAAGCCTTAAGAAAATAAATAAATTGATATTGGCTGCTAAAATCAGCTGTGGCTTACGCATTTTGATAAAAGCTTACAAAGCTGTATTTTTTACTTAAGCACAATTGTTTCTAAATAAAAAATATGCAAATTTTTGACAAAACAACCAAAAAAATAGCAGTGTAATATTTTTTGACAGTGTGAGTAGCGGCAGTTGAGGTGTAATTGCTGGATGTTCAAAAATTTTTAAGGAACAGGTAGTACTTAGTCATTTTTACTTTGTCGAGTACTATAAAATACCCCGTTCGTCCTGAGCTTGTCGAAGGACTTGTGGTTCATGGTTCGACAAGCTCACCACGAACGGTTTTTTAAATTCACACTCGCCAAAATGCAAAAATATCGACATATAATTTTGATATGTCGATGCTATCGATATAGCTAAGCCGCGTGATCTTTAACCCATTCTTTTAGAACATCATTGATGCGCGTTTGCCAGCCTGTGCCGGTAGATCGAAAGTATTCCAGAATGTCTTTATCAAATCTGATAGCCACTTGTTCTTTATTGCCACTGCCAACAGAACGGCCACCACGCCGTTTAGTAATAATCTCTCGCATTAATAAAGCCGCGTCTGGTGAATCTTCATCGTCACTGGGTTCAATGCCATCACGCTGGTTTTGTCGCAACACCGCCCAATCTGTTTTAGATTCGCCACAGTCACGCGCTGCGTGCATTTCATCCGTTGTTATCGTAGTCATTTTCAAGCCAGTCATGGTAAGCCTCTCGTTCGCTTCGTTTAGCAGGTCTAAAACTGATGATGTGGGGGGTTTCTAAAGGTAAATAGACTACTGTTAACACCATAAGTACATCAAATACATAAGCAAATGATTGCTGTCTGTTTTCCCCGTTACGCTCGGTACTCATATCCATCCGAAACGGGCTTTCAAGTACCAAACAAGCATCAATAAAATCGAGTTTATGCTTGTTTATGTTTGCCTCGCGCTTTATTTCATGCCACGTATATTTTTTAGCCATGCGGTTATTGTAGATACGTTTAAATAAAAAAGCCACCTGTTACAGTGGCTTGTGTGGTTAGCTAGTACCCGTGGTTATACGGCGGCGGTTCTGGCATGTAACCGTTAGCCTTGGTTTCTGTGGTTTTGATTAGGAACGTTTTAACATAAAAAACCCCGCTAAGTCAGGTAACTTGCGGGGTTCTGATACTGCGTGGGACTATACGAAACAGCCCGAAAATTTACAAGCTGTAATACATGTCATACTCAACCGGATGTGTACTCATGCGTAAACGAGTGACTTCTTGCATTTTCAGCTCAATGTAACCGTCGATTACGTCATCAGTGAATACACCACCGCGCGTTAAGAACTCACGGTCGTTATCCAGCGCATCCAAGGCTTGGTCAAATGAATGACATACTTGTGGAATGGCTTTAGCTTCTTCAGCAGGTAAATCATACAAATCTTTGTCCATCGCATCGCCAGGATGGATTTTATTTTGAATACCATCTAAGCCAGCCATCATCATCGCGGCAAAAGCTAAATAAGGGTTTGCAGTGGAGTCAGGGAAGCGTACTTCAATACGACGGCCTTTTGGATTTTTAACAAAAGGAATACGAATAGACGCAGAACGGTTACGCGCTGAATAAGCCAACATAACGGGCGCTTCAAAACCTGGTACCAAACGTTTGTAACTGTTAGTTGACGCGTTGGTGAAAGCATTAAGGGCTTTCGCGTGCTTGATGATACCGCCAATGTAATACAACGCAGTTTCTGACAAACCACCGTACAAATCACCGGTAAACAGGTTTTTGCCGTCTTTAAATAATGATTGATGAACGTGCATACCGCTGCCGTTATCGCCCACCATAGGTTTAGGCATAAAGGTTGCTGTTTTGCCATAAGCGTGGGCAATATTAGCAACAACATATTTAAGACCTAATACTTCGTCAGCTTTTTTAACCAAGGTATTAAATTTAACGCCGATTTCACATTGACCCGCTGTTGCAACTTCATGATGATGCACTTCGGTAATCATGCCCATTTCTTCTAAGGTAGAACACATAGAAGAACGCATGTCTTGGAATGAATCAACGGGCGGCACAGGGAAATAGCCACCTTTAACCCCAGGACGATGGCCAGTATTGCCGTCAGCATAAGATTTTTCTGAATTCCAGCCCGCTTCTTCAGAATCAATTTTGAAGAAAGAGCCGCTCATTTCAACACCCCAACGAATATCATCAAAAATGAAGAATTCGTTTTCAGGACCAAAATACGCTGCGTCAGCAAGACCAGTAGATTGTAAATACGCTTCAGCACGTTTAGCCAATGAACGTGGATCACGTTCGTAACCTTGCATGTTTTTAGGTTCAATAATATCGCAACGCAAAATCAAAGTGTTATCATCGTAAAAAGGATCGATAACCGCTGTGCTTGGATCAGGCATAAGAATCATGTCTGATTCGTTAATATGTTTCCAACCGGCAATAGAAGAGCCATCAAACATATTGCCGTCTTCAAAAGTACCTTCATCAATGCTGTGTGCAGGAAAGGTAACGTGCTGTTCTTTACCACGGGTATCGCAAAAACGGAAATCGACATACTTGATGTCGTTTTCTTTTATCATATTTAATACGTTTTCTACTGACATTGTATATTGTCTCCTAGTATGTAATGGGTCTGTAATTTATGCCAAACCCAGTAACGATACCATTTTTTTTAATGCCTTGGCCACTAAAAAAACAAGGGCTAAAAAAACACCCACTTATTTTGTTAAAAAACCTTATGCTTAGTTCATCAAGGCAAAAAATATGCTCAGAAAATTCCGTACTCTGGGTTAAAAACACACGGTTATTTTACTCAGCGACATTTAATAGGCTACGTATTATCGCCGCAAATAAACCGAAGAGCCGCTGGCATCGCCCTTAGCTGCATCATCAAAAATAACACCCCGACCACCCAACACAAGCTCACCCCAAGAAGAAATAAATAAATTTTGTGGCACAGATGTCCAATTGTTATAAACGTCTATTTTAACAGGCAGCGACCAGGTAAATCCTGAATCGGTTGAGGTCCATAAATATAGTTTCTTTTCTGTCTCGTTGGTTGGCGCTAAAGGATTAAATTGTGATCTGAATGATGCCCAATAAATAGTACCTTTGGCATCTATTTCTGCAAGAATCGGGGAAACACCATTACCAAAATAAAAAGGATTAGTTGACTGCAAGCCCGTTAAATCATGATTAGCCCGTTGACCGAACAATGTTGAACCGGGCTTAATAAAGTCACGATCAGGTAGCCAAACACATTTATCCTTAGTGAATACAATATCACCAGCACGTACATTTTGCGTACCCGAAAGCGCTCTCCAGCCTGAATATCTATTTTTAAGACCAATATTAGCTAAAGGCGTATTATTAGGGATAGCTCTGGACACACCATTCCAAGCCACAATGCCCGGCTCATCTTTATCGTCACCGAATAATATATATATCCAGCCGTTATATGGATTTTGTCTAAGTCCATGGATATGATCTACCGCATGAAGGCCATTAGTGTTCCATTTGACAACACTACGCCAGGTATTGCCCATGTCAGTAGATTGCCACAAGCCCACTGCATCACCCGCACCGCCTTTAACCCGATTACGATTAACATTATAATCGCCGAAAAACAGCACCGTTTTACCGGCCACTTTTGCTACCAGCAAAGATCGTTGATGCAATCCACGAATATCCTCATAATGCACATTTTTTTTCAAGCGGCTGTCGTAACTCTCACCAACATTCATAACAGCCTGTTTATTATTGTAATTACCTAAATTATTATTACCAACCGTATTGGTTTTAGGGTTTAATTTGTATAAATAGTTTTTACCCTTAACACCCGCCATAAACAAAACCGTGCCATCGGGTAATGGCCATACTTGCTCAACAGTACCCTCTGTATTATGAACAACATTACTGTTTTTGGGTTTAAGAGCTCTAATAAGCGACCCCGTATACGCCTTGCGAGAAAACTGCGTACGCTTACCAGAAAATTTCACCACTTGCTGTGCGTACTTACCCTCTACTTGATTGGTTCCCCAAATATTAGCTTGCTTATCGACAGCAAACAAACCATCTTGATCAGATGTCAACACCGATGGCTGAGCATAACTTACCGAGGATACGGTTAAGCTTGCCCATAAAATGACTGCTGATGTTATTAATTGATTGGACTTCATTCATCATTCCTTAATTTGTATAAAAACTACTGATTATGTTGATTTTTTATTCTTAACGTTCAAGTTGAGCTTATTTAGCAAAATTTAACGTAATCTTGTTGATTAACCCATTCATAAAATACAGCATAACAATTTTTTTTAACTTATTAAATAGGTAGTTATACATATTGCTTAACTCGTAAGCTTATGTAATCCTATAAACCCTCCAAAGAAGAACAAAAGACCTTAGCCGCTCTAATAGCCACTGCCACGCGGCTATAACTCACAAAGCTATTTTAACTAAATCCACCTAATTAACCGCTACACAGTGCCGCATGGATTTTAAGCCATGCAGCACTGTTGTTTAATGGTTAGTCTGCTATAAACATAGCATCTCCGTAACTAAAAAACCGATACGATGCCGCAATCGCATGGCGATAAGCACACATAACTGGCTCATAATCGGCAAATGCCGATACCAGCATCAATAAGGTTGATTCTGATAAATGAAAATTGGTTAATAAAGCATCAACTGCTTTAAATTGATAGCCCGGTGTAATAAACAAATCGGTATCGCCAAATCCAGCGCTCAACGTACCCGACTTACTGGCTGACTCTAAAGCACGCACAGCCGTTGTACCAATAGCAATCACCCGTCCACCGCGTGCTCTTGTTTGCAAAACAGCGTCAACTGTTGCCTGCGTTACCGCAAAATACTCTTTGTGCATAATGTGCTCTGCTAAATTATCCACTCTCACTGGCTGAAACGTACCGCTGCCGACATGCAAGGTAACATAGGCTGTTTGTATCGCTTTTTGCTTTATTTTATCCAGCAAAGCCACATCAAAATGCAAGCCTGCGGTAGGCGCTGCAACCGCACCCGCTTCTTGCGCAAAAACGGTTTGATAACGAATTAAATCAACCGCATCATCAGCGCGTTTAATATAGGGTGGCAAAGGTATATGGCCTATTTTTTCTAATAGTGTCAATAAAGGTAGCCCAAAAAATTGTAGCTCAAATAAATCATCGTGCCGCGCCAATACATTGCAGCTATGGCCTTCTGCCAAATCAATACAGGTACCCACTTTAGGTGATTTACTCGCTCTTATATGTGCAAGCGCTTGGTGGCTGCCGGTCACCCGCTCAATTAATATTTCAACGTGTCCACCCGTTGGTTTTTTACCAAACAGTCGGGCAGGAATAACCTTGGTATTGTTAAAAACCAGTAAATCATCCGTCTTGAGTAAGTCAATAAATGTATTAAATTGCGTGTCTTCACAGTGTCCGGTTTTTTTGTTCATCACCAATAACCGACTTGCGGTTCTGTCTATCAGCGGTGTTTGTGCAATTAAAGCATCGGGTAAGTCGTAGGAAAAATCACTTTTTTTCATGGTATCATTAAAAATAAATCGTCAAAATAATGCGTTGCAGTAGCCGTTTAGTGCTCTGCAAGTGAATAAAATAGGCCGACCATCATAAAGATAAAAATCTATTTACGCTATTTTGCAGCGCTCAGCATACAATTTTTTTAAAAAAGCTGGTGTTATTAAATAACTCCCTTTATAATGCCTGTAATTCATTTGCCGGGATGGCGGAACTGGTAGACGCGCCGGATTCAAAATCCGGTGATGGTGACATCGTGCCGGTTCGATTCCGGCTCTCGGTACCAATGAATAAATACTAAAACCCGTTAAGTTATCTAACTTAACGGGTTTTTTATTGCCTAAAAATAAGCAATTACCACAAAAAATCACCCGCAACGCATGAATATCGCGTTACTCATTAATCCACTGTTTGTTTGGCGTACACACAACAACCCAAAACTTCATGAATTATCCTGTTTTAACCAGCATTAGTTTACTATTGTGCAGTAACGTGTTTATGACCTTTGCCTGGTACGCGCACTTAAAAGAACTAAGCCATAAGCCTTGGATTATCGCAGCGTTAATCAGTTGGGGCATTGCCTTATTTGAATACTTATTACAAGTTCCGGCTAATCGTATTGGCTATACTGCGCTCAGCGTTGGGCAACTGAAAATTATTCAAGAAGTAATTACCCTGAGTATTTTTGTGCCTTTTTCGATTTACTATTTACGTGAACCATTAAAACTAGATTATTTATGGGCCGGTTTTTGCTTATGTGGAGCGGTGTATTTTATGTTTAGAGAAAAACTATAACGCCCCAAGATACGCTTACTCGTAAAACCAGACAGCAAAACAATCTTAGCCAGTCCCCTTACATTTTGTTTTATCTTTAAGTAAATAAACCTATTCAATAGCGGTCTCACAAGCGCAGCGGCGCGTTTTTTGTTAAACTTATACTGATTTTAGCGGCTTCTGTCAGTTTTTTTAAGCCACTGATGACGCACTATATTGCGTCACGGTTCATTTAACAGCAAGGTCGTTAGCCTGTTAGCGTAACGACTTGCGATAGAATGCTACATTGGAATGTTAAAAATAGACATTAGGAGAGGGTCACCATGTTCTCAACAGTAAAGCAAAGAAAAATACGGATAGCTATTGTCGGCTGCGGCAGAGTTTCAAAAAATCATTTTGGTTCAGTTGAAGCGCATGCCGATGATTTTGAATTAGTTGCGGTATGCGACACTAATCTGCACATACTGAAAGAGCATACAGCACGTTATGCCGTTAAAGGCTATTCTCGATTAGAGGAAATGCTGGAGAATGAACAACTGGATGTGGTGTCGTTGTGTACGCCCAGTGGCACGCATTCACAACAGGCCATTACCGTGGCGCACGCAGGTGTGCATGTTATTACCGAAAAGCCTATGGCAACGCGTTGGAATGACGGCTTAGCGATGGTGCGAGCATGTGATACTGCTGGCGTGCGCTTATTTGTGGTTAAACAAAACAGAAGCAACGCAACGCTTCAGTTATTAAAACGCGCAGTAAAAGAAAAGCGTTTTGGCCGTATTAACATGGTGCATATCAATGTATTTTGGTCCAGACCACAAGATTATTACGATCAGGCAAAATGGCGTGGTACATGGGAGCTTGATGGCGGTGCGTTTATGAATCAAGCCAGCCATTATGTTGATTTAATTGAATGGCTGATTGGCCCTGTTGCCAGTGTACAAGCCATGATGTCAACCTTGAAACGCGATATTGAAGTTGAAGATACGGGGGTATTGAATATTCGTTGGCGCAATGGCGCGTTGGGATCAATGAGCGTTACCATGCTAGCCTATCCTAAAAACTATGAAGGTTCAATCACTATACTGGGTGACAAAGGCACTGTAAGAGTCGGCGGCGTTGCCGTCAATGATATTCAAGATTGGCATTTTGCAGATGAGCAAGATTACGATAAAAATATTAAAGAGGCCAATTACGAAACAACTTCGGTATATGGCTTTGGACATCCGTTGTATTACAAAAATGTAATTGATGTGTTACGTGGTGATGCAGAGCCGGATACTGATGGCCGCGAAGGCTTAAAATCACTTGAAGTTTTAATTGCGGCATATCTATCGGCACGAGATGGCAAAACTGTTAATTTGCCGCTGGAATATTAAATATGGCATACACAAAGCATGATACCGCTATTGTTGATGAAGGCGCTCAACTGGGTGACGGCTCCAGAGTTTGGCATTGGGCGCACATTTGTAGCGGCGCAAAAATTGGTCGCAATTGCTCGTTTGGACAAAATGTATTTGTCGGCAATAAGGTACTGATCGGCAATAATGTTAAGGTACAAAACAACGTATCAATCTATGATAATGTTACCTTAGAAGACGATGTGTTTTGTGGGCCTAGTATGGTATTTACCAATGTGTATAATCCACGCTCAGCGGTATCGCGTAAAGACGAATATCGCAATACGTTGGTAAAGCGCGGTACAACATTAGGGGCTAATTGCACGATTGTGTGCGGCGTTACTATTGGCGAGTATGCTTTTATTGGCGCGGGCGCAGTCATTAATAAAGATGTACCTGACTATGCGTTAATGGTTGGCGTACCTGCAAAGCAAATTGGCTGGATGAGTGAGTACGGTGAAAAGCTGGATTTGCCGCTGACCGGCGCTGCAACGGCAACGTGTCCACACACGGGCAAAGTGTATATTTTAAAAACGGGTCATGTTACCTCTGGAGAATAACGGCATGCAAATTGACGCGGCGCATCATAATGGACGGCTGGAGATAGCGGATGAATTTTCAATATCCAATAAATCCAGTGCTGTCTATCAACAATCACAGCTCGATTTATTACTTGAGGCACATCCGGGCGATACGTGGCTAAAGCAAATGAAAGATATTGAAAATCAAGTACTGTCTTTAGCAGAGGAAGACTTACCCGAATTGAGTTCAAAACAACGTCAACACATTACTGCTTTTACATTACAAGAGGATTAATAAGCATGGATTTACTTTTGGATGTAAATATCGTTGTTGATATGTGTGCGCCTAAAATGGAATGGCAACAACAAGCGCAACAAGCGATAGAGCGCTGTGCAATGGCCGGTGGGCGCGTGTGGTTATACGCGGGATCAGTGCAGGCGCTTACCTATAATCTGAGCAGCGAAATTACGCGTGTGCGTCCTGGTGTTTCTGCCAGAGCCGCCATGCAAATTGCCTTATTAGAATTACAGGCGTTTTCAGCTAATAAACATTGGCTAGCGGCATTAGCCAGCGAAGGCGATGTTTTCAATACGCAAAATCCAGAAAATGAGCAACTGATCAGAGCGTTAAATCGTTTCAAAGTGAATGAAATAGCATTATTAACCCGTGATGACAGCCTGTTAGCAATGAATGATTCACGTATTCTATCGCCGATAGCGTATCTGGCGCAGAGCATGCACGTCAAGCCGGTAGACTTTATTGATTTAAAAACCCAACAAGACGCAATTCGTCCACAATTGGAACATAATATTCATCAGGTGCTGCATCACGGCCAATACATCATGGGGCCTGAAGTCATTCAGTTGGAAGAAAAGCTAGCGACGTATACGGGTGCAAAACATTGCATTACGGTAGCAAGTGGCACAGAAGCGCTGCTGATTAGCTTAATGGCCTTGGGTATTCAGCCTGGCGATGAAATCATCACTACGCCATTTACTTTTGTGGCGACGGCGGAAGTAATTGTTTTGTTGGGCGCAAAACCAGTGTTTGTAGATATTGAGCCCGACACCTGTAACATTAATGCCAGCCTGATTGAAGCCAAAATTACGCCACGCACCAAAGCGATTATGCCGGTGAGTTTGTACGGACAAGTTGCCGACATGGACGACATTAATGCGATTGCGGCAAAATACAATCTGCCTGTGATTGAAGATGCCGCGCAAAGTTTTGGTGCCGAATACAAGGGCAATAAGAGCTGTAATCTTTCCACAATCGGCTGTACATCATTTTTCCCCAGTAAACCACTGGGGTGTTATGGCGATGGCGGTGCAATATTCACTAACGATGATGCCCTTGCAAAAGCTAGCCGTGAAATTCGTGTACACGGTCAAAGTCGACGTTATTATCATACCCGTATCGGTGTCGGCGGACGTATGGATACCCTGCAATGCGCTATTATATTAGCTAAACTGGAGCGTTTTGATTGGGAAGTAACGCAGCGATTAGCTGTGGGTAAACACTATAACCACTTAATGGATGCTGCTGGCATAACACGAATACAGCAACGACAAGATCGCAGTAGTGTGTTTGCACAATACACAATAGTGGTTGATGATCGCGCAAAAGTTGAGGATGTACTCAAGCAAAACGGTATTCCAACAGCGGTGCATTACCCTGTACCGTTAAATCAACAACCCGCTTATCAGGATTTATGTTGCGCGGATTGCACACCTATTGCCAAACAACTTGCCCAACATGTGATGAGTCTGCCGATGAGTGCTGATTATGATGAGACTAATTTTGATAAAATAATGCAATCACTTAGCCAGGTAAACGATTGATTATTTTTTATATTTAAGACATACAGCGTTTTCAACTTAGGACAGTTACAGCCACCGTTCGTGCTGAGCTTGTCGAAGCATGAACGGCACACTTCGACAAGCTCAGTGCGAACGGTTACGCTGTAACTATTGAACTGTGAAAACGCTGTAACTACTCGCTATGCATAAAGATTAAGAGGCTGTAAAGTAGGCGTATTATTCCCACTACGTCTTGTGGCGCACAATAAAACTAATAAAAATATGAGGAAGAGATGAACGCATTCACTAAAACGCTGATGAATTATTTTTTGATTGGTATTTTTGCCGTTATCCCGATTGTTATCATTCTTAAAATTATTATTTTTATCAAAGAATTGGTATCTGATTTGTTCAGCTCGGTGTATGGCTATGCAGATAGCTATCTTTACACAATGTTGTTTTTTATTCTTAGTTTTACCATCTTAGTGTCCATCGGGCGTACGATTGTCGAAAAAGGCAAGCCGTGGATCATTACTCTTTTTGACAAAATTATTGAGCGTATCCCGTTTTTAAATACCATTTATCGCGTGCTTAAAAAAGTGATTGGTATGTTTTCTTCACATGACCAAACCATTGCTAAAGAAATTGTCTATGTTGAATACCCCAAGGACAATATGTGGATGATGGCTTATGTGACCAATCGTTATGAAAACAAATATGTTTTGTTTATTCCTACCTCACCCAATCCAACGTCTGGCTTTACTGTGATTGTTGATAAGTCAAAAGTTAAACAATCCAAGATGGATATTGAAGAAGTAACCAGTCTTATTGTTAGTGTTGGGGTTGACTTTAACAAGCTCTCGGAAGTGACAAAATTGCCTTGATAAGGTACAGCAATACGCATTCTGTCTAGTATTATGCAGATAATATCGCTTGCAGGGATGTTATCTGTTTTCACCTATAGGCCATTATTCCGTGATTACTCTCTTAATCGATTGAGCCGGACAGGTCTAAATATGCCAGGCGGTTTCGCGCAGTAAACCACCGTGTCCAATACGCAATCAAAGCCAAACAATACACAACTGTTTGCAAAATATCCAAAATATTTAACATTGGTCATTTTGATTGTGGTGATTTTCTTCGCGAAACTATTCTACAATTTCTTACAAAAGTAGCGAACAATTTAAACTCAAAAAACGCAAGACATAGACAAACCTCAGGTTTCCCTGTTATTTTTTGAAAATCACCTAAAAATTATGGCTAGATTTCAAAAATCGTCCCGAAGAGACAAGTCCAATCAGGTTTCCTCAAGCTTAACGTAGGGAGACGCACAGCAAACCACCCTGTCTGAGTGTAAATAATACTCAGAGCTTTCTTCATCTGCGATGAATTAAATAATTATTAAATTTCAATTACTAAAATAGTATTATTGTATTATTATGGTAATCGTTGTATTTTTTTCTTACAATTACTAAACTTAAATAACAGAAAAAATACAGCATTCACCGTGTGTTAATGGACTCAGAAATCACACTCATAAAATTACATTTACAAGCCCATCTATGAAACAGTCTACTTTTAGTTTTAAAGTAATGGCACTGCCTTTTTTTTTAAGCAGCAGTGTTTTTTTAGCCCATGCTCATGCGGCGACTTCCCTGGCATCTCAACCCTGGCAATCTATCACGCCCGGTGCAGGAGGGTGGTTTGAAGCCGTCGGCATTGGCCCTACTGGCACAATTATTGCCGCCAGCGATCTCAGTGGCGCTTATCTCAGTACGACCAATGGCATCAGCTGGTTGGCAATTGGCGCACCACAAGGTTTATTATCGACGCATATTTCTTCAATAGGTTTCCATAAAACTAACCCTCAGATTATCTTGCTAGGCAGTGATGACGGTATTTACCGAAGCGCTAATCAAGGTAGAAAATTCACCCTAACGCAAGCGGATCGCTACATTACCAGCATCCAGTTTTCTCCTGGCACACCGGCAACGTATTATGCGGCGGGTCATACGGCTTACAATAGCGCCAGCCCCACTATTTATTTAAGCACTAACAGCGGGCTTTCCTGGACATCACAAGCAGCCACAGGCCTTTCCAACGCACGCATACAAAAGCTGGTTATCCACCCCAAACGCTCTAACGAACTGTATGCGGTTTCTTCGCCGGATCGCTTTGTGTCATTGGCGCTACGTGCGGTATATAAAAGTACAGACAGTGGCCAAACCTGGTCTGCTATTGGTACAACACTGGGCGATGCCTTTGATTTTGCCCTCTCTCCCAGTAATCCAAATGACATGTACTTATCAACAACCACAGGCGTGTATTATTCAGCCGATGCAGGTACAACGTGGTCTACCACTGGACAAGCACAGGAGTTTGATTATTTTGGCAATAATGTCGGTTACAGCGTGTGGCTCGATGCTAAAAATACCAATAGCTTACGACTGGTCAGTAACGCTTTGTCGGTTTGGGAAACAGCCCGTTGGGGTATTTGGGCAGCCACTAAAAAGGGCAGTGATTTCACCTGGCGTTTTATTAATAATAACACCGCACTAGGGGGGCGTAAATCAGGTTGGGAAATACCCGATTATTGGCATTTTTCCAGTTTACAAAATACTGATTTGCTGAGCAACTTCTACTACACTGGCGAAAGTTTGCGTACTATGGCCATAGATCCACGCAATGCCAACCGCATGCTGTTTGTTAATGCACAATGGTTATTTAACACCACAGACGGTGGTATAAGCTTCAAACAATATTTCACCAAAGCCAGTGCTACCGGCGGCTGGCGGTCTCGTGGTATTGAAAATATAAACACGCTGGATGTCGCAGCAAGCCGCTGGAAAACCGGCAAAAACGTCAAAAACGTCATTTTTGGCGGCTATGCTGATATGGGGTGCTGGCGTAGCCTTGACAATGGAGTGAGCTGGGAAAGCTGCAACCCTACGCAACTGGTTACCAGTCCGCCAATAGCGGCCACTCCTTCAATGCGAGATTTCAAAGCCATGCCAGCATCAGCTACTAAACCAGTACGCCTGGCTAGCGCCAGTCCATTGATTCTGCCACGGCCTTATCATGGCCGACTTAACCTTAATATGTACCGCGCCCCCTTTGAGACTGCTTTGGCAGCAGGTGGCGGTTGGCGTGGCGCAGGTGGTAATGCAACGAGTTTTGCGATTGACCAGGCCAATGTAGGTAAAGTGTGGGCAGCGATGGGGGATGATATTAATCAACACATGACGTTATTACGCAGCACCAATTCTGGCAAGTTTGATTCTTGGCAAGATGCCAACAACGGCATTGCAGTAGAAGATCAAAAACTCATTTATGGCATCACGGTTGACCCTAATAGCCCTGTTACACAGCGCACTGTATTTTTAACCGCTAACGGAGAGGTCTATCGCAGTGTTGATGACGGCGTAAATTGGCTCAAGGTCTTAAGCTGCCGAGACAAAACCGCCAATCTCAATTATTGCACCACAACAGCGGTTGATTATTTTAACAGCAAACTGGTTTACGCCGCTGGCAGTGCGGGGCTCTTTGTCTCTAAAGATGGTGGTGATAGCTGGGATTGGACAGAAAGCACGCACATGATAAAACCTGAAAGTCTGACAGACACCTTCAACGCTTATCTGGAGCGCTATTTTATTAGCCGTATTGTGGCAGACCCTTTTACACCTAGCCGTGCTTATATGGCAGTGGTTGACACACGCAGCGCAGGGGGCAAAGGCGGCCTCTGGGCGGCAACCGAAGGTAATAATTGGCAACAATTATACGCAAATCCTTATATGCGCTCAGTGGCTGTGTCGCCCTTTGTTAAAAATGAATGGGTGGCAACCTCATCAATGGCTTATACCTCTGGAGGTTACAGTCCGCAATCAATGGGCGTATTGCGCTTTAATCTGAACGGTAAATGGGAACAGTTAAATAAGGGTTTAAGCTATAACAATATCTCTAGCATTGCGTATGGTGCGCAATCTGGTCGTCTGGTATTGGGAAGCTTGGGTCAGGGTGTCATGAAAAACTGGCGTTAGGCATCAAAAGAAAACGCTTTTTGGCGGGATTAGATGACTTTTTTAGAGAAAAAATTTATGTGCAGCGTAAAAATTATATGCGCTTGCCCTGCCCAGGGTACCCACAGGGCATAAATAAGAAGGTTGGGATGAGGGGAAATTTAAATGCTTGATTTTATCTTCCTCACCCCCTCTCCAGCAGGAGAGGGTGCTTTTTTGCTTAACTTAATAGCAGTGTCCCTATAGGGTACGAACGGTTTTCTGCATGTCCAACTGATTTTTTTAGGATAAAGGCAACTACTCCCGCCATTTTTAGCACTGTCAAATTGATTTACACTATGGAATTAATTTATAATTTAAAGCAACAGGCTTTAACACACATGGTTATAATTTCTTTTACATAAAAATCATTGTGTTATACCTGCTTTGGAATAGCTGGTATAACGGGCTATGCCAATGTCCACATCAGTAACATTTTACAATATCCAAGCCAACCCCATTATCTCTAGGAAATGCCCTCATGAAAAATAATGATGACCTGCCCATTGTAAGGCACAAACTTGCAGCGGCCTTATCGATTTTTTTAGGATTTTATCAAGTCAATAGTTACGCGGCGATTAATCGCCCACCTGTGATTAGCGGACCACCATCGACTCAAGCAGTTGAAGGCACAGCCTACATTTTCACGCCTACGGCTAGCGATCCTGACAATGACCCATTAACTTTTAGTATCAGTAATAAACCGGCTTGGCTCACTTTTGATCCCCAAACGGGTATCTTAACGGGAACGCCAGCTAGAGCCCATGTGGCTCCAGCCAGAATCATTACCATCACCGTGAAGGACAATAAGGGGCGTAGTGCACGATTGACATTTAAGTTGCAAGTGCTTCGGCTTAATCAGCCCCCAACTATCAGTGGCACACCCCAGGCTATCGCACAAGCAGGTGTTGCTTACAAATTTACGCCCATTGCAGCCGACCCTGATAAGGACAAACTAAAGTTCAGCATTGCTAATAAGCCAGCATGGGCGGTATTTAATGTATTAACAGGGGTATTAAGTGGAACACCGAGAACGGCAAACATAGGGACGACAAACGGCATTGTGATTAGCGTCAATGACGGGTATGGCGGTAATAAGAGCCTGCCAGCGTTCAATTTATCAGTTGTGGCAAAAATAACTAATCAGCCACCCACCATCACCGGCAGTTCAGCAACCAGCGTCAATGCCGGTGCTGCATACAATTTTGCGCCTGTGGCCAGCGATCCTGATGGCGACAGCTTGACGTTCAGCATAGGCAATAAACCCGCTTGGGCAAGCTTCAGTACCGGCACCGGTGCTTTAACGGGGACACCAACGGCCAGCGACGTAGGTACTACCTCCGCGATTGTAATCAGCGTCAGTGACGGCAAGGGCGGTACGGCCAGTCTCGCCGCTTTT
>NZ_FUKI01000123.1 GCF_900163755.1 Crenothrix polyspora | reverse complement strand
AGGATGCTCGGATAAAATTGAAAAAGCTTTATCCGACACTTAAAGAGTGACTAAGTACTAGTGGGCGACACATTAACGAAAAGGCTTTCTGCTTTCAGCATAGACTGGCAGGTTGCCAGTCCAACGGTAGCAATCAATAAAATTAGCCCTAAAAAACGCCTAAACCAGTGGGACATTGGATCACCTGCTCTAACAAGAAAAAGTGGAGATAGCGTAAAGTTTATCACTGCGCTATGTGAATGCGCTTAGCAATTGTCTGAGTGATTTTATCACACGCATTGTATTCGCACACAGCAGTCGTAACTGTGCTAAGGCTGGTTAAATGGCGTAGCAGTGACATCATTATCGTCACATCATGTAATTTATAAAAGGGAAAGCCCATGAATATCTGCACCTTAGCTTGTGAGTTACACGATTATATTGAGGTTGTCTGTCTGTATGGCTACCAAATACGGGTGACGCTAAAAAATAACGATTCTATCGAAGGCAAAGCGCTGGATATTATCACGGCGGATCGGCGTGAATATTTATTGTTAGGCAGTGGTTGCCAGCAGCGCATAGATTTAACGCAGCTCGCCAAGCTACAGGTATTAACGGCGAACGCTAAATTTACTGAGATTATTTTTTAACTAGCGGGTAAGGCGCAACAAAATTCGGGATGTTGCAATGACTAGTTCAGCGTTTCGGTATATCAAGTAAATTATTTTTTTACACTTTATTTTATTTTTTATGCTGATAATTATTTTAAATTTTTAATTGTAAAATAGTTGCTTGCGAAATAAATGCCGCTTTATTTTTTATCTTAATGATAATATAGTTTACATTTAAAACTAAAAAATAAGGCTGCACAATGAATAAATTTTATCTACCAAGACAATCCTATAAGTCTGATAATAACTGGCCATGAAAAAGTTAGTATTAGCGGTGCTTAGCCTATTAGCTGCACCAAATGGCGTTTGTATTACCACCGATGACTTTAGTAAAGACGTACAATTTATAGGCAGCGATTGCCATGATAATAATCGTTATATCATGGTGTTAGGTCAGTCAAATGCAAGAAATTTAATAGACGGAGTCCCCGATTTAAACTATTTGTGGGGTGTCAATAATTGTTCGGCGGCAATCTACACGGCAATACACGGCAGTGAGCCCGCAAGCTTTTTTATGCCATCCAGCGATGAAAATAGTGTCTATGCAAAATCAACACAGTTTGTTAAAGATCACCATGACAAGTTGACGCAAATCGTTATATTACAAGGTGAGCAAGACGCGTTATCTCTGAAGGCTGCAACAGCATGGTCTATTAAATTTGCGACAATTATTGGTGCTTATCGTGCAGATGTTGGCGATAGCCCAAAAACGCCAGTGATAATCGTTAGGTTGCATGACACTGCTAAGCTGCCTGTCCGGAGTGAGCTTAAATACTGGCCGCAGGTGAGAGAGTCGCAACGTTTGTTAGCTAATACGATTGATGGTGTGTCTACTTTGCAAACCGATAGCGGTGTCATATGGGATGCTGAAAACATTCATTTAACCAATGGCACGCAATATCGATTATTGGCCAAAAAAATAGCGGCGGCTATCAAAAAAGTTAATGTGAGTTCTGTCATAAAATAAAAAATGATGTCGCTTTATTTCAGGCAGCCTTTATTTTAATGAACAGGTTGATTCTATGTGCTATTAAAATAATTCGACTATACTTGGTACGTTAATTAAACGTTACCTGCGATCAAGCATGTTTTTGAGATACAGTCAGCGGCATGCCTACGATAATCCCGATCTGTGGCTTATGGCTTACCCATCCAGTGCATCTATCAGTGAGAATATATACATCCATTTACGACACTGTCAGTATAAAATACAATTGATTGGCGAAGATATCAGCAAGGCAATGTGCTAGAGCTGTGTTATTTTAAATGTTTGTCAGCAGTGTATTGATTTGGTTAGATTAAAAAACTATACACTTTTGCATGTGATCTCTGTCAGTATGATGTTAGATGGTATTTACTATTGACGTGAATAGTAATCAAAAATTTTACAATTCCTAGTCTAATCATGTCGATTTTATTTACATTCACATAAGCCTTCCTAAGTGAGCATCGGTTTTTATAAAAACACGTACAAAAATCATGTGTTTTATTTTCTATATTTATTAGATGGTTACTGATTTTTATTTGAAATATTTATACTTGCGTTATGTTTTTATTAATATGGCGTATAAATTGCTTATCATATTGCAAGGCTGGTGTTGTTATAGTGTGGAATGATAGGGTTAACCCATGATAATCGTGGCAATTTTTACACAGTAGCTAACAAGTGCAAGTGATAAAACTGAGTTTTAGTCGCCGTCAATCAATTTTAAGTCGTGTCGCTGTCGTGTCTTAAAGGCTACGCCGAGGCAATCGTTATTTCCTTTGAAATAGCTTACCTATAACGTTATTTGGAGAGTAAGTCGTTGTTTAATAATATTCTTGTTGTTTGTGTTGGCAATATTTGTAGAAGCCCTATGGCAGAGGCGTTATTGAGGGATGCGTTGAGTGCTGCGGGTAAAACTGGTTACAGCGTCAGTTCAGCGGGGTTGGGTGCGTTAGTTGATCATGCGCCGGACAAAACGGCTTGTGAGTTGTTGTTAAAAAAAGGCATTGATATTTCGGACTACAAAGCCACGCAAATTAATAGTCAGTTGGTTCGCAAGGCCGATCTTATCTTGGTGATGGAAACAGGGCATAAAAATGCGTTAGTGGGTGATGAGCCTAGCGCAAAAGGTAAGGTGTTTCGTTTAGGCGAGTGGGGTGAATTTGACATTCCCGATCCGTATCAAAAAGATGTAGCTGCTTTTGAACATGCGTTGCAATTAGTGGAGAAAGGCATAGCGCAGTGGCTAAAAAAAATATGAGTTTATGTCATTAATCAGGGTTATAAAAACATTTTTTTGTCTAAATAATTTACAAGCATTATTGTTAACTGAGATATTTTATGCGAATAATTCCTATTCTCATGCTGATTGCATTGAGTCAATTAACGGCATGTACGGTGATACCCGGTATGCATATGAATCCATTTGCTAAGCAGTCTAGCGTGGAAATTCCGGTTACGGATAATAATAAAACAACCTTAAAAAAGCTCAACATCAAGCTGATTACGGCGCAACTTATTTTAGATTTAGAAAAAGATTTTAACAACCGTAGTTTAGGTGTCAATAACGCGGCCAATCTTTATTTTGCGCATCGTATTGGCTCTAAAGCAGTAAAGGGGGTTCCTGATACAGAACCTTATTACCAGTATGCGGTAGGCCCTAGAGATGTACTTAATATCACAGTATGGGAGCATCCGGAGTTGACTATTCCTGCGGGTGAATTTCGTTCGGCAGAAGCCTCCGGCACGGTTGTTGGCGAAGATGGTAATATTTTTTACCCGTACGCCGGTATTATTAAGGCAGCGGGACGATTCGTTGAAGATATTCGTGAAGAATTGGTACGCAAGCTGTCTGCGTTTATTGAGATGGTGCAATTAGACGTGCGCGTTACCGCATACCGCAGTCAGCGGGTTTATGTGGTTGGCGAAGTGATGAAACCTGGTATTCAAACCGTTAAAGATATTCCATTAACGGTACTCGAAGCAATTAATAGCGCGGAGGGTGTTAAGCCGGAAGCGGATTTACGTAACTTGACGTTAACTCGAGAAGGTAAATCTTACACTATCAATTTATTGTCACTGTATGAAGGCGGCGATCTGAGCCAGAATGTTTTATTAAAACACGGTGATGTGCTTAACGTGCCGGACAGTGCCTTCAACAAGATTTTTGTTTTAGGTGAAACAACAGTGGGTGGCGCAGGTGCGGGTAGAGGTCGCAGTGTGGTGATGAACAAAGGCCGTATGACTTTGGCAGAAGCGCTAAGTGAGTCGGGTGGTGTTAATCAGGAAACCAGTGATCCTTCGAGAATTTTTGTATTTAGAAGTGGCATTAATAAGCCAGAAATATTCCATTTGGATGCTAAATCGCCAGATGCTTTGTTATTGGCCGACAGATTTCCTATGCAACCCCGTGATGTCGTTTATGTTGACCGTGCTGAGGGTATACGCTGGAATCAAATCATTGCCCAAATTCAACCGACAGTTTCGTTGTTAAGTACTTTCGGTACCATCAAAATGGAACCGTTTCTGGAAACACCTTCGAGTACGGGTGTTGACCTTTCAAATATCATTCCAAAGTAATATTTAGTGTGATGCACTTTGTGTTTAATGCAGAGTGCATTACCAATTATGTGATTATTTTATGATTTTATTAGGGTTTATAGTTAAAAATAAAGTAAGGGTGAATTTATTTAAATTTGTAAAAAAACACTATTAATCTATCCTAGATATATGCAAACATAATGATAATTAAAATTTATTGTTAACAATTACTGGTTACTGATGTCAAATAACGTTACTAATAACACTCAAAATACGGTCAATGATTCGTCAAATCAAGAGGATGATGAAATCAATTTGGCTGAGTTATTGGGTACATTGCTCGATAGCAAATGGTTGATCATGTCGGTGACAACAACTGTATTGCTGATAGGTGTGGCTAAGGCACTTGTGGATACACCGATCTACAAAACCGATGCTATGTTGCATATACAAGAAAAATCAAAATCCTCGTTATTAGATGGTATGGGTGATCTGAGTGCTTTGGGTGGAATGGAGGGAGGTAAAAAGCCAATTCTGGCAGAAATTGAGTTGATTAAATCACGCTTAACGCTGGGTAAAGCGGTTAGCACGCTTAATTTAAATATTATTGCACAACCCAAATATTTTCCATTGTTAGGTGCTGCTATGGCCAGGCGTTTTAAAAGCACTAATACTCAGCCATTTGCGGAACCTTTGCTTGGTAAAGACCAATATGCCTGGGGTGGTGAAGATATTCGCGTAGATAACTTTAGCGTGCCTAGCAGTTGGGAAGGTGAAGAGTTAACCGTAGTTGCAGATAAAAAAGGCTATTACCAACTTTTAAAAGATGAAGTCTTGGTATTGGAAGGCCAAGTAAATAAGCGTATAGAAAAGAAAGTGCAGGGCGAAAGCGAGCCAGTATCGTTGTTTGTGTCGCTTTTAAAGGCTCGCCCAGGCACGCAATTTGAATTGGTTCGGCAATCAAATATCCGCTCTATTGAGGTGTTAAAAGCGGCGCTTACTGTGGCTGAAAAAGGCAAATCATCCGGTATTTTAGAGTTAACCACTGAGTCGAGCAATCCTAAATTGGCCATGAACACTTTAAATGCAGTGGCTGATATTTATTTTAAGCAAAATGTGGAAGATAAATCCGAGGAATCGGATAAAACTTTAACGTTTCTTAACGAGCAGATACCCAAACTTAAAGAGCAGTTAGAAATATCAACCAGTGCGTTAAATGATTTTAGAACCAGTAAGGGTTCTTTAGATTTGGAGTTTGAGACCAAAGGTGTGTTGGAAGGCGTGGTGGAGCTACAAACCCAAACCACGTTATTGCAACAAAAACGCGATGAATTGCGCCAACGTTTTACCGAGACGCATCCCTCCGTCGAGGCGATGGACAAGCAGATAGCACGCCTGCAAGAGCAGATGAGTCAGCATGATAAAAAAATAGAGACTTTGCCAGAAACACAAAAAGTAGTTTTAAGATTAGCCAGAGATGTTGAAGTTAACACCAAGCTGTATACAGAATTATTAAATCATGCACAAACTATACGGCTAACTAAAGAAGGCACGGTGGGTGATGTTAAAGTAATTGATTATGCAGTGTTACCCACAATACCTATAAAACCGAAAAAAGCCTTGATTGTCGCCATTGCTTTTATTTTGGGATTAATCTTGGGTATTGCTATCGCTTTGATCCGAAAATCCTTGCAAAATGGCATAGAAGATCCCGATATTATTGAAAAGCAATTAAATATTCCGGTATACGCCACCGTGCCGTTCAGTGATGTGCAATCCGCATTGCGTAAGCAATACAAAGGCAAAGGCTTGCACGAATATAAGCCAATTTTATTGGCGGTAAATCACCCAGAAGATTTGGCTATTGAGAGTTTGCGTAGCTTACGGACATCGTTGCATTTTGCATTTTTAGAGTCACAAAACAATATTATTATGATTACCGGGCCACGACCTGGAATCGGTAAATCGTTTATTTCCATCAATCTTGCCGTTGTATTAGGCAATTCGGGTAAAAAAATATTGTTAATAGACGGGGATTTGCGTCGTGGTTATCTGAATAAAGAGCTGGGTGTACGCCGAGAAAATGGTTTGTCTGAGCTGGTGTCGCAGTCAATCACTGTTGCTGAAAGTATACACACAATACCCGATGCTAATATTGATTTCATTGCCACCGGCGCTATTCCACCTAATCCTTCAGAAATCTTGTTACACAATCGGTTTTCTGCTTTATTGGATAATCTTAAAAAACAATATGATTACATCATCATAGACACTCCCCCTATTTTAGCGGTAACCGACGCGGCAATTGTGGGTCGTCTTGTCGGGGCAACACTGATGATTGTTAAAGCGGGTCTGCACCCATTGCGCGAACTGGAACAAGCTCACAAACGGCTTGTTCAATCGGGCGTGCGGGTTAATGGGGTTGTGTTTAACGGTATCGTTAAAACTTCGTCTAGCAGTGGCGCATACCGTTATGTTTATCAGTATGACTACAAAAGCAGTAAACACTAAACTAGTCTGGTTTAAATTATGCACATCAATTTCTTTTTAACTGCTTTTATTGCAACCTTTATGTCGATTATGGTGTTAAATCCACTGGCATTTAAAGCCGGTTTGATGGATCACCCTGGTCATCGAAAGCATCATCAAGATTCGACACCATTGACTGGTGGACTTGCGGTGTATGTTGCCATATTAATCACTTTGTTTATTCATGATATTTCCTTGCCTAACAAAGCGGCTTATATTTTTGCTGCGACGATATTGGTGTGCATTGGCTTGGTTGATGATTTTAAACCGTTAAGCTTTAAAGTCAGAATGCTAGCCCAGATAGCAGTAGGCTTGTTAATGACGCAAATTGCCGATATTAAAATTATTGATTTAGGTGATTTATGGCATTTTGGTAATTTTGAATTGGGTGTTTTTGCCAGCGCATTTACTATTTTTGCGTTAGCAGGGGGGATTAACGCCTTTAATATGGCGGATGGTATTGATGGCTTGGTAGGCGGGTTAACGCTGATTGCCATCAGTTCGGTGGCAGTACTAGCGTGGGCTTATGATGAAATAGAGCTATTAAATTATTGTGTGATTTTTATTGCCGCAATTATTGTTTTCTTGCTCTTCAATTTACGGGTTTTTGGCCAGGCAAGCACCAAAATATTTTTGGGTGATACCGGCAGCACCTTGTTTGGTTTTATTGTTTCGCTATTATTAATTTATATCTCGCAAGGTGAGCATCGTCTTATTACACCGGTAACGGTATTGTGGATACTGGCTATTCCACTGATTGATTCGGTGTCAACCATGATGCGTCGGATGGCCAATGGGCGCTCGCCTTTTTTTCCTGACCGTGAACATTTTCATCATATTTTGCCGTTAACAGGGCTTAACAATCATCAGACCTTGTTGGTTATTTTAGCCAGTTCGCTGGCGTTGTCTATTATAGGCATTACTGCAAGTCAGGTATTGCATGTACCCGATGGTATATTACTGTTTTTGTTTATGCTGCTTTTTGCCGGCCATTATGTGGCGATGGGTAAAATTAATGAGCGAGCCAAAAAAGAAAGACGCAAACCATCGTTGTCATCGTCTACTGTTATGACAGATCGAAGACACGCGGATCGGCGTAACGCTGATTTAGCGGATAATACCGTAGTCATTATTAATCGTAGAAACACTGATCGGCGTGTCTGTAATATGCCGATTATTTTTGCCGATAAGCGCAGAACAGAGAGACGCGTAAGTACAAAATTAGAATTGCTGCATAATCGTACACGTTTTGAAAAAGAAGAACACAGTTAACAAAGTCGCCCGTCTGAGTAATTGACAGTATTAACCTATGTACAAAGACGTAAAATCTTGCGTCTCATCTCTGGCGCTAGTGCCTTTTAGCTTTATTTTGTTAGGTGTTGCAAAGCGCTTGTAGGGCGGTTTCACGCCAAAACCGCCAATCAACTCAGTGAATGTCCAATAGACGTATTGTGGCGGATTGCCTGCGGCTAATCCATCCTACAATTTTGGTAATTATTCAATCCCCCTCTTTCCCTCCTTTTTAAAGGGAAGTGAACACATACAGCGTTTTCAACTTAGGAACGCGCACGAAATAACTTGAGCAAGTTCATGCTTCGACAGGCTCAGCACNNCACTTCGACAAGCTCAGTGCGAACGGTTACGCTGTAACTATTGAACTGTGAAAACGCTGTACCAATTTTATTCTGTCGTGGGTCTTTATCTCGCCCACGCTACACTTTAAAGCACGTACCAAAAATCAGATAGCCAGTTTTTCTTGTAAAAAGCGCACAATATCCGTCAACGGTATGTCTATCGCCTCTTTGGATGTTCTGGCTTTATATTCAACCGTATTAGCATCAAGACCGCGGTCGCCCATAATAATGCAGTGCGGAATACCGATCAGTTCCATATCCGCAAACATAAACCCCGCACGGACTTTTCGATCGTCAAATAATACCTCAATGCCCGCTGCGAGCAAGGTGTGATACAGCTGCTCGGCGCTGTCTTTTAAACGATCGGATTTATGCATATTCATCGGGCACAATGCCACTTGAAAAGGTGCCAGTGCCGTAGGCCAGATGATTCCGCGTTCGTCATGATTTTGTTCAATAGCCGCAGCAACAACCCGCGAAACACCAATGCCGTAGCAACCCATGAGCATGGTTTGGTACTTACCCGCTTCATTAACAATACCAGCCTTCATTGCCCCACTGTATTTACTGCCCAGTTGGAAAATATGGCCTACTTCTATGCCACGGGCAATAGTCAGTGAGCCTTGACCATCGGGGCTAGGGTCACCCGTTACCACTGTGCGCAAATCTTCTGTGTGTAACGGCACAGGTAAATCTCGTCCCCAATTGACGTTTTGATAATGCTGGCCGTCTTGATTAGCGCCGCACACAAAATCAGACATTAATAGTACGCTACGGTCGGCAATAATTGTAATAGCTAAACCCACAGGACCAATAGAGCCTGGTTTGCACTGGCAAGCACGCATCACTTCGCCATCATTGGCAAACGTGAGGGGCGATGCAACACCGGCTATTTTTTCCGCTTTAATGGTATTGAGCTCATGGTCGCCGCGCAATAACAGTGCCACCACGCTGCCGTCTTGTTCGCCTTTAACAATCAAGGTTTTCAGGCATTGTTTGGGCGCTATTGATAAAAAGGCACTCAGTTCTTCAATACTGTGTTGTTGTGGTGTGTCGATTAATGTCAATGCGTGTATGGCAGATGGGCGTTCGCCTGTTGGCATGAGCGCTTCGGCTTTTTCGATATTAGCGGCATAAGTACTGGCGGAGGAAAAGGCGATGGCATCTTCGCCAGAGTCGGCCAGTACGTGGAATTCATGCGAAATAGCGCCACCAATAGAGCCGGAATCAGCGACGACGGCACGAAACTTTAAGCCAAAACGGTTGAATATCGTGGTGTATGCTTCGTGCATAGCATCGTAAGTGTCTTGTAACGAGGCTTGATCCAAATGAAACGAATACGCGTCTTTCATAATGAATTCGCGTGAGCGCATTACCCCAAAGCGCGGGCGAATTTCATCACGAAATTTGGTTTGTATTTGATAATAGATTATCGGCAATTGCTTGTAACTTTTCAGCTCATTACGCGCAAGATCGGTAATAATTTCTTCGTGGGTTGGGCCTAAACAAAAATCTCGGTCATGGCGATCTTTTAAGCGGGCTAATTCGGGACCGTATTTTTCCCAGCGCCCGGTTTCTTGCCACAGTTCAGCAGGTTGCAAAGCAGGCATTAATACCTCTAAGCCACCCACTTTTTCCATTTCCTCGCGGGTGATTTTTTCCACTTTACGCAATACCCGTAAACCCAGTGGCAACCAGGTATACAGACCTGCGGCCAATTTACGAATAAGTCCGGCACGCAGCATCAACTGGTGGCTGATAACAACCGCATCGGCGGGGATTTCTTTAACGGTATTGAGTAAGTTGTGAGAGGTGCGCATGAGTTGTAACAGGAAAAGTGAAAATTAACTTCCATTTTACAGGGTTAATCTGTTTTTGGTTATCAGGATGACGCTATTTATTTATAAAAAATTGGGCTACCAACTAAGATGAGACAAAATGTAGGTTGAGTTGAATGCTTTTTTCAACCTAACATGATTCAATAGTTGTCAATGTTGGGTTGCCAAACAGCAGGCATCCCAACTTATTTCAGTAGCATTATTTTTTATCCCGTTTTCAGTTAGTAGCCCAAAATTGATAGTTGGTTTGGCTACAGGCGCAGCAATGCGCTTTTACCGATCTTTAAAAAACATATAACACTAAGATATGGTCTATAGTTGACACAGGATGATTGCAGGTGTCAGTGTGAAAATAGAACGCCTCTTTAAAAGCATGTCGATCACGTAAGTTTCACACGCTTTATCGCAGACTAACGTGTATTGAAGATAGGTGTTGTCTAACGAGCTAAGTTTTCTGGATGATTTTAAAAATAATAAACATGGAATAAGCGTGAGTTGGTTAAGGTGACAGGACAAACTATTTTTTTGAAAAATGCCTGGCAATATGCGCTTGCGGGCTTGTTGTTTTATGCAACAGGGTGGCTTGCTATGATGATTGCTCCACCACCCGCGTATATTAGTAGTATCTGGCCGCCTGCGGGTATTGGTTTGGCAGCGGTTTTATTGTGGGGCTATCGGGTTATACCGTTTATATTTCTGGCCAATATTTTATTGTATCTCAAGGTTTTTGACCTTGCTAGCGTGCTGGATTCGCCGCAAAAATTAATGGCTTTATGCAGTGTCGCATCATGTGGCGTGTTAAGGGTTTGGCTGGCGACTATTCTTATTAAACGCTTTGCACAATTTCCCTATACCTTAATTGCTATCCGAAAAATTGCTTTATTTTTTACTTTGACGGGGGGTGTGGCAGCTTTTATTCCTACCGCTTTAACTGTCTTCGCTTTGCATATCTCTGGTGTGATAGTAACTCAGGATATTTATTACGCATTTATCAAAGCCTGGATAGCTGATTGTACCGGGGTGATTGTCTTTGTACCGTTATTTTTTATTATTTTTGATAGACAGCAGCGTATTTGGGAAGAACGCATTATTACGCTAGGATTACCGTTAGTCATTTGTTTTTTAGCGACTATTGCATTGGCGCTGTTTTTTCAGCAGCAGGCTACGCAGTACTTACAATTTCAGGGGGTTTTTCTACCGGGTTTTGTCAGTATTGTATTGTTGATTTTAACGGGGCGGCATGAATGGATTAAAATACAGGTTGAGCAGCGTACCGAGCAACTGGTTAAAAAAAATCATAAGCTCAGTAAGCGGGATAAACAGTTTAAAAAATTATTACAAACGCAATCGGTTATTATTTGGCGCGCTGACCCGGTGTCTTACCGGTTTTTATATGTCAATGAAGAAGCCGAAAGTATCTTGGGTTACCCCGTAACGCAGTGGCGTGATGAAAGTGATTTTTGGTGGCAGCGTTTACATGACGATGACAAAGATCGTGTACAAGCTTTTTGTGCCGAAGAACAAGCAGCGGGTAATGTCGATTTAGAATACCGCATGATAAGTGCGGAGGGCACTATTGTTTGGTTTCGAGACAGCCATACCAAAGTAATCAAAGACGGTGTGGTGAGTGAGTTATACGGTTTGATGCTGGATATTACCAAGCAAAAACTGGCCGAAGAAGAGTTTCGAGTGGCAGCGATTACTTTTGAAAGTCAGCAAGGTATTTTGATTACCGACAGACTTGGCAAAATTATTCGTGTGAATAAAGCATTTACTGAAATTACCGGCTTTTTACCCAGGGAAGTGATTGGCAAAGATCCCAAAATACTTAAATCAGGTCGACATGATAAAAGTTTTTATAAGCATTTTTGGCAAGAGCTAGCAGATGTCGGAAAATTTGAGGGTGAGGTGTGGAATCGGCGTAAAAATGGTGAAATCTATCCGGAATGGCAGATTGTCACAGCGGTAGAAAATAACAGAGAAGTCACTCATTATGTATCGGTTTTTTCAGATATTACTCATAAAAAAGAAGCTGAAGATAAAATTCATAACTTGGCATTTTACGATGCACTGACGGGCTTACCCAACCGACGTTTGTTATTGGATAGGTTTGAGCAAGAAATTGCTATTGCCAGACGCCATAAACAATTTGGTGCGGTTATTTTTCTGGATTTAGATCACTTTAAATTGCTAAATGACTCTCAAGGGCATTTAGTGGGTGATGAGTTGTTGATTCAGGTAGCTAATCGATTGTCTTCGGTATTACGCGAAGAAGATACGCCGGCACGTTTAGGGGGCGACGAGTTTGTGGTTTTGTTGCATGCTAATTCAGAAAATTTAATTGAAGTCAGTGATCATGCGCGTACGGTTGCGGAAAAAATTCGCAAGCAACTGAATACCCCTTTTTTACTGCATCATTATCAACATCAAATTTCTACCAGTATTGGTATTACTTTGTTTCCTGAAGGTGACGAGCGGCCTGATATGATTTTGCAGCAAGCGGATACTGCAATGTATCGATCTAAATCCGGTGGCCGTAATGCGATCAGCTTTTTTCAGCCATTTATGCAAGAGGCGGCCGATCAACGCTTAAAAATAGAACAAGATTTACGCATGGCAATTGAGAAAGAGGGTTTTATGCTTTTTTATCAGCCACAAGTTGACCATACAGGTGTGATGATAGGGGCAGAAGTGTTGATTCGTTGGGATCACCCTGAGCAGGGTATTGTGTCACCGGCAGATTTTATTTTAGTTGCCGAAGAAAGTAGTCTTATTTTAGACATTGGCTTATGGGTCTTAAAAAATACTTGTCAACAAATTAGAACTTGGTTGGCGATGGGAATTACTGTGCCGCGTTTGTCTTTTAATGTGAGTTCACGGCAGTTTAGACAGCGTGAGTTTGTCGATCAGATTAAAAATGCAATCAGTGAAACGCAAATTCCGCCGCATTTATTAGGTATTGAGTTGACAGAAAGTGTCATGATTATTGATATTGCTGACACGGTTGCGAAAATGAAAGCTTTAAAAAGTCTGGGAGTTTCGATTGCGGTTGATGATTTTGGTACCGGCTATTCGTCGTTGGCTTATCTTAAAAGCTTGCCATTGGATGTGTTAAAAATAGATCGTAGCTTTGTTGGCGATATTTTATTAGATTCCAATGATGCAATTATTATTGAAACCATTATCAGTATGGCGAGACATTTAAGATTACGTGTTGTCGCCGAAGGCGTGGAAACAGAAGAGCAATTTGAGCTTTTAAAAAAGCTGGGTTGCTTATTGTTTCAGGGTTATTATTTTAGTCGCCCACTGCCTTCGGTAAATTTTGCCCAAAAATATCTACGCAGTGCTAAGTCTGAATAAAATTGGATGATGCTTTTTCAAGCCATACTAACTAAGCTATACATGGCAGCTGCGCATAACGCTGCACACGGTAAAGTGGTTATCCAGGCCAATAAAATGCCAGCCATCATACGCCCATTGACAGACTGATTGCGTAGACCAATACCAAATAACGCCCCAACCGAAACATGGGTGGTTGATACGGGCAAGCCAAATTTACTGGCTAAGATAACCAAACATGCTGTACTTAAGTTGGCAGCTAAACCTTGGCTTGGACTGATGGCGGTGATTTTATGGCTCATGGTCTCAGCAATGCGTCGCGAATTTAACACGCCGCCTAGCGCCATAAGCGCAGCAATTAATACGATAACCCATTGCACGGCAATAGGTGGCGCTAGCCACAACAGCCCTGCAATCTTGGGCGTATCATTTAAACCGCGTGCAAAACATACCGTACCCGCACTTAAAAAATGCAGGCCGTTCAACACACGCTGTACATTAAAGCCTAATAATTGCGCCGTTTGACGTTGCTGGCAAGCAACCGCATTATCCACACTCAGTACTGCGCGTGTATTTTCTAGCATGACAACGGATGACACTGGAGCCGCTGTAAAATTCGGAGTACTGGAAGCAATGCTTTCCGTACACAGGCATAAATCCTGGCCAATATTAAGCGCTAGTCGCAGTTGTTTTAAGCTGGAATAAACTGCAATAGACAGCAGCACCGCGATTAATGGGCTTAATAATAACGGTAAGAAAAAATTCTTTTGCAAGGCGACAAAATTGATAGTTTCGGGTGCGGCAGCTAAAACACTGCCAACAATTGCACCTAACAACGCATGCGTGGTAGAGATGGGAAAGCCAAAACGGGTGGCCAGCAGTACCGTTAAACCTGCGCCGGTGGCTACGGCAGTCATAAACGGTATGGATTGAATCAGCGCATCGGGTGCAACACCTTTGCCAGAAAATTTCACCAATAAGGCATTGGCTAAATAAATAGCGCACACAGAACCGGCTAGCGTACTGACTGTTGTCCATGCTAAGGCACAACGATAAGAGCTTGCACCACTGCCATACAAAGACGCTACGCCTTTAAAATTGTCGTTAGCGCCGTTGGCAAAAGCCAAAAAACACACGGCAATAATTAATACAGTCGTCATTAGAATTTTCTCCTTTTAAAATAACCTAGCATTTTTATTTTAATTAGCAAATTATGTGGATAATGCCATTTAAAAAGCGTTAATACAAACGCTCTAAAAACTGAATGTGTTAGTGCTATGCTTTCTATTCATGGCGTTAGCCATTAGAATTAAGTTGATTGGCGATTTCATTACTTGTCCGGAGGATAGTATGCGTTGTACGCTTTGGTTATGGCTGAGTGTTTTTATGATGGTATCAAGCTTACAGGCGGCACCCTTAAAGCCCGAGCAAGTACCAGATCTGCTGAAACCGTGGGTCAATTGGGTGCTAAAAGACACGCCTGACTTGGGTTGTCCTTTTATGTACAACAGTTACGAGCAAAAACGCTGTAGCTGGCCCACGCAATTAGCGTTAGATTTTACCCCTACCCGTGGCACGTTTGCTATCAACTGGAAAGTGTATCAAGACAGTTGGGTGAGTCTGCCGGGCGATCAAAAACGCTGGCCGCTGAATGTGACGGTTAACGCCAAAACCGCACCGGTAATGGAACACAATGGCGTACCGTCTATTAAATTACCGTCGGGTAATTATGATATTAAGGGTTTTTTTTTATGGAAAACCATACCAGAAAACTTAAGTATCCCCTCTGATACCGGCTTGATTACTGTGCGTATCAACGGTCAAGTGCTGCCTGCGCCGGTGCTTAAAGAAGGTCAATTATGGCTAAGCGAGAGCGATATTGGCCAAAAACAAGCCGATAATAGTCAAAATAATCTCGATGTGCAGGTGTTTAGGCATTTTAGCGATGACGTACCGATGAACATGACCACCCGTTTGGTACTCAATATCTCTGGTGAGCAACGCGAGATACGTCTGGCCAAACCGGTGCTAGACGATTTTATTCCGCTCAGTATACAAAGTCCGTTACCGGCGCGTATTGAAGCGGATGGCCAGTTGCTGTTGCAAGTGCGCCCTGGCCAGTGGCAAATTGATATTAATGCCCGTAGCCGTAGTATGGTTAAAATTATCCCTTTTAATAAGGTGAATGCCGAGTGGCCGGAATCGGAATTGTGGGTGTTTGATGCCAAGCCAGATTTGCGCGTGGTAGAAGTTGAGAAGTTAGTGACGGTGGATGCCAGTCAAACCAATTTGCCCGATGAGTGGAAGCATCTGCCCACTTATAAAATCAGCCAGGGGCAGGTGATGGGTTTTAAAGTTATCCGCAGTGGTGATCCTGAGCCTGAACCCAATCAACTTAATCTCAATAGAAAGCTGTGGCTGAATTTTGATGGTGAAGGTTATACGGTTAACGATGTCATCTCTGGCACCATGACCCGCGACTGGCGCTTGAATGCCTTGCCTAAAACCCAATTGGGTAAAGTGATGCTGGATGGTAACAACCAGCTGATCACCTTGCAGGCAGACTCTGGTAAGCAAGGTGTGGAAGTACGCAAAGGCGCGATTAACCTGGATGCCGATAGCCGCGTGTTGGGTAATATCAGTGCGATTAGTGCGGTGGGTTGGGAGCAAAGTTTCCGTAATGTCAGTGCGGAACTGAATTTGCCGCCCGGTTGGCATTTGCTGGCAGCAACTGGTGTGGATAACGTACCGGATAGCTGGGTGTCGCGCTGGAATTTGCTGGATTTCTTTTTGGTATTGATTGTAGCGTTGGCGATAGCCAAATTATTTGATGTGCAATGGGGCGTGTTTGCCTTGCTCACCCTGGCGTTAATCTGGCATGAACCGGAATCGCCACGTTATATCTGGTTGCTTATTCTGGCGGCTACTGCGTTGGTTAAGGTATTGCCGGTCAACCGGTTTTCTAAGCTGATTGACAGTTGTCGCTGGATATTTGGTTTAGTACTGATTTTGATTGCTATCCCTTTTATGATAACTCAAGTGCGTATAGGGCTTTATCCACAGTTAGAATATTCTTCATGGGGTCTTGGTATTGATGGCGGCGGTAATGGTTTTGTCAGAAGCACGCCAGGCATATCTCATAACGCCTCACGTAGTATTATTCCTGAACAGCAACCCTATGATTCCGTTACAGCGGCGGCACCGGCGATAGCTGAAACTCAGCCTCAGCTTCAGTCTGGTTTATCGGCAGAAGCTAAGCAATCGATAGATACAGCTAGTCAAGAAGTAGAACGTAAATTGCAAAAGGTATGTCAGGGAGATGCGGAGTGTATCAATAGACTTGTTTCACATTGTCAAGAACCCGTCGCAGAGCTTCAAGTGGAATGCAAAAATAGATCGCTGGATAAAATGTTTGAGCATACTATGCGTGGTGGTGAGAGTGATGTAGGTTCGAGTGTTGCTGATATGACCAGCTTTGAACGCATTGACCCCAAAGCCAAAGTACAAACCGGTCCAGGTTTGCCGCAATGGCAATGGCATAAAGTGATGTTATCGTGGAATGGTTCGGTAGATGCAAGCCAGCAAATGCGCTTATGGTATTTGTCACCGATGATGAGTATGGTGTTTAATTTTATCCGCGTAGGTTTGGTATTGGCGTTGGCGCTACGGTTGTTTGGGTTGTTGGATAAAGTTAAACTTAACCCAAAAGCTTTATTGCCTGCGTTGCTGTGGTTTTCAGTAGTGCCTATGCTGGCTATGCCTAGCCAACAAGCGCATGCGGATTTTCCCGCACAAGCAGTACTGGACGAGTTAAAAGCCCGCTTATTGGAAGCGCCCGATTGTTTGCCTACGTGTGCACAAATCCCACAAATGTCGGTAGTGATTAGCGACAAAGAACTGGCGATCAGCTTGCAAATTCATGCCCAGCAATCGGTGGCGATTCCGTTGCCGGTGGATTACGAACAATGGTTTCCTAATCAAGTGATGGTTGATGGTGCGGTGGCGCAAGGTTTGTATCGGGACAATAATGGCCTGTGGATTAATCTGCCTGAAGGTGGCCATCAGGTGGTATTACGCGGTGTACCGCCGTTGCTGGGTAGCTTTACGCTGCCGTTTGCGCTCAAACCCAATCAAGTCACTGTAGAGCGTACCGACTGGGATGTCAGTGGTCTACAAGATAACGGTCAAGTGGAAAATCAGCTGCAATTTACCCGTGTGGCCAAACCGATAGAAGCCAACGGTACAACACCGGCACAGCTGTCCAGTGTTAATCTGCCGCCGTTTGTCAGGATAGAACGGCAGTTGCAACTGGGTTTGGATTGGCGGGTCATTACCCATATTGTCCGGTTATCACCAGCCGATTCTGGGATTATTTTAAGCGTGCCGTTGTTGGTCGGTGAGTCGATTACCACGCCAGGCATCACGGTTAAATCGGGTGCGGTTGATGTTAATATGGCCGCTCAGCAAACCGAGTTGCAATGGGAATCTAGCTTAGAAAAAGCCGATACTTTATCACTGCTGGCCACTCAAACCGATCAGTGGGTTGAAGTCTGGCAAGCCAATATCAGTCCGATCTGGCATGTTGTACCCACCGGTATCGCCATGATGCACTTGCAAAGTGAAGGCCAATGGCTACCGGAATGGCATCCTTGGCCCGGTGAAAAACTCAGTTTGCAGATTACCCGCCCGCAATCAGTGGAAGGCCAGACTTTAACCATAGACAATAGCGATGTGCAGGTAACGCCGAGCATTCGTAGCCAAGATACCCAATTAAAGTTTACCTTACGCAGTTCGCAAGGTGCGCAGCATACTTTAATGTTGCCGGAAACCGCGACCTTGCAATCGGTGTCGATGAATGGCCAGTCGTTGCCGATCCGTCAGGAAGGCAGAAAACTGACCTTGCCGGTTAACCCTGGCAAGCAAGAGGTTCAGGTGATTTGGCAAGAGCCTATTGCTATGCGGACGCTGTTGACCACGCCACAAATTGATTTAGGCCGCGACAGCGTTAACACCAATCTGCATGTCAGTTTGGCTGAAAATCGCTGGTTGTTGTTTGCTTTTGGCCCGACCATGGGGCCTGCGGTGTTGTTTTGGGGTGTGTTGATTGTGTTGCTGCTGCTGTCAGTAGGTTTGGGTAAAGTGCCGCTTACACCGTTAAAAGCCAGGCACTGGTTTTTATTGTTGATCGGTCTTAGCCAGATTCCACATGAGTTTGCCGGTGTCGTTATTGTCTGGTTATTGCTATTGGGCTGGCGTTCTCGGCAATCAGCAAGCGAATTTCGGCACTTTAATACCTTGCAATCCGTGTTGGCTATGTTGACGTTATTGTCGTTGGGCGTGTTATTGTTTGCGGTAGGGCAGGGCTTGTTAGGCGCATCGCCAGATATGCAAATTACCGGCAATCAGTCTACGGCGAATCATTTAAACTGGTATCAGGACGCTAGTTTGTCTACTTTGCCTACCGCAACCTTGATTACCGTGCCATTGCTGGTGTATCGCTTGTTGATGTTTGCCTGGTCGTTTTGGCTGGCGGTGTCGTTGCTTAACTGGTTGCAATGGGGCTGGCAGTGTTTTTCGTATACCGGCTTGTGGAATAAGGCAGTTGCTAAAACCAAGCCTTTGAGTTTTGATGAGGAATCAAAATAATCGAATTTTTAGGGCTATCCATTTAAATTGGAACACGTTTTTAGGTTGGGGTTCCCACTGTCACCCCAACCTACAGCGCAGCATTGCATTTTGCCCCAGCTTAATGGATAGTCGATGATTGAAGCAAATGCAGATAACAACTGGACAACATTAAGCATTGCTGGTTTTATTAATTGAGTTTTGTATAACGTAGTTGAAATTGTAAAACGGCACACGAGCCAAGCACGGCCAGTAAACAGGAAATGCCTAGCAATACAAAAGTTTCCGAGTAACTGAAAAACAGCATTTTGAAAGCATCATTGTAAAGTGCGGAAAGTTTTTCTACTGACTGTTTTAAAATCAACATCATGATGGTAATAATAAACCAGGCCATCACGCCAGAGACAAAACCTATCCAAAAACCGTTGTACAAAAAAGGTCGCTGAATAAAACTATTGGTTGCACCCACTAACCTTGCAATGACAATTTCGTCTCGACGATTATGTACTTCCAAGCGAATGGTGTTGCCAGTAACAAATATTACGGCAATTGCTAGCATTAAAGCTAATAAAGTTGTGCCGCGCTTAGCAATGGCAACAATAGATTGTAAGCGTTTAACCCACTGCATATCCATTTGTGCCTGATCTACTTCAGCAGAGCGTTTTAACTCATCAAACAAGGCGATTAAGCTTTGTTCATCTACCAGGGTATCTTTGGGTAATACCTGAACAACAATAGGTAACGGATTGACTTCTAAAGCATTAATTGCCGAACCAAAACCACTGTAAGTTTCAAACTCCTGTAAGCCCTTTTCCTTACTGATGATGGTGACCGACTGAACATTGACATTTTGTTTAAGGGTGTCAGCAAATTCAGCAGCGTAGGCATCGGATACGTCATCTTTAAGAAATAAAGAAATTTGATTGCTGTCTTCTAAGCTGCCGGTTAATTGCTGTACATTCACCACCAGCATATAAAAACCACCGGCCAGCGAAATGGTAATTGCCAATACAACAATTGTTACTATCGAAGCAAAAGGGGAGGCGACCATACGGCCTAGGCTAGAAAATAACGCGTGCGCATGTTGATCGCGATAACCTTCAATTTTACTGAAAAAACCACTGCCGGAGATTTTATTTTTACTGTTATTCGGCTTGGTTTGCGGCCTATGTTTAGTCGACTTATTTTGTTTCATAACCTAACTGGCAATCAGCTGCCCGTGATCTAACGTTAACACACGATGATTCAGCTTTTTAATCAAAAAAAGATCGTGTGATGCAATTAATACGGTTACACCCACTTGCTGAAAACTTTCAAATAAAGTCATAATTTCCGCTGACAGTTCCGGGTCTAAGTTACCGGTCGGTTCGTCGGCGATAATTAATGGTGGTTTGTTTACCACGGCTCTGGCAATACCGACACGTTGCTGCTCACCACCTGACAGCGCTAACGGGTATTGGCGTTCCTTACCTAGCAAACCGACTTTATCCAACGATGCTCTGACTCTGCGGGCGATATCATGATGACTTTGGCCGGTTATTACTAATGGTAAGGCAACATTATCAAATACTGTTCTGTCTTGTAGCAACTTATAGTCTTGAAAAATAAAGCCCATTTTACGGCGTAAATAAGGTATCTGATTTTCTTTAATATGATTAAGACTATGGCCATCCAAAATAATCTGTCCGCGTGTAGGGCGCTCAATCAAAGCAATTAGTTTTAATAGCGTACTTTTACCCGCACCGGAATGACCGGTCAGAAAAGCAATTTCGCCGCGCTGTAAATGAAAAGTGACATCTTTAAGGACATCACCGGTTTCATGGTAGCGTTTGGTTACATGTTCAAATTTTAACATAGCGTCATTCGTCTTTGACAAACAGTGCGTCTACAAAATTTTCAGCGTTGAAGTCTTGTAAATCATCAATACCTTCGCCAATGCCGATAAAACGGATAGGAATGCCTATTTGCTTGGCTAATGCAAACATAACGCCGCCTTTGGCGGTACCGTCCAGTTTTGTGACTACTAAGCCAGTGAGTGCCACTGTTTCATTAAATAATCTTGCTTGAGATAAAGCATTTTGCCCTGTCCCTGCGTCTAACACCAGTAATACTTCGTGTGGCGCATTGGCATCGTGTTTGCCGATGATGCGTTTTACTTTTTTCAACTCTTCCATGAGGTTAGCTTTGGTATGTAAACGTCCTGCGGTATCGGCAATCAGCACATCAACGCCTTTAGATTGCGCCGATTGCACCGCATCATAAATAACCGAGGCAGAGTCTGCACCGGTATGTTGGGCAACCACATGAATATTATTACGTTGCCCCCACACTTGCAATTGCTCAACGGCGGCGGCTCTAAAGGTATCGCCAGCTGCCAGCATGACACTGTGGCCTTGGGCTTGCAAACGTTTGGCCAATTTACCAATAGTGGTGGTTTTACCTACACCATTTACCCCCACTACTAAAATAACAAAAGGCCCATCTTTTTTAGTAATCTGTAAAGGATGGCTGCACGGTTTAAGTATAGACAACAATTCCTGCTTGAGTGCTGCCGACACTACCGCGCCATCGCTAAGCTGTTGGCGATCTAAGGTTTCTGTTAAGTGGCTGACAATCTTATTGGTGACATCAATACCGACATCGGCGGTGAGCAAACTGGATTCAATATCTTCCAACAAATCGCCACTGAGCGATTTAGCACCAATCGGCAAGTTGGCTAAAAATCCACCCAAACCCGAACGGGTTTTTTTAAGCTGGGATTTAAGCCGCAAATACAGCGATTCTTCGCTGGGCGGAATATAAATATCTTCAACAGGTCGGTACGCCGCTCCTTCATCAAGCGATTTACGGCGCTCAACCTCAATGGCTGGCGTGGCCGGTGCGTCTGCAAAACCGTAACGTGCATAAAAACTGATGGCAATTAACGGTAACATCAGTAATGCCGATACCAGTGCGTGTGCAATCCACAGCTGTGGCATGGCCAGTTTTAAACTCAGCACACCCAGCGCAATCTGCACACACAGTAAGGCGCTGAGCAATACACCAGCCCGACGAACCGCTTTATAATGACTGACGGTTGCTGTTAACACAATGGCACTAAAAACAACAAAGCACAGCAATGCACCCAATCTGTGCAGATGATTAACCGCTACCAGCGCCGTAAACGCTATATCACCGGTATAGCCGGTAACAAAACTCTGTACAACATTAAGCGCAGTGTAATAATCGGCCTCCGGCCACCATGAACCGTTACATTCTGGAAAGCCCACACAGGTGGCACCACCATGATTGGTGGTTAACCAAGCACCTAAAGCAATCTGCACCAATAACAAGCCACGGCCAAGCCAAGCCAGCACAGCCAAGCCACCCGCCGCTTTTTTGACATCGAGATTAACTTGAACACGTAAATACAGCCGGAATAACATGCCCACAATCAGCACCGACAACAGCAGATGGCCGGTGATCATGACAGGCATGGAAAGCATTTTCTGCGTCCAAATACCTAGAGCTATCTGCACACCCGTCATAAATAACGCACCGAATGACAACAGTACTGCGCTGGTACGACAGTGCTTTTGAGTCCAAGATAGTTGGGTAAGTATTAAGATCACCACCATCAAGACGGTGCCTAAATGTTGATGAAGCTTGAGTATGGGCAATGTGCCGATCATTGCTGTTGGTATGAAATGTGCGTAAGCACCCGCTAGAATAACGGATAATGCTAATAAAATGCTAAATAAAGTCGCTTTTCTGTACATAGTAGTCCACTAACCTATTTGTGAAATTCGCAGCAAGTGCATGAGATCACTTTTTACTTTATAAGGGTCAAACCCCGGTTCGTATTGCATCATAATGTTGCCCAACGGATCTATTAGCAACAGCATGCCTTCTGGTATCACACCTTTTTTAATATCGATCATTTTTTGGCGCAGACTAGCACTGGGTGTTATTTTTACTAAATCCGATTGCAAAGCCGCATCTTTAGCGTCTTGGCCAATAATGTTAGCTATCGAGGCCTCATCCAAGCTGTTGACTGGATTCAGTAAGCTATTATATTGCGCGGCATCAGCGTTCTGCTCGATCTCAGTTTTAGCGCCCTTATCCAGCAAACGCCACATCAGCGCTTCTTTTAGCCATAATTGCTGACTGGCCGCAGCCGTCATACTCTCAAACACGGTGACAATGCGCCGCGTACGTAACATGTCTTTATTGAGCATTAACTGTAATTGTCGTGTATCCAATATGGCCTTTAAACAGATGGCGGCACAGGTATTTTTCGGGATGACATTGACAATTAACCAGCGTCCCACCAAATCGGGCAGTTTTTGTGTTGAGTCGGCATCCAGCGCCAGTAAATCAGCGTGTTCGGTGGTAACTGGCGGCGTAATTAGCTGGCCTTTATTGGTGGTATGATCGTTATGCAGCAATTGCACATTTTTACTTAAGTGCCAAGCGACACCAAAAGGAATAATGCTCATGGCAAAAATAACAATCATCAAAAGGCGATTTTTTTTCTGTTGCTTAGTCATTAATCTCGTTTAACACGGTGGCGAATAAATAAAATGGTTAGCGTTAGCGCCAAAGCAAACCATTGTACGGCATAAGCCGTGTGTTGTTCAGGGCGCATCACTGTGGTTTCTTGCCACTTGCGCTTGTAACCTTGTGGTTGTGTATCGGCCAGTTCAATTTGAAAAGGCATAATCGTATAACCTACGGTTGTCGATAACACGGCGCTATCTAGCACTCCCACCACCGACGGCCAGCTTTTAGCAGGGATTTCTGCCCCTGCCAATTTTATCCCTACGCCTGGAAAACTATTAATACGCCCCAGTAGCGTTTGCGGTGTGGCAACAACATCAACTTGTGGCAATTGGCTGCGGTCTTTTAACGCTATCCAACCTCGATTAACCAAAACCGCCTGCGTGCTGCCGTTCAATATAAACGGTGTCAACACAAAATAGCCAGCCACACCGGCGCTGATTTGATTATCCAGTAAAAACTGATGTGTGCCATCATAATGCCCGCTCACCCGCACTTTACTGTATTTTAAAAGCGTTAAATCCACTTGGCTATCGGTTGTTAAATCAATAATCTGTGATTGTAACCGGTGTGCTTGCATTTTAAAAAAATTCTGCTTCTGCTCCGCGCGATTTAACTGCCAAATCCCTAAACCTATCAATACCGGCAATACGCACAGATAGGCGATGGTCGGTATTAATTTACAGCGTATATGCACGTTGGCCAGCCTGTTTTTTTAATAAAAAGATCAGCACAGTTATTTAATACGCGGTACATCAACACACAACACCGTTTAAAATTATTGGTATAGTCGGTAAAATCACCGAGAATATCCCGCATTTTACTCAAAACTGACTTCGAAAATTCCATGAAAATCATCGTTATTATTGCCTTTGTTGTTATTGTTGCTAGCCTAGCCAGAGCCTTATTTTATTTGATCAAACACAAAAGCAGTGTTGATTCCGAAAAAATCATGCAGGCTTTAACCCTGCGCTCAGGCATCTCTATCCTGTTATTTGTCTTGCTGTTTCTCGCGGTTGCATCGGGATTAGTGCAGCCGCACGGTTTGGGTATGCAAATGCACAAGCCCGACGCAGCATCGAGTCAATCAAAACAATAACAGCTTATATCGTCAATCAAAAGTTCGTAGGGTGGTTTCGCGCCAGCAAACCGCCAATCAACGGGTAATATCAATATCAAGCAGACGTATTACGGTGGATTACCTAGTGGTGAATCCACTCTACAATTTATCCGCTGTATGACTGTACAGTATTGTCATAACCTGAAGGCGTAACGCATTTATTAACAAGGCAAAAAAAAAGCGCTGTCTTTCGGCAGCGCTTTTTTAAATGACCGCTGTAGGGATTTTACATTAAATACACAAAGATAAATAACCCCAACCACACCACGTCAACAAAATGCCAATACCAGGCCGCTGCTTCAAACGCGAAATGGTTATCTGGCGTAAAGTGACCTTTCCAACTGCGGAACAACACCACCGATAAAATTATTGCGCCCACACAAACGTGAAAACCGTGGAAACCGGTTAACATAAAAAACGTTGACCCGTAAATACCCGTACCCAGTGTTAAGCCTTCTGCATAGGCTTCATGGTATTCCACCGCTTGGCACAACACAAAAATAAAACCTAATGCAACGGTAGCAATCAGCCACTGAATTAATTTTTCACGATTTTGTTTAATCAAGGCATGATGCGCCCAAGTACAGGTTATACCACTGCTCAACAGTAATAAGGTGTTAATGAAAGGCAAGCCCCACGCACCCATTGGTTCAAAATCTGCTTCTGTATGTGTGCCTAGTTTCGTAGGATCATCCGGTGCAACAAACTGACCCCATTTTTCTGGTCCGTTGGTTGGCCATGTACCATCGAATAAAGGATGCAAAAACTCTTTGGTTGTACCTGTACCCAGCCAAGGTACAGACAGATTACGTGTGTACCATAACGTCCCGAAAAATACGCAAAAAAACGCAATTTCGGAAAAAATGAACCACATCATGCCTATGCGATAAGACGTGCCAACCTGGCCATTGAACGTACCAGCTTCACTTTCTCTGGATTGCAAGGTAAACCAACCCACCAGCATGATAATAAAAATCAACAAGCCGGTGAACATCCAAAACACGCCCGTGGATGAGCCATTTAAAAAATTTGCAAATCCGGCCAGCATGCAAAATAAACCCGCCGTGCCAATCACGGGCCAAGTCGCTTTGTGCGGGACGTAATAGGCATCTTGTGTAGACATAAAATCCTCTATTTCTTATCGGTTATATCAAAAAATGTGTAGAGCAGCGTAATCGTTTTATAGTCTGTCGATAAATCGGGTTTAACTACAAAGCGTATTGGCATGACTTTAGTTTCTTTGGGCTTAAAGGTCTGCTCAATAAAACAAAAACACTGGGTTTTTTCAAAAAAAGGTGTGACCGGCGCAGGCGATAAACTGGGTTTGGCTTGTGCCAAAATTGTTTTGTTACTGGTATTTTGCGCGATAAAATTAACCGTATAGTATTCGCCAGGATGCACTTTCATCTGCGGGGTTTGGGCGCGGAAAGTCATAGGGATATTATCGTTTAACACGGTAATAAACTCGACCAGTACTTGTCGATCTTTATCCACCGTGTAAACTGTTTCCTTGGCCAAAGCAGCTTTATTAGCAAGGGTGGTGTTAATATCGGTGCTGTTTTTAAGACCCAATAAATCCACGCATACCCAGTTATACAACGGCACTAGTGCATAGCCAAAACCAAACATGGCAACCGCCACCAACACTAACATACGCGCCAGCTTGGTATTTTTGCTACTCAAATTTTCAGCCATGCTCAGTATTAATTAGTGTGATGGGTTCAGCCATGTTAGTTTTAAATCGGTAGATAGGGCGTGTTAACAACACACCCCATCTACAACTATCAACGCGGTATGGTTGATTTGATTTCAGGTGCTTCGGTAAAGGTATGGTAAGGCGGTGGCGATGGCAATGTCCATTCCAAGCCTTCCACGATACCACCACCGTATTGACGCGCACCATCCCAGACTTCGTTAGTGGCTTTTATACCCGTACCACCACGTATGCAATCGATAACAACATACAAAAACAGTAATTGGCTAACACCAAAAACAAATGCCCCAATACTGGAAATCATATTCCAGTCAGAGAACTGGATGGCGTAATCAGGGATACGGCGCGGCATACCGGCTAATCCCAAAAAGTGTTGGGGGAAAAACAGGACGTTAACGGAAATCGCCGATAACCAAAAATGCAGCTTGCCAATACGTTCGTTGTACATAAAGCCAGTCCATTTAGGTAGCCAAAAGTACGTAGCGGCAATAATCATAAAGATAGAGCCTGGCACTAATACGTAATGGAAATGCGCTACGATAAAATAGGTATCGTGATATTGGAAATCCAGCGGCGCTAACGCCATCATCATGCCGGTAAAACCACCGATGGTGAACAACACCACAAACCCCACCGAAAATAGCATCGGGGTTTCGAAGGTCATCGCACCCTCCCACATAGTGGCAATCCAGTTAAATACTTTTACAGCGGTTGGAATAGCAATCGCAATCGTTGCCCACATGAAGAATAGCTCACCACTGATCGGCATACCCACCGAAAACATGTGATGCGCCCATACGACAAACGATAAAAGGGCAATCATTATCGTTGCACCAACCATTGATAAATAGCCAAACAACGGTTTACGTGAAAATACCGGAATAATAGTAGAGGCAATACCAAAGGTAGGCAAAATCAAGATATACACTTCTGGATGACCAAAGAACCAGAAAATATGTTGATACAAAACAGGATCACCGCCGCCTGCGGCACTGAAAAAGCTGGTACCAAAAAATTTGTCGGTTAACAACATGGTCACCGCACCCGCAAATACCGGCATAACAGCAATCAGTAAGAAGGCAGTAATTAACCACGTCCACACAAAAATAGGCATTTGCCACAAAGACATGCCAGGCGCACGTAAATTAGTAATGGTAGCAATAATATTAATGGCACCCATAATTGACGAAATACCCAGCAAATGCACCGAAAAGATACCGAATGGCAGGGCTTCTTTGGTTTGCAATACCAGTGGTGGGTACATTGTCCAACCCGCACCTAAGCCATCACCCATAAACAAGGTGCTGAACAACAAGGTAATGCCGGCAACCAACATCCAAAAACTCATGTTGTTCATGCGGGGTAACGCCATGTCGGGCGCACCAATCATCATGGGAATCAGCCAGTTAGCAAGACCTACAAACGCTGGCATTACCGCACCGAAGATCATTACCAAGGCGTGCATGGTGGTCATATTATTAAAAAACGCCGGTTGCACTAACTGCAAGCCCGGTTGAAACAATTCGGCACGAATAATCATCGCCATCGCACCGCCGACAAAAAACATCACCAGCGAAAACAATAAATACAAGGTACCAATATCTTTATGGTTAGTGGTAACAACCCATCTCAGCCAGCCTTTGGCAGGGCCATGATGGTCATCACCGTGATGATCGTCATGATGATCATCGTGGTGGTGTTGCGGGGTGTTATGATCTTTAACCTCATAACCTTTAGCTGAAAAAGCGGACATAGTTTATACCTTTAAAATGTTTAATTGATAAATAAGCAAGCGCGTTATCACTCTGCGTCAGCTGGCAGCGCGGCGATCAGCGCCTGAATGTCTGCGGGCTGTTTAAAATCACCTGCTGAATTACCTAATTTATTACGCGTGTAAGCCAATACCGCTGCAAAATCAACCGCATTTAAGCTTTTGCCAAACGCAGGCATAGCGTTCTTGCCATTCAACATTAAATTGACTTGCGCATCAATTTTACCGGTTGCCACGGCACTGCTGGTTAAAGCCGGGAACATGGGTGGCATACCTTCACCCGTTGCTTGATGACAGCCGGCACACTCTTTGCCATAAATCACCTCACCTTTAGACACCAGTTCTTCCAGCGTTAATGTGGCACTGACATCTGCGTCCGCTGCTATTTCAGTTTTTTCATCGGTGCTTTTATCAGTGGAAGTTGATGCCGCACTGCCACCACCTGCGCGTATTTCTTGGATAGCACTGGGTAAAACAAGGGCTTGTTTCTGATTGCCGAAACGATCAGCGATGTAAGTCACTACGCCAGCCAGTTCAGGATCATCCAAATTTTTAGCAATATTGGCCATGGGGACTTTATTTAAAATAAACTGTGCCAATGCGCTCGTATCGCCAGCCACTTTACTGCTACCGTTTAAAGCCGGAGCGCCGCCACCTTCACCATTACGGCCATGACAGGCTGAACATTCTTCCACGTAAACCTGATTACCTTTCAGCAACAATGCTTCACGATCATCACAAGAATTCACGCCAGCATCACAAGGCGGTTTTGGAGGAACGGCCGAGCCATTTTGTTTGATCTGCACCCATTTGTCATAATCAGCCTGCTTTAAAGCGACGACTACAACCGGCATATAGCCATGACCCACACCACACAGCTCAGTACATTGGCCACGGTAAACACCGGCCACTTTAACGGATTTCCAGAAACCTTCACCAACTGGGTTTTTACTGTTTACCCAAGCGCTTTTATCAATATCAGCCCATGATTTTACCGACGAACAAATTTGCTTATCAGCCTCAGTCCATTGCTCTTTAGGGGCAGTAGTACATTTTTCAATATCTGAATCATCAGTGTTCATCCAGGGCGCATCTTCAACCCTAGCCCAAGCTTCGTTGGTATAGCCTGGATTAGCATCTTTTTTCCAACCAAAATCCGGCACCCACCAGCTGTGTATAACGTCTGCTGAGGTTAAGACATAACGGATTTTTTTCTTAATGGGAATGACTAACGGCTCAGTGACATTGAGCATGTAATTGGGTACATTCAATGGTTCAATGTCCTCATCTCTACTGGCATCGTCACTCTTTTTATCTAACTTACTGACAATCTTGATATCGTCAGCACCGTCTTTACCAAGAATCTTATATTCCCAATAAAACTGGTAGCCCGTAACTAGCACAGTCATGTCATAGTCATTACGGTCATTGCCCTCTTTATCTGCGTTATACATCTCACGCATAAGACTGGTTGCAAGCCACCCCATCACCACAATAATAATCGTTGGTATGCTGATCCAAATGACTTCAACCATCGTGTTATGGTAAAACTGTGCGGCTTTATGGCCTTTCGATTTACGGTGATGAAAAATCGAATAAAACATAACACCAAATACGGCTATGCCTATGACGACACAAATCCATAAAATCTGCATGTGCAAATCGTATACAGCGCGACTAAGCCATGTCGTGCCTTTCATCATATTGAGCGCGTAATCAGATGCTTGCGCTGTGCCAAGACTTAAAAACGTCAAGACCAGACTTGCAAACAGTTGCTTTGTTTTGTTCACGGAGCAAACCCCTCGTTAGTAGTTAGAAACTTTTGATGACGATGCTATTGTTGTTGGGCTGTAAAACGCACAGCAGAACACGGGAAGGAAGGCAAGTCTCTCAACAAATATCGTAAATTAAACTTTATATTTTAACTCATTACAGCAATCTATACCAGTCGAAGCCCATACCAAAATTAATGAAAAGCGGCTAAATCTGATAAATAGCTACGGAAATAATAGTAACAATAATCTAAAGTTGTAAGTAAAAGCATTATATGCTGGCTATAATAATTACTGTGTATCGTCTATTTCAATAAAATCAACATCATGTTATATCAATCCGCTTTCAAGCCTGCCTGGTGGTGCCGCAACGCGCACTTACAAACCCTTTATGCTGGGCTATTGCGAAAAACACCCAAACTTTCTCCTCTCAGAAGAGAGCGTCTCATGACAGTGGATAATGATTTTATCGACATCGACTGGTATGGCGAAAATCACCAGCCGCTAATCATTTTAATACACGGTTTGGCTGGCAGCGCACAATCAACTTATATTATGGGTTTGCAGCATGTGTTGTCACTGCAAGGTTTCCGTACTGTTGCGATAAATTTTCGCGGTTGCAGTGGCGTAGCCAATAATACAGCACGTTGCTACCATTCCGGTGAAACTGAGGACATTCATTTTCTCTATCAAACCTTGCGTACACGCGAACCTGATACAGTCATTGGTGCGGTTGGTTTTTCTTTAGGAGGTAATGTATTATTAAAATGGCTGGGCGAACAAGGTGATAAGTTGAATTTATTTGCTGCTGTGGCGGTATCTGTACCGCTATTATTAAATGTATGTGCCAGCAAACTTGATAACGGTTTTTCTAAAGTGTACTGTTTTAAACTATTGGATGAATTAAAACACTATGTCCGTAATAAACAGCAGCATTTAGAGCGCATTGGCCAAATGGCCGAAGCTCATAAAATTAAACAACTCGGTGATTTATCAAAAATACAGTCATTCTGGCAGTATGATGACTGTGTGGTTGCACCGTTACACGGCTTTAAAGATGTAAACGATTATTACCAACGTTCCAGTGCCAGGCAGTTTCTTAAATCTATCCGTATACCTACGTTGGTTATTCACGCAGTAGATGATCCCTTTATGACTTCAGAGGTTATACCCGATGTAGACGAGTTATCCGCCAGTGTACATTTAGAGGTGACTGATGCGGGTGGTCATGTAGGTTTTATCAGCGGTAATAATCCTTTTAAGCCGATTTATTGGTTGGATCAGCGCATTCCGGAATTTTTACTGGCACTCAAGGTGTGAATGACATGTTTAAATCCGTTATGATTGATAGTCTGTGATTTTTTAGCGTGAGAAAGTTTTTGGTTTCTCTCGCATTATGAATATTTTTTTGGGGGGCTGAATATTTACCTTGCTTGAGTATTTTATTGTTTAAGTAGGTTGTTTGGGTAGGCGTTGTTTATCCGGCCTACAAATTGGCTTAGCTGAGTTTTTTGTTTTATATCAGCATCTTGACAGGCACAGTTTATTTATCAATTACTGGTTAAATTGCTTTAATTATCTATACTTCAAGATGAATTCTACACGCGAATTTAATTTTTGTTTATTTTAAGGAGACGATAATGAAGAAGAATATATTACGTGGTCTTTTCATAGGAGGCTTGTTATCTTTAGCCTTGCCGGTGTTGGCGGTATCAACAACGCCAGAAAATCGGGCTGTTAATATCAGTGTTGCCAGTATTGGTGGTAAATTGGATGCCGCTGCGTTGCGTGCCGTTCGTCAGATTGTAGGCTACGGTATTGCCAGTGGCGCGGTGGATACTTTTACAATAACCAGCCCGAAGCCTGGCTCTGTGCCAAAAGAGGGTGGGGTTATCGCCTGTGCAGAAGCCGGTTTTAATGCGAATAGTTCAAAATTTAACGCGTTTATTCAAGATTTACGCACCATTAAGCCCAAAGTAGGTACGGTTTATACGGTTGCGCCCGTTGTCAGATGCTCGGTAAACGAGCCTGTCGTCGTTGATCCCATTATGTGTACTATGGAAGTTAAGCTATGTCCAGATGGTTCATCTGTTGGCAGAACTGGCGCATCCTGTCAGTTTGCACCCTGTCCAGAAATAAAGCCCAGCCAGGTAATCCCTACAGCATGCACTAAAGAAGCTCAATTATGCCCAGATGGTTCAGTTGTTGGTAGAACAGGGCCGTCGTGCAAATTTGCACCGTGCCCAACAGCTAAAAAGAAATAGATCAAAGTATTGTCATGCTTACGCGCGAGGCACTAATCCTGCAAGCGCGTCATCCAAGGCTCTTTACATACCGGATCAATATAAAATGCCAGCGCTTCCGGCTTATGCAATAAACTTTCTTCACCGGAAGCATTTGGATTTAACTGGCGCTTTTCTACAAAATCTACTAACCGGCGGGTGTTATAAATCAGCAACACCCGATTACCGTAATTACTGCTGTATACCTGATAGGCCACATTAGCTTCATTGAAGGCTGGATTTCTCTCCCGTAGCGTCACTAACAGATCCAGATTACCTTTGGCCATCATTTTAAATATCGAATCATCGCGGTATTCTATAAAAAATTTCATATAAGCCGCCAGCGAACCGGCTAATTGATGCGCTTGCAAAACACGAATTTCTTCATTTGAAAAAATAAAACTTTCGGCCACCAGATAATGCCAATTTTTATGGCTGTCATTAGCAAACAGTGAGATTTTATCTAACGCGCGATGCTGCAATGCACTTAAAAAAGTAGTGGGCGCACGCAAATGTTTATCTACCGTCACTACCCACGGTAATGCCCGACCCGTTTCTTTAAAACGCTTTTTAACACTGCTGATCACCGCCGAGCGTGGTAATTCATCTTCACGGCCTTCCGGCTTAACTAAAAACGCATCGACTGCTGTTACTTGGGTATGAAAGCCCGCCGCTTTAAATTGCTCAACAATATGGGCATAACGTGGTTTGTAAGGGATGCCTGTACCATCATACAAAATATTAATACGCTTTTCCCTGGCATAATCGGCGACCACACTGCGTAAACGTGTGGCAAACGGTTCTACGTACATATAATCATCACTGTGATGATTGGCCGCCGTTAATATTTGATAGAAATCACTGATTTTACGAAATTCATCCAGAGAGGCAATGACAAAATTATCGCTACATTGCGCCACGGCAATTTCTTCAACTGCTGTTTTCCCCGATCCCGCGCCGCCCATCGACATAAATAATTTAGGCTTTGCATCGGCGCTTTTGCCTTCAAAAATAGCGTGTTTAGAGGCGAGCAGTTTTTGGGTGATCTTACCCAGACGTTCGTAGGCAATTTCAACCGCGCGTTCTAAGCGCTCATCGTGTGCGGCCAGCAACATTTTTTGTTTCAGCGTTTCGTTATTGGCCAGTTCAAAAATCAGTGCATCATCGCCTTCACATTGTTTGAGCAAATCAATTAATTCTGCATGGCCTGGGGTTCGTAGCCCCGTTAACATATTCATATCCAGACAAAACAGCGGTGCAGCGCCATTTTGGGCAATGCTAATGCCATCAATATTTTGCTTGCCAGCTTGACGCAATGCCTCTGTGCCAGGCAAATAACCAATCACATGGGTTACTGCACTGAGCGGGTAGTCTGCGACATGTCGGCCTAAAATAAGCAGCTCTGTTTGAATACTGTTTATGGGAATCAAGCCGCCGGTCACTGACACCAGGCAATCTATCCCAGCGGTTGTTTTATGCGATAAAAATGGAATGCCCACCACAAATTTTTTGTTTTCTGGCCACCGCCCGTAACCATTGGCTTTGTTATGCAAGCTTTTGCTGCGGGTTGGATCAAGCGCATGTCTAAAGGCCAGCGCAACCGCTGCTGCGCTGCTGCTGACATGATGCAAAACCGTCGGATCGTCAGCGTCGAGCCTTCTAAAGTCAATGCCTTGTTCGTAGACACTTTTAAACGCGGGCAAGCTGCCGAGCGCCGTCATAAAAAAATCCAGCGTGATGCGATTACCGTAATTAAACGGTCTGACTAAACGCATTTTTTGGTAGAACACCGCCAGGCGTTCGGCAATATTTTCCGTCCAGATAGCAAAACCGTTATTATCGAAAATAGCAGTATCGCCGTTGGCGGCACCGTCTAACACCAGACACTCTATGGCTTCACGAAATTGCTGGCGTTTGCTAGGGTTAGGCATTGTGCCAGGTCGGTGCGTTACCGTGGCTTGTTCTTTCCAGTCGTAAAATAAATCGCGGTGAATTCTAGAGAATAGCCCCGTTAAATAGGTGACACGCTTGGCTTGGTCTTGCGTCACCGTGTCTTCAATTTCTTGCTTAAGCGTAGACGACAAACGTGTCGCTTGTGCTATCGCTAATGCGATACGCAATTTTTTTAATTGCGTGTAACCTTGAATAAGATGACTCGTTTTGTTCATAACCTGGCGGGTATTACAGTGTGTTATTGGGGATAGGCGGATGATTTTCGTTCGATACTGAAAAAATACAACGCCGGTGGCACGTAGATACTGATTAGGCGATTTTCACGAAAAAATATCCCGCATAAAACCTGTGCGGCCACAAAAAACACGAAAAAGAGTTTTATATTTTGTATCCTCTGTGTCTTTTGTGGACAATGCTTTTGGTAGGTTTATTAATGCAGTTATCAAATCCATCTACTGCGTGTCATCCGTGTTGTATTGAAGGGTGATAAGCGCTTAAAGCGGCAAATTGTTTTCTGTGGTTTTGTCTTGCTTAGCGGCTTTAGGCGCGTCATCATTGCCATCAAAACCAAACACCCCGATGATTTTTTCCCACACGGTTTTTTCAATATCACGCCTAGGCACATCCACTGTGGTTTCTACCGTGGTTTTAAAGGCCGGTGCTTTGCCGGGTTTAAAATCACCTTGGATGCTGGTTATTTTTTCTTCATCATCAAACAGTAAAGTGATTTTTTTTTGTTGACGATCTTCGCCGTTACGCTGCTCTGAATACACATAATCCCAGCGATTTTGATGGAAAGTATCTATTAACATAGGCGATCCTAAAATATACAGCACTTGCCGTTTAGTCATTCTAGGCTGTAATTGATCAACCATAGCTTGGTCGATAATATTACCTTGTTGAATATCAATAGTGTAGACCGGCAGATAACTTAAGACCGTTGAACACGCGGTCAGCGTCAAGCTGGCGGACACACTTAAAAAACACAGCGATTTTCTCATCTGGAGCGAGGCATAATTTTAAAAACTAAAATCATACAGGATGTTAATCGATAATCCTATAAAACTGTCACGACCTTAGTGTTCAAAAAAGGCTACAATGTAGCCATGCTACAACCCTAACAGCCCCGTTAGCTATTTTAGGCTACTCGCTTAAAACCGAACACGATACAAAGCTTAACCGTTTGCCCTGAGCCTGCCGAAGGCTGGGTGGTTAAGCAATAACGGCTCAACATCACCACGAACGGCTTAGCCTAAAACTGTCCCGCTTTAGTGGGGAGTGCCATTTTATAACAGGAGACGATTTTGGAAACGCATGATTTAAAAAATGCAGGCTTAAAAGTCACGCTGCCGCGCGTCAAGATTCTACAGATTCTGGAAAACGACAATACCGACCGCCATTTAACCGCTGAAAATATCTATAAAATCCTGTTGGCAGAAGACGGCGATATAGGTCTTGCCACCGTGTACCGTGTGTTAACGCAATTTGAAGCGGCAGGGCTGGTAACACGCCATCATTTTGAGGGCGGTAATTCAATCTTCGAATTGGCAAAAGGTCATCATCATGACCATATCGTCTGCATAAAATGTGGCAAAGTCGACGAATTTACCGATGAAATTATTGAAAATCGTCAAAAAGAAATTGCTGAAAAATTAAACTACCAACTCACTGATCACAGCTTGTATTTGTATGGTTTTTGCCCGCAGTGTCACAAAAACTGATTCTTCCTCACTGGCGTAAATCTCATGTTTAAACCCCTTATTTTTTATATTGGCTTGCGTTATACCCGCGCCAAACGCCGCACACAGTTTATTTCGTTTGTGACTTTGGCCTCTGTTATGGGTATTGCATTGAGTGTCACCGCCTTGATTACTGTATTGTCGGTTATGAATGGCTTTGTTGATGAAATCAGTAAAAGCATGTTAAAAATGACCGCACACGCCACCATTACCGGCAATTATGGCCAATTGGATGACTGGCACGCATTAGATGAAAAACTGGTTGGGTTTCCACACCTTGAAGGTACTGCGCCTTTCGTGAACGGGCAGGTGATGATTAATGCCGACCGACGCGTTAGCGGCACAGTCATCAGTGGTATTTTGCCGGACAATGAAAGCAAAGTCTCCGAAGTGGCTGCCAATATGAAACAAGGCAAATTAGCCGATTTAGTCGCAGGCCAATACGGTATTGTACTGGGCGAAGAGCTTGCTACTTATTTGGGCGTAGCGACTGGCGATAAGCTCACGGTCATCAGTCCGCAGGTTAATTCCACGCCCGCAGGTGTTGTGCCACGCATGCGTCGCTTTACCGTGGTTGGTGTGTTTAAAGTTGGCGTGTACGAATACGACCGTAATATGGCGATGATCCACATGGATGATGCGGCTAAATTATTCCGATTGGAAAATGCGGTGTCTGGCTTACGCATTAAATTTGATAATTTATTAAACGCACCACAAATTACCGTAGCCTTAGCCAATGCCCTACAAGATAACTATCAAGTGGGTGATTGGACGAAAGCCAACGCTAATTTCTTTTTAGCCATTAAAATGGAAAAACGCGTGATGTCAATCATCTTGTTGTTGATGGTGGCGGTCGCGGCTTTTAATATTGTTTCCACGTTAATTATGGTGGTCACCGACAAACGCGCAGATATCGCTATTTTAAAAACCCAAGGCCTCACTTCGGCATCGGTAATGGGAATTTTTATGGTGTTAGGTACTATTATCGGCGTTATCGGTACGGTTTTAGGCACTATTGGTGGCGTAGTGCTGGCGCTGAATGTACCCGCGATTGTTCACAACATTGAAGAAACCTTCCACATAAAATTTTTGAACGCACAAATCTATACCATTAGCGAATTGCCTTCACAATTGATTTGGACCGATGTGTATGTTATTGCGGGGATGGCATTTTTATTGTCACTGATAGCGACTATTTACCCTGCTTGGCAAGCGGCAAAAATCAACCCTGCTGAGGTACTGCGTTATGAATAAGCCCAGTATTTTGCAATGCAAACAACTCACCATGCGTTACGACCAAGGGGGCTTGGATGTTTCTGTACTGAGAGGCGTGAATTTAACCATTAGCGTGGGTGAGCGGGTGGCAATTATGGGGGCATCCGGTTCTGGCAAAAGCACCTTATTGCATTTACTCGGTGGTTTAGAAAAGCCCAGTAGTGGAGAGGTGATACTGGATGGCGTTAACATTAACATGGTGAATGCCAGCAAATTGGCTAAGTTACGCAACCGTTCGTTGGGTTTTATTTATCAGTCGCACCATTTGCTGGCCGAATTTACCGTGCTAGAAAATGTTGCCATGCCGTTGTTGATTGCTAATTTGTCGATACAAGAAGCTAAAGATCGGGCGGTTGAATTATTAAAACGGGTTGGTTTAGGCCATCGTATTGAACACAAGCCAGGCGAATTGTCCGGTGGGGAGCGCCAACGCGCTGCTGTCGCCAGAGCGTTAATTAACAAACCTAAATGCGTGTTAGCCGATGAACCTACTGGTAATTTAGACAGTAAAACTGCCGAACAGGTGTATCAGTTGATGTTAGAGTTAAATCAGGAGCTGAACGTCAGTTTTTTGGTAGTAACACACGATTACGCCCTGGCAGAAAAAATAGGCACGGTATTGCGTATGGAAGATGGGGTTATTGTTAGTTGAAAACTAGCGTACCGTGTACAGTAATTTGAATGCAGACCTGTCTTTTTTAAGCTCTGACAGGTCTAATCTTTGCGTAACATCGTGCTATTTGCCTAATTTAAAATGCAATAATTAAACGTTTTTTGGCAACACATCCTGCACAATATCCAGTTTTTTCCATTCCGGTACAGGGCTTACGCAGCCGTGCTTAGGTAGATACTCGGATTGCTCAATTTTTTTATAGCGGTGTATGTATCTTGGGCAATTGATGAATAAATTTCGTACGCTCACACGAATAATATAACGTGCCTCCGCATATTCGCTGAGTAGCGGATCATCAATAACCACACTCGCTGTGCCATGTAATCGTAGCCGCTGTGGATTTTCAAAATCCATAAACAATAAACCGACTTCATGATTTTTAGCAATATTACCGGCGGTTAAAAACATACCATTGCCATCGTAATCTGGAAAAGCGATAGTTTTGCTATCAATAACCCGTATAAATCCGCTATCACCGCCTTTGTAAGATACGGTTGGTCTGCCTTGATCATCTACTGTACTGATAAAAAACATATCACGCGATGTTATAAACTCGCGCTCTGTCTGAGTTATTTCGTCATGCACAATAATTTGATCAAGGCGATCTGCTAATTTGCGTGAGTCGAATTGATCTTGTAATTGTCGATGGCCATTGTGGTATATATCGCTCATGTTTTTATGCCCCTATAAAATATTCAAAAAGACAAAAATATGCTCAATCTCCTATATTTCTGTGCGTTTTCCACTAAGCTTTTAAAGCTAACAATATCTGTTCTCATTGTATTTGTCGACGGTTTTGTGATTTATGGTTCGATACTTACCTCGAACCGTTTTTATTAAAATTGTCCTAATTAAAGTTGTTATTTTTAGCAAATAAGTACACCAGTGCTGCATTAATTGAAGACTATTTTTACATCATACTTTTGGAAAAATCATGACATTACCCATGCAGCGCCCAACCCCTGCCTTTATCGGCGCATCCTGGATAGCTTTGTGTATTGGTATTCTGACTTATCTTGTTGGGCTTTGGAATGCGGAGATATTGCTTAATGAAAAAGGCTTTTACTTCACAATTCTAATGTATGGTCTGTTTTCGGCGGTTTCTTTACAAAAATCAGTGCGGGATCAGTTAGAAGATATACAAGTCACTCGCATTTATTTTAATTTATGTTGGTTTTCATTGCTGTTGTCGGTTTTTTTATTGGCTTTAGGCTTATGGAATGCGTCACTTGCTACAAGCGAAAAAGGTTTTTACGCTATGTCTTTTATTCTCAGCTTGTTTGCGGCAGTTGCTGTGCAAAAAAATGTTAGAGATGTTAGTTTGCCAATGAATGAGGGATTGCCTGAAAACAGATTTACCGAAAATCACGATCGTCCAGCAGATACGTTGTAATAGTAATCTCACCCCAATCTACACGTTGTCAAAAAATTTTTTGTAACGCATTAAAAATTATTAAACCCCATCGTGTAAGTGTAGCACCTTGTTTTTTAAAGGACTGATGGATAATGAACCTTTAAAATATTTGGCACTCCAAGCAAAGGAGTGCTAGTATTATAATAACGTTTTTCACATTGAGGATGATCATGACAAGTGCATTGGCTTTACCTGTTAATTTGTCGGTTGGGACGTTTGACGCGTATTTAAATCTGGTCAGGCAGATGCCAAAATTAACCGCTGAACAAGAGCGGGAATTGACGATAAAATTCAGGGATCATGGTGATTTAGAAGCTGCGCGTCAATTGGTAATGACCAATTTACGTTTTGTAGTCCATGTTGCCAGAGGCTATAGTGGCTATGGTTTATCTTTGCCTGATATTATTCAGGAAGGCAATGTGGGTTTAATGAAAGCCGTTAAACGTTTTGATCCTGACATGGGGGTGCGTTTAGTGTCGTTTGCAGTGCATTGGATTAAAGCCGAAATTCATGAATACGTTATTAAAAATTGGGGTATTGTTAAAGTTGCCACTACTAAAGCGCAGCGCAAGCTGTTTTTTAATTTACGTAAATTTAAGCATGATTTAGGTTGGCTATCGCACGACGAAGCAACGACTATCGCGCATGATCTGGATGTTGATGTCAGCGTTGTCTATGAAATGGAAAAACGCTTAGGCAGCATGGACGTGTCTTTTGATATGCCAGCAGATGACAGCTCTGATGAAAACTATAACGCGCCGGTTAATTTTCTTCAACAACATAACGCAGACCCAGCCGAATTACTGGAAGCTGTAGACTGGGAAGGCCATGAACAATCTATGCTAAGTAAGGCATTGGCCAAGCTGGATGAGCGTAGTTTGGATATTTTGTCTAGCCGTTGGTTAGCTGATGAAAAAGCCACGTTGCATGAATTGGCTGCCCGTTACAATGTTTCCGCTGAAAGAATTCGGCAGCTAGAACAAAATGCTATGAAAAAGCTACGCCATGCTGTTGTACTTGAGGCGTAGTTTTTATTAATATTTCAATCGCATTACGATCACACAGCACAGCAATCTCCGCACATAACAAAATAACCAGCCTGTTAGGTTTAAAAAATCTAACAGGCTTGCGCTTTATTAATTCCTAATAAAATCTGTGTAAATCCATCTTAAATATCATCCGCGCTGTACGTTATTGCATTGCGCATATAATTTATTGATTATTAAAGCCAGCAACGAAGCGAGATATTTATGTCTGAATTTTTATCAAAAATTGCTATTTTATTGTTTTTTTGATAAATTCTGTAAAAAATAATAAAATTTAAGGTGTTTATTATACTTAAATTCTGGTTGTTTAACATGGGCTTATTGGTTCCGTTATTTTATGGATGACGCATGGTGCTTTAAATTCTTTGGTTTGAGTGTGAACCAAGCCTGTTGAAAAACGACAGTTTAATTTATATTTTTACAGGAAAACCTTCAGCAATGATAAATAAAAAACAGTTAACACACGCTTTGTATTTAAGTGGCATTACATTATTGTCTTTAAATACGCCTGTACAGGCAGACAGTAATCGTCTTCAATGGGAGAGCAATAAACACTTTTATCAACGATTTGATCAGCCGTTAACGTGGCTGGCCGCACAAGCTAGATGCCAACTCACTGATGGGCATTTGGTGACAATTACCTCTGATCCAGAGCGTGATTTTATTAATAATAATATGTATAAAAATAGTGCCTTTTGGATTGGTGCGTCTGATGTTGCTGTAAATGGAAGATTTAATTGGGTTACCGGTGAAAAATGGGGTTATCAAAATTTTGCCACTGGTTTTCGCAATATTAAAAATGCGGATTATTTATGGGCTACCACTTATGAGTGGGGCGCTAATGCAAAGGATGGTATTAATAGTTATGTTTGTGAATGGAGTAATCATAACTATGTTGATATTGCCAGTGTCCCTGATTTTAACGGCAATGGTGCTAAAGAAATTGCGGTTATGTATGTCGATTATATTACTCAAAAACACGTCGTTAAGATCCGTGATTCTAAAACAGGTGCGGTTTTAAGTACTCTAACGTTTAAATCGGGTTTACGAGCGCCACTCGGTCTTGTTGTCATTGACGATATAAACGGTAATCGTGTACCAGAAATTGGTGCGTTGTATTCTCAAATTGGTGCGTTATACTCTGAATTTGGGCAGCCATCGATCAATATTAAAGATGCTAAAAATGATAAAGTGTATTTGAAATCATTGAGCTTTTTAAATTCAAGCTTTGCGCCAAAAGAAGTGATGGTCTCGCCTGATACCAATGGTAATCGCGCCAGTGAAATCACTGTATTGGGTATTGGTAAGGCAGATAATATGCCCAGAGCAGAAACCCGTGACAGTAAAAGCGGTGCTGTATTGAGCAGTATGCGGTTTTAACCAGATGAGCGAAAAATCCGCTCTCTTTAGGTCGGGGATGGATAGCGACCCATATGGCAATAGGCTGAACCCCAAAAGGGTTTAGCCTCGGCTTCTCTTTGTTACTATGGAAACCGCTAGCAGAGGACGCTTAGGAACGTGCATGAAATAACTTGAGCACGTTTATGCTTCGACAAGCTCAGCACGAACGGAAGTGGAGTTTAAGTTGTTCAACTTATTTCATGCACATTTCTTAGGCTCGCTCTATGACGGTACTCAGTAAACATAAAGGCTTCAAAATCATTCTCAGTGAAAACCAAGCGCCCCGTGTGAAGTCTTGAATAACCGATTAAAAAGTAAAATACCTCGAAGGCTTTCCGGGGTTAGTCTGTGAAGTGAACGGTGCAGTAATATTGTCAGCAGCAGAAACCAGCAAGTAGTAGTGATACACGCTTGCTCCTTAGCAATATCCTCGTTCCCCTTAGGCGAGGAGGATGTCGGAACCTGGTTCCGGTCGCCAAGAAAATCACAGCGTTGGCCAATAACTAAGTCTTAAGCGGTGCTATAATCGACATACACGCTAATCCTTAGAGCGCTTATAAACATAGCTAATATTACGCCTGTGAGTGTAACGGTAAAGCTGTTTTAGTAAGCCGTTTAATCCAAGCCCATTAATGAAAAGTCTTTATCCTGAAATTCCAGCCTACCATAGTTTTTTTCTTGAAACCGGCAGCAAGCATTCCGTTTATGTAGAACAAAGCGGCAATCCTAATGGCTTTCCCGTTATATTTTTACACGGCGGGCCTTGTTCAGGTACTAAGCCAGATCATAGGCGGTTTTTTAATCCGGATTATTATCAGATCATACTTTTTGACCAGCGTGGCTGCGGCCAGTCCGTGCCATTTGGTGAGCTGGAAGCTAATACCACCCAAGATTTAATTGATGATATGGAACGTATCCGCGAGCGGCTCAATATAGAACAGTGGCTCGTATTTGGCGGTTCTTGGGGCGCGGCGTTAGCGTTATTGTATGCACAGCAACATACGCATCGGGTCAGTGCATTGGTTATTCGTGCCGTGTTTTTAGCGCGTCTGCAAGATATGGACTGGTTTATCAAAAACGGTGTCCGGCTTATTTATCCCGAACAATGGCAGCGACTGATATCTTGTATACCTGAGGTGGCACGGGCTAATCCCTTGCAAGGTTTGTGTGATGTATTATGGGGCGATGATGAAATTGCCGTAAGACGGGCGGCACGAGAATGGATGGCCTGGGGTGGTCAGGTGGCGTTAGGCAATGCTTACCAAGACAGTGCTCATGATAGTCATGTGACAGATAAAATGGTGCAGCAAGTGCGTATGGAATTGCATTATGCTAAAAATCACTATTTTATTAAAGACAATCGAATATTAGAGCAGAGCTATAAATTGTCTACTGTTTCAACTATCATCATTCATGGGCGACAAGATTTAGTGTGCCCCATAGAAGCGGGCTTAGCGCTGCATCAAGCCATGCCCCACGCTGGCTATGTTGTATTGCCTAATGCGGGGCATATTGCTCAAGGCGACGATATGATTAATGCGTTGGTTGACGCAACGGATAATTACGTTAAAATTAATTAACGGTGTTTTGACGGTTGTTGTTGAATTACGCTGGATTATAGCGATAATGTTGCCTGTTTTACCGGCATTGGTGGGATTTAAGAGAAATTAACATGAGTTTAAAATGGCAAAAGAAACATCAAAATTAAGTGATAATACCAGCACCCAAAATGCAGAACCCGATCAGGACATAGATGATATTTTTGAAGACGGTGAATATGCTGTGTCAGAGGTTATTGAAAAAGAAGCGTTAAAGACCGATGCGCGTAGAAGGATTGAGATATACTGGGAAAAGAAACAATTAAAAGATCAGTTTGATGATTTTGATGAGTCGGAGTTTGGTTTTTAGACAATGGTTTTGTATTAAATTATAAAGCCAGTGCTTTTTAAGGTGAATAGAAACAGCAGCACTGTCATTGTATTTACCTGTTTTACAGTCCCGATAGCTCAGTAGGATAGAGCGGTCCCCTCCTAAGGGACAGGCCGGTGGTTCGATTCCGCCTCGGGACGCCATTTAGTTAAGTCGTTATAGCTTAACGGCTATCATATTAGCAAAGTTAAACCACCTAAAATACGTGTCGATACGACCAAAGCCGGCACGTTCCAGCAACGTATAGTTTTCATCCAGACGGTAGGGAATGAGTATATTTTCCAATGCTTCGCGTTTACGTTGATTCTCAGTATCGCTGTAGCCGCCGCGCTCTGTTTTATACTGCAAGTAGTGTTCTATATACAGGCGATTTAATACCGCATCGCTACTGAGTATTTTTTCCGACAGCAGTAATATGCCCCCAGGTTTTAGTGCATTGAAAATGGTTTTCAATACGCTTTCGCGGTCGATAGGGCGGACGAATTGTAATGTCCAATTCAGAATAGCGACGTTACAGGTGGGTAAGTCTTGCAGATTATTAAGATCGGCAATACACAGCGATACTGTTTGGGCACTTATCAACTTGTCGAGTTTAGCCCGTGCCTTATCGAGCATGGCTTCAGAATTATCGTAGCCGATGAGTTTAATATCACTTGGGCATTTAGGGTGTTGTGTAATGTGTTCTAAGGTCGTGCCGGTCGAGCAACCAAAATCGCACACCACAGCTGAATTTTCCGGTAAAAAATCGACAATCAAATCCGATTGGAGCCGTTGAATTTCGTTATAAAATGGCACGCTGCGCGATACCATGTCATCAAAAACGTTGGCGACACGTTCGTCAAAGGTAAAGTCTTCAGCGTGTTGTGTTTTTTGAAATAGAGTGTCGTGGTCGGTCATGCAAGATGGAATGATTTGTGGGGTTAATCGGCTAGCGAAAACCCAGTAGTGTAAGGTTATTGATGTCTGTTTGGTTTAGTCAGCCAAATTATGCGTCAAAGCGAATGATATAGAAATGCCAACAGTACCTTAATTTAAGCGAAAGATTCTCCAAAAAATCATAGGGACTTAAAATAAATTTATATTATTAACTTGTAAATCAACGGGATCTTCAATGAATAGCTTGCAGGAAAAAATAAATCAAGAAATTAATGCATTACCTTTAAATTCACAAAAAGAAGTGCTTGATTTTGTAATGTTTCTTAAGAAATCAGTCAACACAGAAACTGATAGCGATTATCTATCAAAAAATCCAGATATTAAGCAGGCAATTATTGATGGCTTAAATACACCGCTTAATGAATGCTCTGACCAATTGGATTGGTGAGGTAATAGAACGCGAGCAAGCCATAAAAATTATATGATGTGGACGCATTATGAGTAGTTAAAAGACAAAGTACGCTAATATTCTGAGAGAGAAGCCAGCAATTGACCGTTAACAATTATCGCTGCAAATATAATGGCACTAACGCTTAGCACGAAAAAAATCCTTCAGTAAAGCCGCACATTCGTCAGCTAAAATACCACCCTGCCATGTAATCTGATGATTTAAAAAACGGGCATCAGCAAGTGCTAGGGCGCTACAAACAGCGCCGCGTTTAGGGTCTGTTGCACCAAACACCAGGCGATTAACCCGTGCTTGGCTTAGCGCCCCCATGCACATCACGCACGGCTCTAACGTTACATACAGCGTGGTATCGATCAAACGATAATTGCCCAGCGCTACACCTGCACTACGTAAGGCAACAATTTCTGCATGGGCGCTGGGGTCATGTAGGCTAATCGATGCGTTCCAGCCCTCCGCAATACACCTGTTTTCCTTGACTAAAACTGCTCCTACCGGCACTTCGCCTTGTTGCTCAGCATGTTGCGCCAGGCGTATCGCATAACGCATCCAGGCTTCATCGCCGGTGACGTTTACTCCCATTCAATAGTAGCAGGTGGTTTACCGGAAATATCATAGGTAACGCGGGATATACCTGCCACTTCGTTGATAATACGTCTGGAAATCAAATCCAGAAATTCATAAGGCAAATGCGCCCAGCGAGCGGTCATAAAATCAATGGTTTCCACGGCACGGATGGCAATCACATAATCGTAGCGGCGGCCATCGCCCATCACGCCAACCGACTTAACCGGCAAAAATACCGCAAACGCCTGGCTGACTTTATCGTATAAATCGTGGCGATACAGTTCTTCTATGAAAATGGCATCGGCTTTGCGTAATAAATCGGCAAAGTCTTTTTTTACTTCACCCAAGATGCGCACGCCCAAACCAGGGCCTGGAAACGGATGACGGAACACCATATCAGCCGGTAAGCCTAATTCCAATCCTAGCTTGCGAACTTCATCCTTAAACAAATCGCGCAACGGTTCGACCAGTTTTAAAGTCATATTTTCCGGTAAACCGCCGACATTATGATGCGATTTAATTAAATGCGCCTTGCCGCTTTTAGAGCCTGCCGATTCAATTACGTCTGGGTAAATGGTGCCTTGTGCCAGCCATTTGGCATTGTTGAGTTTACCGGCTTCCTCGTCAAAAATATCAATGAACAAACCGCCGATGATCTTGCGTTTTTGTTCGGGATCGGTAACGCCTTGCAAAGCGTGTAAGTAGCGTTGTTCGGCATCCACGCGAATTACTTTAACCCCCATGTGCTGGGCAAAAGTGGCCATGACTTGGTCGCCTTCGTGCAAACGCAGCAAACCGGTATCGACAAATACGCAAGTGAGTTGCTCGCCGATGGCTTTATGCAGTAAAGCTGCCACGACGGAAGAATCTACACCACCAGATAATCCCAAAATGACGTGATCTGTACCAACTTTGGCTTGCACGGCTTTAATGCTGTCTTCAGCAATGTGGTTGGTGGTCCACAGGGCATCGCAGCCACAAATATCCAGTACAAAACGCGACAAGATGCGCGTACCCTGATGGGTGTGGGTGACTTCAGGGTGGAATTGCAGCCCATAAAAATTGCGTTCCTCGTAGGCGATGCCAGCAATCGGTGCGCCATCGGAGCTTGCTATCAGCTTAAAACCGTCGGGCAACTGAGTTACCCGGTCGCCGTGGCTCATCCATACATCCAGTAGGCCAAAGCCTTCGGGTGATAAATGGTCTTCTATGCCGGTAAGTAATTTGGAATGTCCACGCGCCCTAATTTGTGCGTAACCAAATTCTCGATGATGGGATGTTTCAACTTTGCCGCCCAGTTGTTCGGTCATGGTTTGCATGCCGTAACAAATGCCTAACACGGGAATACCCAGCTCAAAGACGTTTTGCGGGGCGCGGGGTGTGTCATCACCGGTCACAGAATCTGGGCCGCCGGATAAGATAATGCCTTTGGGCGCGAAGTTGTTGATATCTTCGGCGTTGGCATCGTAAGAATAGATTTCGCAGTACACACCGATTTCTCGGATACGGCGGGCGATTAACTGGGTGTATTGTGAGCCAAAATCCAGGATCAGGATTTTATGCTCATGGATATTTAGGTTGTGTTGGTTCACGATAACTTTGTTAGCAAGGGAAAGGCGAAAAATAACGATTCAGGGCTGGTGTAGTCATTTATTCAGTACGATAATTTGGCGCTTCTTTGGTAATGGTCACATCATGCACATGGCTTTCGCGCATACCTGCTGAAGTGACACGCACGAACTGGGCTTTGTCATGAAATTCGGTGATTGAGCGGTTGCCAGTATAGCCCATGCTGGCGCGAACCCCGCCCAGTAATTGATGGATCACTGCCAGCAAGCTGCCTCGGTAAGGTACACGGCCTTCAATGCCTTCGGGTACTAGTTTCTCAACCGAATCGGTACTTTCCTGAAAGTAGCGGTCGCTGGAACCTTGGCGTTGCGACATTGCCCCTAATGAGCCCATGCCACGGTAAGACTTATACGAGCGGCCTTGAAATAATTCGACTTCGCCGGGGGCTTCTTCGGTGCCGGCAAACAAGCCACCCAACATGACGGCATGAGCGCCTGCTGCCAAAGCTTTAGCGACATCACCGGAGTAGCGGATACCGCCATCAGCAACTAACGGTACACCTGTGCCCTTTAGCGCGTCCGCTACATTGCTGATGGCGCTGATTTGCGGTACGCCAACGCCTGCAACAATGCGCGTGGTACAAATAGAACCTGGGCCTATGCCGACTTTAACGCCGTCTGCACCGGCTTCGACCAATGCCAGTGCCGCATCGGCGGTGGCGATATTGCCACCAATCACTTGTACATCGGGGTAGTTTTGCTTAATCCAGCGCACGCGGTCTAAAACACCTTGTGAATGGCCGTGTGCGGTATCGACGATGATGACATCAACACCGGCGGCAACCAGCGCCGCTACGCGATCTTCTGTGCCTTGGCCGGTGCCGACAGCGGCACCAACCCGCAAGCGCTCTTGCTCATCTTTGCAGGCTTGTGGGTAGTCTTTGGCTTTTTGGATGTCTTTGACAGTAATCATGCCGCGCAAATGAAAGTCGTCATTGACGACCAGGATTTTTTCGATGCGGTGTTTATGCAATAAAGCAATGGCTTCCTTGCGGTCTGCGTGTTCATTGACGGTGATTAACCGTGCTTTCGGGGTCATTAGTTTGGAAACGGGTTCGTCAAGACGGGTTTCAAAACGTAAGTCGCGGCTGGTAATAATGCCCACCAATTCGTCGCCATTAACCACTGGTACACCAGAGATGTTCTTGGCTTGGGTTAAGGCAATAACTTCGCGGATGCTGATGTCAGGTGACACGCTGATGGGATCTTTGATGACACCGCTTTCGTATTTTTTGACGCTGGAGACTTCACGCGCCTGCTGTTCTATGGTCATATTTTTGTGGATAATGCCGATGCCGCCTTCTTGGGCGATAGCAATCGCTAATCTGGCTTCGGTTACGGTATCCATTGCCGCTGCAACCAGTGGAATGTTAAGACTAATGGTACGGGTTAGCTGCGTTATCATTTCCACGTCACGCGGTAACACATTCGAGTATGCTGGCACTAATAACACGTCGTCAAACGTCAGTGCTTCTTGAATAATTTGCATAATCTATACCTGGGAATCGTTAATTTAACCGGCTATTGTACTACTTTTGTTTGAGTTAGACATTACACAAAATAGTTAAACACACGGGTTATTGCGTTTGTGTACTGACAAGCTGTGTATTACAGTGTGTAGTCGTGGGAAATGCGGCAGTATATCTTCAGTATGTGACGACAGTATTACCTGTGTGTGACTTTTTGTTGAAATTTGGTTTGGTCTTGTCAAAGTTAATTTGATAGCTTTTTTAAAGCGTAGATGGGCTGTTGTTGGCCGCCGCACTGTTAGGTGCATAGGTTTTGACTTCCATTACTTGCTTTTTTATTTGGTTTTCCTCTGTCAGCCACACTAACAAATCATAATAACCACGAATATTTTCGACGTATTGCACCGGTTCGTTGCCACGGGCAAAGCCGTATTTTGTTTTACTATGCCATTTTTCATCGGCGAGTAGGGGTAGGCGCTGTTTAACATCCAGCCATTTGTTGGGGTCGCCGCCTTGTTGTTTGGTTAACAATTGTGCATCGTAAATATGCCCCATGCCAACATTGTATGAAGCAAGTGCAAGCCAGGTGCGGTCAGGTTCGTGGATGGTGTCGTCGAGTAGCTTGATTCGTTGTTGAAAATAACGCGCTCCACCTTCAATGCTTTGGATTGGGTCCTTGCGGTTTTTTATTTTTAACAATTCGGCGGTATCGTTAGTGAGCATCATAATACCTTCTACACCGGTGGGTGAGATGGCGTTGTCTTGCCAGTGGGATTCTTGATAGCCGATGGCGGCCAGTAAGCGCCAGTCAATCTGGTATTGTTTTGCAGCGGCGGCAAAGTGTTTTTGATATAGCGGTAAGCGACTTTTTCGGTGTTGACGGAAAGTGCAGTTATCAACATAGTTTAGAGTATCGGCATGGCTGTAATGTTTTTCGATCAGCTGTGCCAGTGTTTTGTCTTTTTTAATGCGCTCAAAGAAATGGGTGACTTCATTAAATAAGCTGTTATCTGCTGACGGACTCATTGCCCAAGCAAGCTGGCGAGGTTTGGTAAGATCGAATGCGATGTTCAGTTCAGGGTAAAAGCGCCGTATCAGTAGGGCTTGATTGGAGTCAGCGACGGTGTAATCTATCAGACCTTCATTAACTAAATACATTAAGCCGTTGGTGTCGAGCTCACTATTGACCGTCCAGTTTAGCGTGGAGAACTTTTTTTTGAGAACTGTTAAGGTATCAACGTGACTGGTACCTTCGGTGATCTCTATAATGCTGTCAGTTAATTGGCTGACATTTTTGGGGCGTGGATTGCCTGAGCGATAAATGACTTGTTCTGTGGCTTGGTAATAGCTGGGAGAAAAACGCATTTTTTGTGCGCGTTGCTGGGTTACGGTAATACCGGCAGCGGCAATATCGGCTTTATTTGCTGCGATATCATTTAGGATAGTACCGAAGTTATCGGGGATGATGAATTCAGCTTTTACGCCAAGCTGTTTGGCAAATAATTCCACTAAATCGTGTTCTAACCCAGTATAAACATCGGCATTTTTGTAATACGTGGTTGGGTCGATGCGTGTCAAAACTTTTAAAACACCGGCAGATTTAATTTTTTCTAACTGATTGGTTGCTTGCAATGCCGGTAGCACAGAATCTTCTTTGCTGCATGCTACGAGTAGAAATGCAACAAGGAAGCTGATAATTAATCTGGGTAGTTTAATCAAGATTGTCGTAGTTTTTTGTAGGCGTTAATGAGCGCGTTTGTTGAGCAATCGTGGCTTTGGATAACATCTTGGTTTTTAAGTTCCGGTAATATGGCATTGGCGAGTATTTTACCCAATTCAACTCCCATTTGGTCAAACGAATTAATATTCCAAATAACACCTTGGACGAAAATTTTATGTTCGTAAAACGCCAATAAGGTGCCTAAGGTTTTCGGGGTCATTTTTTCAAACAAAAAAGAATTAGATGGTTTATTGCCCTCGAATACTTTGGATGCGACCAACTCAACATCGTGTTGTTGCTCCGCTGTCAGGGATTGTTTGACTTCTTCAACAGTTTTGCCGCGCATCAGCGCTTCGGGTTGTGCTAAAAAATTAGAGATCAACACATCATGATGTTCTGGTAAATGGTAATGGCTGTTGGCGGCTGCTAAAAAATCGCACGGTACTAATTGCGTACCTTGGTGCATGAGCTGAAAAAAAGCGTGTTGGCCATTAGTGCCAGGTTGTCCCCAGACAATCTGGCCGGTACTGTAATCGACTTTATCGCCGTTTAGATCGACGCTTTTACCGTTGCTTTCCATGTCGCCTTGCTGAAAATAATCGGCAAAATAACGCATGGATTGATCATAAGGCAATAGTACATAAGAGCGAGCGTCAAAAAAGTTGTTATACCATACACCGAGTAAACCCATAATAACAGGAATGTTTTTTTCTAACGGCGTGTTGCGAAAATGCAAATCAGCTTCGTAAGCACCTTGCAGCAGTTCCTCAAAGTTATCCATGCCGATATACAATGCAATCGATAAGCCTACCGCTGACCACAGTGAATAACGCCCACCTACCCAATCCCAAAATTCAAACATATTATCGGTATCAATACCAAATTTAGCCACGTTTTCGCTATGGGTTGAGATAGCCACGAAATGTTTGGCAATGGCACTGGTATCTTGGGCGCTGTCTAAAAACCAGCGTCGCGCTGAATTAGCGTTAATCATGGTTTCTTGGGTAGAAAACAGTTTTGATGCCACAATAAACAGTGTGGTTTCGGGCGATAGACCTTTTAATTCTTCGATGATATTGGTCTGGTCGACATTAGAAACGTAGTGAACTTTAAGAGTATCCGAACTGTAAGGCGTGAGAGTCATGGAGACCATTTTAGGTCCAAGGCCAGAGCCGCCAATGCCTATGTTGACAACATTAGTAATTTTTTTACCAGTATAACCTGTCCATTCGCCGGAACGTACCGCGTGGCAAAAATGGCGCATTTTTTCTAATACGGCATTAACATCAGGCATGACATCTTGGCCATCGACATAAATAGGCTGATTGCCACGGTTACGCAGTGCGGTATGTAAAACCGCTCTTTTTTCCGTCGTATTGATAGCGACACCGGTAAACATGGCTTCAATTTTGGCAGGCAGCTCAGCGTAGTGAGCCAGATCCCTTAATAAAGGCATGGTTTGATCGTTGATTCGGTTTTTTGAATAATCAAACAAAATATCATTCAACTGCACAGCGTATTTGCTGTGGCGCTGGGTGTCGTGATTAAAAGCCTCACGCATTGAGCTGTTTTGTATTTGCTGATAGTGATTCTGTAATGCCTTCCAAGCGTTTGACGCCGTCAGTGATGACATGTGTTACTCCATTGAGGTGAGGGTTGTGTGTCTAAGTCTACGAAAACTGGACGCGGATATCAATAGTGTGGCTTTAGAAGATACAGAAGATTCACTTTGAACGTTAAGCGATATTTGCTGTCCTTTATTTGTCTGGACTGATGTGCTAGAGTGCCTTCCTGTCGTTACGTGAGCGAATAGTGGGTTATTTCGAAGCTGATGGCTTAAAAGACATGTAAATAACGTCGATATATACTATAAAAAGAGAGAATCTGAGGGCATGATTATGATCAAATCAAATAAGGCAAAAAAAACTTTCTTAGGACTGAGTGCATTGTTGTTTTCTGCTTCGTTATGGGCACACGGTGGCGCGGCAGGTACCGATACCGATCAATGTAAGTTCGAATTAGAAAAAGACCACTGGCTGCATTACACGGCTTACGAACCAGGTTCATTCCCTTCGGAAGAATTTTGTGCCAGCATCCCTAAGTTAGATGAAAAAATTCTATTGGTTTTTGATTACCAAGACCAACGTTACAGAGGCCATGCAGTTGAGTTTGAAGTGACCAAAGAGCCTGAAGGTACACGGGTATTCTTTTTGCCAGCCGCCAAACACAAAAGCGGAACCGTTGAACTGGTTTTGCCAAACGGCGTTAAAGAAGCCGGTAAATATTTAATTCATATTTCTTTAGTACCCGATAAAGGTGAGAAACTGGACGCACACATGAGCTTTAGCGCAGGCGGTGGCGCAGCAACCGCTAAAACCACTTATGCCTTATATGCACTAGGCATCTTTGGTGCTTTCTTCATGGGCTATTTATCAAGCGCTGGCTTTAAGCGTAAAGTCGATGAGACTGTTGCGAAAATTATAAGTTAGGTGATACTTTTGTAATTTTGGTGACCATGTAAAGTAAAATGTCTATTGAGCGGCTTATTTGCTCAGTGGACGTGGGTACTTTTATACAGTCTTACATGGGCGACTAAAGTTTGTTATGAGTGCTATTGGTTGTAATGCCAGCGCTGGCTGTATGACACTGATAGCGCTTATTAAACGAAAGAGGGAAAAAAATCATGGTGAAGTTGTTATCAGCAGGTGCGCTTGTTGCGGTTTTTTCTATACCAGCATGGGCGGCTGAACAAGCGATTGAAGATCATAACAGTATGCTGATGGATCACGGCGATGGCCATTTAATGGACATGGCAGGTGGTATGGTGATGGGGCAAAATACCAGCACTTTGCCAGGCGGGTGTGACAGTATTTCTGAAGAACGGGAAATTACTGTTCATGCAGGCCATAAATACGCGGAGAAATTTCCAGGTCGAATGTATGCTTTCGACACTCAAGAGTTTCAGTTTGAACCGTGTACCAAATTAACAGTGCATTTTATTAATGAAGACAGTATCAGGCATCAATGGATGATGCATGGCTTGCCTAAGTATTTATATAACAAAGGCATGTTTCATTTGGAAGTGTCAGGGCCTGCCAAAGTGTCCGGTACGTTGATTTTACCACCGGGCGATAAAACCTATCTGGTGCATTGCGATATTGCCCAGCATATGGAAAAAGGCATGAAAGCCCAGCTTAAAGTTGGCAAAGGTGATGGCGATTTACCCAGTATTCCAGGAGTAACCGCTAATGCAGTATCCGATGATTATACCGGTGGCTTAAAAGAAATTGCAGCGGCATTAGATGTGGCGGCGGCTGATGTTAAAAAAGCAGAAGAAGATGCTGTGGTTGCGGCAGCTGCCAAAAAAGCCAGTGCAGTAGCGACGGCTGCGCAAGATGATTCGGTGTTTTCGGGTATGACAGTGCTGGGTATCGCGCTCGGTTTATTGGTTGCGCCTTTCTTAGCAAAAAAGTTTAAAGGCATGAGTAGTGCTGAAGCCGTAGCCTACAGTTTGGATGCGCTGCGAGTGGGTGTTACGTTTGTTGTTAACAGTTTATCTGGTTTTATTAACAAGCTGCTGGCAAAAAAGGCTAAGTCATTACCCGATAAAAAATAAAGGTTTTAATATTAAAAATCCTGTGCGCTGAATAGGCCACAGGTTTTTTTTTGAGAGAAATAATGCACGATACAATAACAGGCTTGTGGGCACTGTTTGTCAGTGCGTTCATATCGGCAACGATTGCACCTGGGGCTTCTGAGGCGGTGTTGGCTTTTATGGTGACACAAGGCGATTACCCAAATTGGCAGTTATTGACCGTGGCGACATTAGCCAATACCTTAGGGGCGATGACGACGTGGTGGCTAGGCTGGATGCTGGCAAAAAAAATACCGGTGGCGACACAACTGTCAGAAAAAAAACAGCGCGCCTTGCGTACCGTTAAACAAAAAGGTGTGTGGATCTTGCTTTTTTCATGGTTACCTGTGGTAGGGGATGGTTTTTGTTTTGCCGGTGGTTGGTTAGGGTTGCCGTTATTACCGGCTTTTGTGGCTATTTTGGTCGGTAAATGTGCGCGGTACGCGGTAGTGACATGGCTGTTTAATTAAGGCAATATTTTTAGAAACAAAATTTTACGAGGTTATCGTGTTACGTCATTTTCCAAGCGTTGATATTATCTGTGTGCATCACAAAAGAGATTATATTATTGCGGCGGTTACGTTTTTTTGTGTCGCTTTTGCTTTGATAAATGATGCCGATGCCACACTTGCCGAACAAAAAGTATTAGGTAGTTGTGCTTGGGTTTTTTTAGCTATTTTTTTGTTGGGTGAGACCAAAGAAATTCGGGTGCAAGTTGCTATTGCTGTGTGTTTTGCAACTCTTGGTGAGCATTTTGCCTCACCGTTTATGGGCGGATATACCTATCGTTTTCATAATGTGCCAGCTTATGTGCCGCCAGGTCATGGTATGGTATATTTAACCGCAGTGGCGTTAGCGCGATCGGGCTTGTTTTTAAAATATGCCAGAAAAATTACCGTGCTGGTGGTGAGTGTGTGTGGCTTGTGGTCACTGTGGGGTGTTAGCGGCTTAGGGCAGGGCGATGCGGTTGGTATGCTGCTGTTTTGTGTGTTTTTGATCTATCTTTTTAAAGGTAAATCGCCGATGGTTTACCTGGCGGCGTTTTTTATCACCACATGGTTGGAGTTAATTGGTACGGCTGTCGGCACTTGGCAGTGGGCGGCTATCGATCCGGTGTTGGGATGGACGCAAGGCAATCCACCTAGTGGTGTTGCTGCCTGGTATTGTTTGGTCGATGCAGTTGCGATGGGTGGATCTGAGCCAGTAATGAATGCATTGAAAGATATTAAGCTATGGGCAAGTGTTAAAATTAGAAAATACGCGTATCAAAGTGGAAATGACGAATGAGTAGTGATTCTATTTTGATAAGTAACTTTGATTGACTTTTAGTGGTGAACCTCGAATAATCGCTACGCTATAGGTGTTTGTTTAGGGTTTAAATTTACAGCGCTCAGCGTTGTTTAAATTGATTGGTATGTGATTATTAATCGTAGGGAGGCAGTGTGGAACGTCGTGATTTTATTAAATTAAGTGTAGCTGGTGTGGGTGTCGGTATAGTAGCGCCTGCGACTGTGTTGGCAGAAAAGTCGAAGCAGCTTGTTATCAGTGATATTTATTATACCCAAGAATCTCCAGGGCGTTGGCGTGAAAAAATAGCAGGACATTTACCCAGTATAGGCATAGAAAAAAAAGACGGTAAAGTAATTGTAAAAGTAGTTACTGCGCACGAAATGAAGGATTATGAACATTATATTGTCAAACATGTTTTGTTAGATAAGGATTACAAATTTTTAAATGAGTACTTATTTAACCCCACTAAAGACAAAACCGCTATTTCAACCTTTACTTTAGACGCTTACACGGGTGATCTTCATGTATTGAGTATGTGTAATAAACATGACCTTTGGTTGAATTCGGCAAAAGTATAACCGTTATTTTTTAGTATACGATGACAGGTTTAGCAAGCGACTTAATGTTGATAGTGTTGATAGCGTAGTATTGTTTATGGCCAATTACCAAATATTAACCCCAAAGCCGGCGCGAGTTTTGGTAATTGTCATGCGCTATTTGGGTGATGTTTTGTTGGCGACACCTTTGATACGTTCTTTGCGACTTGCCTATCCTGATGCGCAGCTAGATGTTTTGCTGTATGACAATACGGCGGCGATGTTGGCAGGTAATAAAGATATTGACGCTATTATCAGCACACCGTTACGTGTAAATTGTAAGCAATATGGTGTTTTAATAAAGCGTATTTTTAGGCGTTATGATTTAGTGGTGGTGACACAAACAGGTGATAGACCGTTTGTGTATGGTTTATTGGCGGCATCAACCAGGGTATCGGTAGTGCCCGCCAAAGGTTTGACAGGGTGGTGGAAGCGATTTTTTATACAGCGCTGGATTGAGTTTGATAATGATGACACCCATACGGTATTACAAAATTTAAAATTAGCCGATTTGCTGGGTATTGCCAAAAATTTTACCGTTGTACCGCCGCAGATAGATAACAGTGCTAGCGTGATACCATTTGCTTTTTTGCCGGACGCTTATGTTGTCTTGCACTTGTTTCCGCAATGGACTTACAAACGCTGGACTTTAGAGGGGTGGCTGGCGATTGCTTCTTACCTAAATCAACTGGGTTTTAGGGTAGTGCTTTCAGGGGGCGGCGCTCAAGAAGAGTTAGATTATATAGCTAATATTGCTCAGCAATTGCCAGAAAATACGGTCAATTTGTCGGGGCAGTTGTCGTTAGCTGAGCTGACGACAATTATTGCTGGTGCCAAATTATTTATAGGCCCTGATACCGGTATTACCCATTTAGCCGCAGCAACGGCTGTCCCTGTGATTGCACTTTATGGGCCAACTAATCCGGTAAAATGGGCGCCGTGGCCATATGGTTTTGCAGAAAATAACAATCCTTTTAACAAGGTTGGTTGTCAAAAAGTTAACAATATTAATTTTATTCAGGGTAAAGCGGCGTGCGTACCTTGCCATAAAGAAGGTTGTGAACAGCATAGGCAAAGTTACAGCCAGTGTTTGGATACTTTATCCATTAAGACGATTAAGTCAGTTATTGATGAACTATTGCTTGCCTAGCGTGGTGATTGTTAATTAACCTTAGTGCGCCATTTAAAGGGATTATGATAAAAAATACGCAGCGGGTTGGTTTTTTTGATCGATCGCCTGAAACATGTCAATGGCTTTTTAATCTCATAGTATTCAGCTTGCCTATTTTTCTGGTTGCTTGGTTGCCTGGCTTGTGGGTATGTTTTTTTTGTATACTTATTTTATATAATAGACATTTTAATAGAAATACTTATTTTAATGCGTTAAAAAACTATTATAAATTTGGGTATTTTAGGTATGTATTTTACGGTTATAGTGCTTATTTTGTTTTGAGTGCTATATCTATTGTTTTTTTTAATAGCCCTTTAAAATCAATAGATAATGCATTAATATTTTTAATGTGGTTGCTGGTATCGCCTATTATGGTGCTATTAAAACCTAACAGCTACATGTTGGGTTTTGGTTGTGTTGCTGCTGCCATAATTGCATTTTTTATAGCCATTATTCAATTTCATTTTCTTAATATTGACAGACCCTATGGGTTATATGGCACAGGATTTCCAGGTTCTGGTGCAATAAAATTTGCCGATATATCGCTTTTAATTGGTGTTATGGCGTATATTTTATTCTCGGGAAAAAAATATCGGCGCTTAGGTTTTTTAGGTGTTTTTTTGGGCATCGTCATTTGTTTATATGCCGGTGTGCGTGGCGGCGTGGTGGCATTATTTCTATGTTGGGTGGTTTGGAGCGTTGCTTTTAAGATAAAAAAAATAACTATGAAGCCTATATTAGTGGCACTTAGCTTTGTCGTTATAGTGTTTTTTATACTCAATATACTAACAGCTAATCATATTAGCAGTAGAATATCAGAAACCTTGGCTGAGCTGTCCTCATTTAATAATGATAATTATAATACTTCAATGGGTGCTCGTTTACAAATGTGGCGCGCCGCTTTAATAATATTTAGTCAGCATCCCATGTTGGGTGTGGGTTTAAATAATTTTGATGATGCTTTGTTGCTGCTTTATAAAGAACATATTATTTCGAAATGGATAATTGTGTATTCTCATGCACATAATGAGTATTTTTGCTCACTTGCAAGTGGTGGAATTGTAGGTTTTATTATTACTTGTTCTTTATTATTTATGCCCCTGACAGAGTTTAAGAAAAATTATTACGAAAATGTATGGGCAAGGTGCGGTTTTTGGTGTGTTTTCTTAATGGCTTTTTTTGCATTAACAGATTGTATTTTTGATCGGCGCATGACAGTTATGGGATTTATTATATTTATCTCAATTTTCATGGCAGGTAATATATCTGATGGTTATGTAAAAACAGCCAGCAAAATGTGCAAACCATAATGCAATGATCTCTGTTATTGTAACAACCTATAACTGGCCTGCTGCATTGCAATTATGTTTGGAAGCTTTGTTTATACAAACAGATAATGATTTTGAAATTATTATTGCAGATGACGGCTCAAGTACAGAGAATTTGGCAATCAATAAATTTGTTTGTGTTCCTTCTTGTGTAACTATTAAATATATTTATCATGACGACAAGGGTTTTCGCGCCAGTGCTATTAGAAATAAAGCGGTTGCACAAAGTTCAGGGGAGTATTTAGTTTTTCTGGATGGTGATTGTATTGTACGCCCTGATTTTGTAAGTAGACATCGTCAACTTGCGGTTTCTGGACATTTTGTTCCTGGTAACCGAGTATTAATAAGTCAAGATTTTACTCAGCAGGTGCTTCAAAATAAGTTGTCGTTGTCTCATAAAGATTGGCAGTATTTTTTGGGCTTACGCCTCAAAAATAAAATTAATCGTTTATTACCATTGGTTAAGTTGCCACTGGGTGCGCTTCGGTTAATAGAGCCTAAAAAATGGCAGAAAGCCATGACTTGTAATTTAGCCATCTGGCGCAATGATTTTTTGCGCGTGAATGGTTTTGACGAATTATTTGAAGGTTGGGGCTATGAGGACTCTGATTTGGTTATTCGCTTGATACATGCAGGCGTTACTCGTAAAGAAGGGCGATTTGCTGTACCCGTGTTACATCTATGGCATCCGCAAAATGACAGAAGCCAGCATGATTCAAATTATCAACGCTTATTGGAGCGTCTTAATCAACACGATTTCATCGTTGCAAAAAAAGGTATTTCTCAGTACCTTGGTCATTAACAGCAAGATGAAATAGCTCATCACGCTTAATCTACTTTATACCTTATGTCAAAACCAGCCAAAGTAAGCATTGAAATATATAAGCGCTTACTTGTTTATGTAAAGCCGCATATTGGACTCTTTATGATTTCAATCTTAGGTTTTTTACTCTATTCGGGCACGCAAACCTTATTTGCAGCCATGCTCAAGCATATTGTCGATACCTTACAAACAGAATCTCGCGCAGGTATGTATTATTTACCGGTATTATTCAGTTGTTTGATTATGGTACATGGAATTGGTGCGTATTTAGGCAATTATTTTTTGGCGAAAGTATCTTCAAATGTGGTACATACGTTAAGATGCGAGATATTTGACAAGTATACGCGTTTGCCCGTTGCCTATTTCGATTCTAATAACAGTGGTTATTTAATATCTAGAATTACTAATAATGTTGGCGAAGTAACCAAAGCCACTACTGATGCAGTGAGAACATTTATACGGGAAGGTTTTACTGCAATAGGTTTATTAATCTATTTATTTTACAGTAACTGGGTACTGTCTTTAGTTTTTATTGGCGTAGCGCCGATTATTGTAGTTCTTGTAGTTTATGTGAGCAAGCGGTTACGTATGCTCAGTAAGCGTATACAAGATTCTATGGGGGATATTACCCATATTACCTCAGAGCTGGTCAGTGGTTTTAGGGTAGTGCGTAGCTACGGTGGCGAAGATTATGAGCAGCAGCGTTTTTTAGCGAGCAGTTTATATAACCGTCGGCAATCATTAAAGCTGGCCACCACAATGGCGATACATAACCCGGTTATGCAATTTATTATTGGGATAACCTTATCCATATTAATGTATATGGCGTTGTTTTTTATGAAACAAGCCAGTGTTGGTGAATTTGTGGGTTATCTTACGGCGGCGTTTTTGTTGCCTAAACCCATTCGGCAATTAAGTGATGCTAATGGCGATATTCAAAAGGGTATTGCAGCAGCGGAATCGTTATTTGATATTTTGGATGAAGAAGAAGAATTAGATGATGGTGTGTATTGCACCGAGCGATGTTTGGGGACATTGGAATTTAAAAATTTGTCTTTTCGTTATCCAGGCTCGCAAGACTATGCTCTGCAAGATATTAGTTTTAAAGTGGCAGCGGGGCAAACAGTGGCTTTGGTCGGTGCATCCGGTGGTGGTAAAAGCACCTTGGCGGGTTTGGTATCACGGTTTTATAACTATGAAATAGGCGAAATTTTACTGGATGATATTAAGATTGATGCCTATAAATTAGCTAACTTGCGCCAACAAATAGCTTTAGTCAGTCAGCAGGTTACCTTGTTTAATGACACGATTGCCAATAATATTGCTTATGGGGTGCTAAGTACCGCCAGTCGAGATAAAATCACTCAGGCCGCTACCGATGCCTATGCTATGGAATTTATCAGTAAATTGGATCAAGGTCTGGATACTGAAATTGGTGAGAATGGTGTTAAATTATCCGGTGGCCAACGACAGCGCTTGGCATTGGCCAGAGCACTATTAAAAAATGCGCCGATACTGGTCTTAGATGAGGCCACTTCGGCACTTGATACCGAATCTGAGCGTTACATACAGGCTGCCTTGCAAAATGTGATGAGTAATCGGACAACCTTGGTTATTGCCCATCGCTTATCGACTATTGAAAATGCGGATGTTATTTTAGTGATGGAGCAAGGGCGTATTGTTGAGCAAGGTTCTCATGAGGTATTGCTGGCTAAAAACGGTACGTATGCCAGATTACACACATTGCAATTTAAAGATAAATCGCAAAAATTGGCTGATGTAAACGAGTCGATACAGATTAGGGATGAAAAAATTGAAGACTTTTGAAGCGGTATTAACAGAGCATAATGCTGTGATGGCGCAGCTAACAAGCTGTCTTGATGACATTAATGCGGCGGTGCAATTGTTAATTAGCACCTTAAATCAAGGCGGAAAAATATTATTATGCGGTAATGGCGGTAGCGCGGCAGATTGCCAGCATATTGCTGCTGAGTTTGTGGTGCGCTATGAAAAAAAACGCCGCGCTTTGGCGGCTATCGCTTTAACGACAGACAGTTCTATTTTAACAGCGCATGCCAATGATTATGATTTTGATACCGTATTTGCTCGGCAGATTGAAGCGCTCGGCAATGAGAAAGATTGCTTGATTGCTATTTCCACGTCTGGGAACAGCAAGAATATAGTGAAAGCCGTGCAGACTGCGCGATTACAGGGTTTGTCTGTCATCGCCTTAACGGGGTGTGAAGGTGGTGAGTTGAAAAAACAAGCGACTGTGTCAATTGTTGTGCCTTCAGCGGTAACGGCAAGAATTCAGGAAGCGCATATTGTGATAGCCCATTGGTGGTGCGGTGCGGTAGAGGAGGTGTTTAATGTTAGCAACCACGCCTGAGTTTAGCGCTGCCCATATAATAGTGGTGGGCGATGTGATGTTGGATCGTTATTGGTCTGGCAAGGCCGCACGCATTTCCCCAGAAGCACCGGTACCTGTGGTTCAGGTTAATAACATAGAAGACCGTGTGGGCGGCGCGGGTAATGTTGCACTTAATATTGCTAAATTAGGCGGTAAAGTCACTTTGTTAGCGGTCATTGGTGATGATCCTGAGGGCGATAGCATTAAGAAATTGCTAGAAGCGGCAGGTGTGGTGTGTGACTTTGTGGTTGCTAAAAATACCGGCAGTATTTGTAAATTGCGGATTATGGCGCAACATCAGCAGCTTATTCGCGTTGATTTTGAAACAATACCGTTGCTATTTGATCAAGAGCTGTTGTTTACCACATTACAAACGCATTTGACCAGTAATACAGCTATCGTATTTTCAGATTACGGTAAAGGCACGTTGGTAGATGTGGCGCGGTATATAAACGCAGCAAAACAGGCAGGACTTAAGGTGCTGGTCGATCCTAAAGGACATGATTACACACGATATTTAAACGCTAGCATCCTGACACCGAATGTGGTTGAACTGGAGGCAGTTGTTGGGTGCTGTAAAGATGCGGCCGAATTGATCGAAAAAGGCCGGAGTCTGCTTCAGCGTCATCATATTGAATCATTATTACTAACACGCGGTGAAGCGGGCATGACCTTGATTCAAGCGTATGATACGCATTCATTACCCGCACAAGCCAAAGATGTGTTTGATGTTACCGGTGCCGGCGATACAGTCATAGCGGTGATGGCATTGAGCATCGCATTGGGCATGTCTTTATACGATGCTATGTATTTGGCAAATTTGGCCGGCGGTATCGTTGTAGGTAAGTTGGGTACGTCTACTGTGTCTATTCATGAATTAACCCGCGCTATGCACGGTGATCGTGATTTTCTGTATGGTGTAGTTTCTGAGGATGAATTGCTCAGCTTGCTTGTCAGCTCTAAAGCTAATGGCGAGCGTATCGTGATGACCAATGGCTGTTTTGATTTATTACATGCAGGTCATGTCACTTATTTAGAGCAAGCTAAAGCGCTGGGCGATCGCTTGATTGTAGCGGTCAATGCGGATGCGTCGGTGAAGCGGCTTAAAGGTGAGTCGCGACCTATCAATAAATTACCCGAACGTATGGCGGTTTTGGCGGCGCTAGCATGTGTGGATTGGGTGGTCGCTTTTGAGGAAGAAACTCCAGAACGACTGTATTGTCGAATGCTGCCGAATATTTTGGTAAAAGGCGGCGATTATACGCCAGAACAAGTAGCGGGAGGCGATTGTGTGATAAAAGCAGGTGGAGAAGTGCGTATTTTGTCGTTTGTCGATGGGCAATCAACCACAGCGATGATTAATCGCGCAAAGGAGCGAGTATGATTATTGTGACAGGCGGGGCTGGTTTTATTGGCAGTAATCTGATTCGTGGCTTAAATCAACGTGGCGAAACCAATATATTGGTGGTGGATAATTTGACCAATGGCCAAAAAATGCATAATTTGGCTGATCTTGACATTGCCGATTACATGGATAAAGCCGAGTTTATCGCTAAAATTGAAGCGCCAGGTTTTTTTAAGGATGTTCGTGCCGTGTTGCATCAAGGCGCGTGTTCGGCAACGACAGAATGGAACGGTCATTATGTCATGATAAATAATTATGACTATTCCAAGCGATTATTACATGCGTGCGTGGCAAATAACAGTGCATTTTTGTATGCTTCGTCGGCATCGGTTTATGGGGCAGGCCAATCTGGTTTTCAAGTCGATCGGGGCTGTGAGCAACCTATAAATATGTATGCGTATTCAAAATTTCAGTTCGATCAATATGTTCGCCGAGTGGGTGGTGAGATTAAAAGTCCCGTTGTAGGTCTTCGCTATTTCAATGTTTATGGCGCTAGAGAGCAGCATAAAGGCGCTATGAGCAGTACTATCTTTCATTTCAATCAACAAATTATAAACAGTGGGCAAGTTAGGTTGTTTGAGGGTTGTGATGGCTTCGGCGATGGTGAGCAGCAACGTGATTTTGTCTATGTGGATGACGTGGTTGATGTTAATTTGTGGTTTTTAGAGCATCCTGAACAATGTGGTATTTACAATGTAGGTACTGGTAAGGCTGAAACGTTCAACGTTGTTGCGCAAGCTGTGATTGATTGGCACGGACATGGTAGCATTCAATACATTCCTTTTCCAGAGCATCTTAAAGGCAGCTATCAAAGCTATACGCAGGCTGATATATCTAGGCTAAGGCACGTTGGTTATGAGAAAAAGTTCTCAGATGTGAAGGATGGTGTAAGTCGTTATTTGGATCATTTAAATGAAGGTGTTAAATAAATTTAAAATAGTGTTGACTTAATCTGTGGGCTGGTTATAATAGACCTTCTTTGCAGCGACGACATAACATCTTCACTGCAAAACAATAAGGCGGATTAGATGTCTTGTTAAGCTCTTTAAAAACCTAGATCAAAATAATGTGTGTGGGTACTTGTGATGAATGTCAGTGATGTTATATTACATTCGACACAAGATCAACTCATGTTAATTCATTTGTTGTATCTGTCGA
>NZ_FUKI01000125.1 GCF_900163755.1 Crenothrix polyspora | reverse complement strand
GTATCTACTTTAAATACCAAGGTGGCGATACAATTCGTCAAAATAACTTGACTAAAAGCCATAAAGCACCGACTCTTAATGTACTTTGAAAACAGACTACTTACAGGCTGAAGTAACCGCCATCGACCAACTAACCGCCCAACTAAAAAGTGGCGTAGAGTTGGATATTGTCAAAAAACTGTTAAACCTTGTAGAAAGGTTAATTGCAGAAAACGCAGAACAGAAAGTTGAACTTCAGAAGCTACGCGATGAAATTAACCGGCTGAAAGGCGAGCAAGGAAAGCCTGACATTAAGGTCAACAAAAGGAAAGATGGAGATGTTTCATCGGAAGCTGACCGTAAACAAGCCGAAGCCGATGCAAACGGCGAAGTCGCTGAGAATGCCGATGGCAAAAAGAAACGCCAACGCGAAGCAAAACTACCCAAGATAAAAATAGACCGCGAGCAAATCTGCCCCCTGGACAAAACTGGCTTGCCTGACGACTTGGTGTTCAAATACTATCAGGACGTTATCGTCCAAAACATCACCATCAAGACAGACAACGTCAAATACCGCCGGGCTGCGTATTATTCGCCTTCACAGAAGAAATACTATTACGGTGCATTACCCGATGAAGCCCGTGGCAAAGGCGAATATGGAGTCGGCATCCGTACCTTAATACCGGTATTGAAAACCGAGTGCAATATGTCCCAACAACGGATACAAGGCTTTTTCCACAACTTCGGCATCAATGTGTCAGCAACGTAGATTGCACAGCAATGGACAGGCGGTTATGCACTGTTTCACCAAGAAAAAAGTGACCTGTACCGCAGTGGCATTACCCATAGTGACTATGTCCAGATTGATGACACCTCAGCACGGGTTAATGGGGTCAACCAGTATTGCCAAGTTGTCTGTAGCCCTTTGTTCACGGCCTATTTCACCACCCCGAAGAAAGACCGCCTGACCGTATTGAGCGTACTGACCAATTTTACCCCTGTACAATACCTGTATAACCAGCAGGCACAAACACTGTTGGACACCTTTAAACTGACTGATAAATCCCGTGTTGCAATAGATGCACAGTTACCAGCGGATACCGTCATGAATGAAGCCGAATTCGCAGTACAGCTGGCCTGCCTTAATGGTTTGGGTGTCAGGCAAGTCACCCATCTTACCGAAGCTTGTGCCATCGCTTACTACCAACAGCAAACTGACTTTCCGATTATCACGACACTGCTTTCCGATGATGCCCCGCAATTCAAACTGCTCACCCTTTATCTTGCGCTGTGTTGGATTCATGACGGGCGGCACTATAAAAAACTGAAGCCGTTTGTGCCATCACACCAGGTAGCCTTGGCCGATTTTCGAAGTCGATATTGGACCTATTACACTGGGTTGCTCAAATACCAACACGAGCCAACCCCTGAGAAAAAGGTGGGGTTGGAAAACCAGTTTGACGGACTGTTCATCACCATCACGGGCTATGAAGAGCTGGACGGTCGTATTGCTGACATTCCGCACCCCTAAATAAAAATTCAGCATTTAAATAACATATTGATATTTAATTAATTTTAGTATTTTTTTGGATTTTAGACTTTCGAATTAAAACAAGAAAAATTCATCTCTCGTTTGTTTTTTGTTAAATATAAGCTGATATAAATGACTTTGAAAATACGC
>NZ_FUKI01000128.1 GCF_900163755.1 Crenothrix polyspora | reverse complement strand
CTTGGAAATCGGTATGTTAAATTATATGCAAATTCTGGGTAGGGGGGTGCGGAATGTCGGATCACAGATTTCCCAGTTCTCAAATGTCATCACCCATTGATCCATCTGTTCTTTTGTAATGCACATTGGATCGTGAATTTTGCTACACAGTATTCTTGCTTCATAAATGCCCGTCTCAAATAAGGCGTGGGCGAGACTATTATCACGCCCAATTTCTTTAGCTAAATCTTTTAAGTCTTTGTGATAAATACCGAGAGAATTCTGGGCTTTGATACCAAACTTTCGTTCCTTAATTACTATTTTCTCTGGGTCTGCCAAAGCTTGCAATCGTGTTACCACTTGCTGTAGGTTCATGGCTTTTCAGCATTTATCTTGATGGCCTGATCGATATAATATTTAACGCAATCAACATCTAAAGTATTCAGTGACAACACCCGCATAACTTTTCCTGTCCCTGTCAGCAATCCATACTTGTCCCCCATACTTACGCCTTTAAGAAATCCAATATCGATTCCATGCCTCATGGTTCTCATGTGGCATATTCCACTCTTAGCATCGGAATAAGCGGTTATCCGATCTTTTTTGTTTTCCTTCAGCTTGTAATATTCGATCAGCAATTTTCGCGCGGAAATAAATAACTCTTTATGTTCTGATTTCATATCAATATCGAATTGCATATTTCTTCCTTGATATTGTCGAATTTTCGACCTGATGGCCTAACTAGATTTAGCAATGAGATGATTGGTAAAGCCGCGTAATTGCAATAACAGTGGATGGGTTGGGTGTAGTTTAATTAACAGCGTAAGTGTGTACTGTGCGTGCTGGTGTTTGCCGTGCGCCAATAGCGCCACTATTTTTGAGCCGTATTGGCGAATGATAAAGTCACGGAATATTAATATAGCAGGGGTTTTTTTATAGCCTAGCGCTTGTGTTAACGTCTGCACTGCAAGCTTTCGTTCTTGTATAAACCAAAGTTGCATGGCGTGTGCTAGCAAGGCGTTAGCTTGCTGTTCGCTGCTGATGACCGCTGCCAAATTGGTTTGGCAGCGCGGACAAATCAATGCCCCGCCTAAGCGGGCATTGCAGCAGGAACAGCGCTCCATTACGATTCTAGGTAATAGATAATATCAGTTAACTTGACGACCGCTGTTTGCAAGTCATCATTAGCCTGTTCTTCAATAGCGTCGTGAATGGCTTCGATTAAATCTACCATATCTTCTTGGTCTTCAGCGGAGACTTTATCAAACAGGTCTTGCGCTTTGGTGATCAGTTGACGTGCGGCGTTAACTTCAGGGCTATCGGATGTGGTATTGCTTTGCGGCGCGGCTTGGCCAAATAACTGCCCGACCCGTTTTTGTGCGGTGTCTAACGCACCTTGTTCAAAACGTGCCATCGCATTTTTAATAGTGATGGATTTTTGCAGGCCAGTGGCTTTTTCTATTGCGGAGACATGTAAAATACCGTTAATATCCAAATCCAAGGTTAAGGTAATCACGTTACCTGCGGGTACATCACGTAAGCCGTCGACCAGAAACTCACCAATTTTGGTATTGTTTAAAGCATCTGGGTCTTCACCTTGATAAATCGTTACTTCAACCGCATCTTGGCTATCGGTCGCGGTCATATAGGCTTCGGTTTTACGATTAGGCAGCGGCGTGTTTTTATGGATAATCGGGCAATATTGATGCTCATACGGTTCGCCATATAAAAATCCTAATGCACACGTACCGTAAGTGTAAGGCGTTACATCCACTAACACCGCATCAACTTGCTGACCGTTAATCATCGCTGCTTGAATGGCTGCACCCATTGCCACGCATAAGTCTGGGTCAACTGCGCTGTGTGCCTCAAAACCGAAGATGTCGAACAAACGTTCACGAATACACGGTGTGCGCGTTGAACCACCGACTAATACAATTTCGTCAATATCGCTGGCAGTGAGTTTTGCACCTTTTAAAGCAATATGTAGGGCATCGAGGGTGACATCAATGTAGTTGGCAATCATGTCTTCGTAAACACTTCTGGACAGTTCCATTGACAGATGCACCGCGACACCATCATGCTCTAGCAAATATTCTTCTTCTATCGTTGCGTAAGGTTGGTCGGACAGGGTAAATTTGGCATTTTCAGCGGCACGGGTAATACGCGCCATGGCTTTGCTGTGCGTGCGCACATCAATTTGTTGGGTCTCTTGTAAATGGTCGACAATGTGATTAATAATCTGCTCGTCGAAATCATCGCCGCCTAAATGGTTGTCGCCGTGGCTAGATAAGACTTCTACCACACCGGCTTCCACATTTACTACGGATACGTCAAAAGTACCACCACCTAAATCGTATACCAGCATACGTTTCTGTTCGGTTTGCTTACTGCCGTATACCAACGCTGCCGCTGTGGGTTCATTAATAATACGTATCACTTCTAGGCCAGCAATTTGCCCGGCTTCATGGGTGGCTTGGCGCTGTGCATCGGAAAAATACGCCGGTACGGTAATGACGGCTTTACTGACCGAATGGCCAAGATGGTGTTCGGCAATTTCTTTAAGGCGCTTTAGAATAATCGCAGAAATTTCTTGTGGCGCGTAAGATTGCTCGCCCAGTACGACTTGGGTATCTTGTCCCATTAAACGTTTAATAGATTTAATGGTGCGTTCAGGGTAAACCAAATATTGGTTTCGTGCCGATTCGCCGACCAGAATGCCGCCGTTGTCGTCCAGTCCTACAACGGAAGGCAGTATTTTTTTACCGTTGTCAGTGATGACGGTGACCTGGCCGTTTTCAACGATGGCAACTTCTGAGTTGGTAGTACCTAAGTCAATTCCGATTATGATTTCATTCATGGTGTATTTTTTCAAGGTTATAATTTGTTAACTTTAACTTCTGCAAGGCGTAGGACATCGTTTTCAAATAAAAATCCTTTGCGTAGCTCCTCGATGACGACGCCGTTAGCAAGCTTTGGATTGTTTCCAATTTCGACGGCATTCATGGTATGCGGGTCAATGGCTTTACCCACGCATTCTATAGGTAAAACATGGTGGCGCTGTAACAGGTTTTCAAGACGTTTTAAGGTGATGGCTTGTCCGTCTTTAACGCTGTTCAAAAAGCGATCATCGGGTTTTTTACCAAAAAAAGACGAAACAGGCTTATGATTCTGCAATATCGCCAAACCCACGCCGAGTCGGTCATACACATCAACAATATCTGTGAGCAGTGTGCGTAATAAGGTGTTGCGCTGTTGTTGCAGATAAGTGTCGTGCAAACACAGCTCGGCTGTTAAACGGGTATTGTCTGCTTGTAAAACAGTGACTGCCTCAGCTAGCGCATCCAGAGTGCTTTTAAAATGTCGGGACTGCGCTTTAACTTCACTTTTTAAACTGGCGAGTTCGTTGAGTAAACTATTGAGATCGGGCGGCTGTTCCTCAGCCAGTTGGCTAAAGTCAACATTTTGCAAATAGCTTTGAAACTCTTCGAGTAAACGATTTTTATGGGCATCACTCATGGTTTAGCAGGGTTTTGTGGCGTATTGAGTTGAAAAATTTTCTCATTAACGCTGGCCTGTAATAATTTATCAAAACAGTCGGCACTGAGATTCAGTGGTGCTGGGCTGACCAAAGCCTGATTAAGCAAGGCGTTAAAGTCGGCCTCTGGGTAATCAAACAACGCATGGTTTATTCGATTTTTTTGATCTTTAATGGCTTGATAGGCATCGTGTATTTGCTGAAATAGTGCAGGATTATGATCCGGTGGGTATTGTTTTACTTTTTGCAAATACGCGTGTTTTATCTCAATATCGCTTGCATGCTCAGTAACGTTAAGGGTTTCATAGGGTGTTTTCATGGCATTGCTCTACCTTAAAAATGACGGAAGCGCACTGCTGCTACTGCCTTTAATGCAGTTAATAATGTCGGCAGCCGTTACTGTAAGCGGAATGTTTAATTCTTCAGCGGCTTTTAGTAATGCGAAAGCTTGCAAGCCTTCAAAGTCTTTTAGTAGCATCGTCATGGCGCTGAGCGCATCACTGGGAAAATATTGTTTGATGATGCTGGCCAGGAAGCGATCCATGCCCATTTTTTTGATCATCGCATCCGCTTTTTTATCCAATTGCTCAAATATTTCGATTGGTAAGTCATTAAATAATGCCATAGGCTCAGCTTTACTGTTACCTCCTATGCCCAGTAATGAGGACAGCACACCCAGATTTTTGGGGTCGAAGCCATCAGCATAATAGGCATCGAGGAATTTTTCAATCAAGACAATGGCTTTTCGATCATTTTGCTCGTAAGCCTCGTTGAGGCTATCGTCCAGTCTGTCGGCATTAATCTCAGAACATTGTGCAGCGTCGCCGTTGGCTTCTGCATAAACCCGGTAATACATCCAGACAGGTTTGTCCCATAACGGCTGTGCTACTTTGGTGCAGACGCGCATCAGTTCAAAGTGGCCAACATGCTCTAAGCACTGGCACAATGCCAGCAATAGCGCTTCGTCATACGGTTGGTTGATGAGCGCGTTTTTCAGCGGTGTTTTGATTTTATCGAGTACTTTGCTGACAAATACACGGCTGTCTTCCTTGCTGTGGTATTGTAAAACCAGTGCAGTAAATTGGCTTAGTTCTTGTGGCGATAAGCTGTAATCTTTCGCTAAGGGCGGCAATTTTTTTAACACCGGTGCAAGTTGCAAGCCCATCGCGGATGCTTCGATCATGATGTAAAAATACGCACATAGCAAGCCATCATAAGCGGCTTGTACTGCGTCGGCAATGGCGCGCACACCACGCTCTTTATCGCTGATAAACAGGCAAAAACCTTGCATTATATTAACGATGAGCTGGTCGCGTTTACTCAATACCAAAGCGCTAATGTCTGACAGAGCCGCAGGCAGCTTATTAGCTTTCTTGGTTTTAATAATTACTCGTAACAGGGCAAGATGGCTATCGAATAACGCTTGTTTGGCAATAATATTGACCGGATCAATTTTTAATGCGCGGTGTGCATAAGCGATGACATCTGCAAAGGCTAGGCGCTGCGTTGCCTCGCTCATCGCGATCAGTAAAAAATCAACATCGTGTGGAAAATGTACCAGGCCTTTATGCAGCCATTGTTGATAAACGGTCGCTTTTTGCGGTTGCGTGGCGTAGTGGTTTAATACGTTTAAATAGGTGTCACGATCGGTGTCATGATTTAAACTTTGTTCTAACCAATCAATGTCTTGTGTTGGCGAATATTTTTTACTGCCAAGGTGTCGCATCACACTGGCTATTTTTAAGTCATTTAACGGTGTTTGGTCGATGTCTTTTAACAGACTGATACAGCGTTTCCAGTAATACAGTGCATCATATGAATTTTTATTGTTTTCGTGGCCGAGGGCTTTTAAACGGCATTCCTCAAATTCGTCCAGCGCGCCAAAATGTTTGTTAAAGTCGCGCTGCCCAGCGGAATAATTGCCTAAGGCTGAATAACAATAACGTTTGGCCATGACGACCCCAAACAACGATTGGTGTTGAATGGCTAAATTAAATTTTAATTTGTCGGACAAGTGCTGTTTTTGCTTGATAACAACATCCAGCAATTCCGTTTGGTTTTTAGTAAATTTTTTGGCTCTAACCACTAACTGGGCTTGTTTATGTGTCAGTTCGGTTAAATTATTGATCAGTGCCATGCCATTATGTGTGCATGCCAATAAGCTGCTGGCCATACTGTGATAAGGCGATTCGGCGGGGATTTTTGCTAATTGTAGTTGGGCATTTTCGGGGGATTCAGGCAGCGCCAAGGTCGCTTTCATGAGCGTTCTAAAGTCTTTAAAGGCAGAACGAAACGGCAGTTGTTGTAAGTAAGCTTCAGCGGCTTCAGGTTGATTGTTGCGATAGGCTGTCAAGCTAGCTTGCACTAGTGTTGCATGTTTTATTAACAATGAATCTTGCGGTAATGCGCCGTGCAGCTCAGGCCTATGGGTAAGCATGAGTAAGCCTAAAATACTGGCCAGCTGCACGTATTGCTCATCTAGTTGCGTGGCTGTTAACTGCGGTAAGTATTTTTTAACTTTGGCTGTATCGTTGATTTGTAACAGCCAGCTAATATAGTGATCAAAGTATTCTTGCTTAAGGCGGTTGTGTTGCGCGTAACTTTCCCACAGAACAATGGCTTCTTTGATCATGCCTTTGGCTGCAAAGGTTAATGCTCGCTGTAAATAACACTGCGCTAAGGCCTGCCGCCACTCTGATTTTTCGGTGGTCTTTAATAGGGTTTTGTATAACTCAATGGCATCTTTGTAGTTGCCACTTTGTACTTTAGACGCAGCAGATAATTCTAACGCGGGAAGGTCTGTTTTGTTATTAACAGGTAGGTTAGGCGTGGTTTTTTGCATACGTATTAGGCACAGTATCAACAACGGTGATAAGTAATATAGCTAAAACGGGTAATGACTTTATGAGCTATAAAACGGCTATTATACCTGTGTCGATGACGGGTATCTACCTAAGTGTCAGCTATTGTTTATTTATAGCAAAAAGTGCAGTCTTGAATGAATAACAGAAGGGGGGCTATTTTGTTTGTGGTTGTTGGGTATTTTTTAATAAACAGTTAAACAGAGATTAAGAAGAGGGCATGCTGAAAGCTTGCCCTCTTTGCGTTTTGCTGTGATTTTTTAAATTAAATGGCTTAAATAATCCAAGTAGCGTCCAAGCTGGTGGCGGTAACACCGACTAAATCAATGACAATATGGTTTTCAACACTCGCCGTGGTCGCGGTTGCTACGCTGTGATCGTGTTGTACTACGATGGTGTCAATATCACCGGTTGCTCTGGTCACATGGAAACCTGCTACAGAGTTGGTTAATGGGGTGTTTTCTAAGAGATAGCCATAGGCTGCTTTTTCGTTGGCGGTGCTAATCGTTTCTTCTACGCCAGCAGCGTTGTACAAGGTATAAATGCCGTTTTTGATAGTATGCTTAGCAAAAACACCAATATCAACATTATCGGCAGGGTTGTTATTTCCTGTGATTGGCGTGTTACCAGTATCCGCGACAACTGTATTAAACAAAACATCAAGCTTGTCTTCGCCCACGACAAAGCCTTTAACCACATCGGTATTACCGAGATAATTATCTAATATTGTTAAGATTGTATTGGATCCGACTACCACGGTATCACTCACATGGGTAGTTTCGGTGAGAATGTAAGTATCTTTACCTGAGCCACCTATTAGCGTATCTGAGCCTTCACCGCCGATCAGTGTGTCATTTTGACCACCGCCATTTAGGGTATCATCGCCCGCACCACCATTCAGCATATCATTGCCTGTGCCGCCGTTCAGCGTATCATCGCCAGCCGCGCCGATGAGTTTATCATTACCGGCTAAGCCACTTAGGATATTGTTGGCGGCATTGCCAAATAATTGATTAGCTTGCGTATTACCCGTACCACTGAGTGCGCCGCCCCGCAGAGAAAGATTTTCTAATTCAGTGCCCAGCGTATAATCGATAGTGCTAATAACTCTGTCGGCACCTTCACCGCTCAGTTCTGTGATGATATCTGTTGTCACGTCAATGACATACACATCATTACCTTTGCCACCAACGAGTGTGTCGCCACCTGCGCCACTGAACAGAAAGTCATTGCCGTTACCGCCGGTTAGTGTGTCAATACCTGCGCCACCTTGGAGGCTGTCATTGCCATCTAGACCCGTTAAGGTGTTATTGCCACTGTTACCAATGATGATATTGTTTAGTGCGTTACCTGTGCCATTGAGTGCGCCCGGTAATAAGGCAAGGTTTTCCAGGTTGATGCCCAAAGTATAATCGATAGCACTGATCACTCTATCAATGCCTTGATTGGCAAGTTCTGTAATCGTGTCAGTTGCCGTGTTAATAACATAAATATCATTGCCTTTACCGCCACTGAGTTTGTCAGCGCCAGCGCCACCATTCAGTAAATCATCACCGTCGCCGCCGATAATAGTGTCCGTACCAACACCACCATTAAGCGTATTATTGGCGCTATTTCCGGTTAATACATTATTTAGCGAGTTACCTGTGCCTTTTACTGCGGCACCGATTAAGGTAAGATTTTCTACGCCACTGCTCAGTGTGTGGTCAATTGAGCTTATGACAGTATCAATACCTTGGTTGGTGCTTTCAATGACGGTATCACCTACGTTATTGACGTAGTAAGTGTCATTGCCTTTTTTACCGGTCATTTTATCCGCGCCTACTGTGGTTTTACCCAAAGTGTCGTTGTCGTTAGTTCCAGTGATTACGTTAATAATTGCCATGGGAATTACCTCAGTTCAGTGTTAGTTGTAAATATGAGTGTTTGATTTGTACTAGAAAAGCTGTTTTAAAATATTTTTCTTTGCATGTGATGGCGTATAACGGCCATTGTTTATTTTTATTTTGGCGAACACAAGGGTTAAGCATTTATTGTGCCAATAAATAATGTGTTGTTTTTCAGCTTGTTAGCTTACTCTTTATGTTTATAATCGTTGATTACGTTAAAATTTGTAAACAAAAAAGAATTAAATATTTGTTTTCCTGGGCTAAATATTTTTTTTGTTTAGCAAAATCAATATACTACAAAGTATTAAGCCAGTGCTAATGCTTTTTTCTAGTGTAATTGTAGCTGACAATTATAAAGTGCGATTCTGGTGGCGGAGCTTAACCTGATAAGCACTATTTTAGGTTTGGTTTTAGTTTTTAAAGCGAGGAATTTTGGGTTGTGTGGCGCACATTTTCAGCGTTAAAATGCCGGTTATACAGGTTTTATTGCAGAAAATAATACACACATGGCGTGTAGCGCTTCCCATGCATCACCGGTCTGTTGCCCCTTGATTTTTCGGTCTGCACTGGCACCAAGTACAAGAATAGCATTCAGATCAACGTAGCTAAGGCGATTTAGCGCAGTAGATACAATCACTTGACGGTTATCCCATATTTGGTTATTTCTAAACACAAGATCGCGGCTTTGCCCTTGCGAAAGCTGCCATTTGATTTTGCTGAGGGCTCTGGCTTCTCGCGCTAATGCCCATAACACAATAGGAGCCGCAATACCTTCCGCTTTTAAACTGGCCAGTATTTTAAGAAATCGGCTGATATCCGCCTCTAACACGGCAGAAACCAAGGAGAATACATCATAACGTGAGCTATCTGCCACCGCATCGCTAACCTGCTGGTGGCTGAGCGTGTCTGCGCCGTGTAATACGTAAAGCTTTTCTATCTCTTGCACAGCGGCCAATAGATTGCCTTCTATGCGTGATGCAATCAGTTTGACGCTGTCTCGATTTACTTGCAGGCCACGGCGCTGTAAGCGCTGTTGTAGCCACAATAATAAAGCCTGTCCCTCCAGTGGCCAAACTTGCACAATGACGCCGATTTTATCCAGCGCCTGAAACCAGCGTGTTTTGAGCGAGGCGCTGGCTAATTTGCCAGCACTAATCATTAACACTGTATCGTCGGGTAGATGTTCGCAGTAACTGATTAAGGCTTTTGCACCTTCAATGCCAGGGCCGCTGCCCGATAATCGTAAATCAATGAGTTTTTTATCGGCAAAAATGGACTGTTCGGCGGCGGTTTGGGCTAATTGTTTCCAATCAAAACCCGTTTCGGCGTTGAGTATTTCGCGATTAATAAAACCATTTTTTTTTGCACTGTGCTTAATTGCATCGGTGGCTTCGATCACCTGTAAGGGTTCGTCGCCACTGATGAAATAAACCGTTGCTAAGGATTTTTGCAGTGCTACAGTCAGTTGTTCGGGTTTAAGGCGCATTACTTAGGTTTAGTTGCCAATACAGCACGCAGACGGTTAAAAATTCCTCGTACTGCTTGTTGGTACATCTCAGTGCGAATTACGCTTTCTTCGTTGTCTTTAGCGATAATATCCTGTTGATCGTTAAAATATTCGCGGCGAATTTCCATAGGTTCGCGTGCCAACAACACCTTATTGGTGGCATCGCGTAATTCGTACTCCAAGCGGTAGGTTAATTCAAATTCGTTAGACCGTCCACCGGCGCTTAATGACACGCCTCTTTGTTTGATGTCGCTGTCAAAAATACCGACAATGACCTCGGCTGTTGTTGGAGAATTAACCAGTTGTCCTGATGATCCTTGTAAAGTTTTACTGAATTGTTCGCGCAATAGTGTTGATGCGCCGCGTAGATATATTTTTTTGATGCCTTTAGGTAAGTCAAAAGACCCTCGTAAGTGATAGCCACAGGCTGTGAGTAGTAACACCATCATCAAAACTGGCCATTTTTTCATCAGGACACGCTCCCGCTGTTTAAACGACAATATTAACCAGTTTACCTGGCACAATAATCACTTTTTTAATCGAATGGCCATCAATAAAGCGTAAAACCTGTTCATCAGCCAAGACAATCGCCTGAATATCTTCTTTACTTGCAGTGGTTGCCACAGAGATTTTGCTGCGTAATTTACCGTTAACCTGCACCACTAATTCCAGCAAATCTTGTACTAAGGCAGATTCATCCACCACCGGCCAGGCCATGGTCAGTAAAGCGTCTTGATGGCCTAAATCCAGCCATAACTGGTGACAAATATGCGGTACCATCGGCGATAGCATCAGTACAATGGCTTCCAGCACTTCTTGACGAATGGCTTTGCCGGTCTCAGAGTCATCGGTGAACTTAGCCAAACTATTCAACAATTCCATATTGGCGGCAATCGCGGTATTAAAAATGATCCGCACCCCCATATCATGACTGACTTTTTGCAAAGTTTGGTGTAACTGCCGACGCATAGCACTCTGCTCATTGGTCAAGGCAGCCTTGTCCAAAGCAGCGCTACAGCTCCCCGTACTGACGTGTAAATAAACCTGTCGCCATAACCGCTTTAAGAAGCGTGACGCACCTTCCACACCGCTGTCCGACCATTCCAGTGATTGCTCAGGTGGCGCGGCAAACATAATGAACAAGCGCACGGTATCCGCGCCGTATTGCTCGATTAAACTTTGCGGATCAACGGTATTGCCCTTGGACTTGGACATCTTGCTGCCATCTTTTAGCACCATGCCTTGGGTCAGCAATTTTTTGAACGGCTCATCACAGGTAATCAGGCCTTCATCGCGCAATAATTTGGTATAAAAACGCGCGTATAACAAATGTAAAATCGCATGTTCAATGCCGCCGATGTAATGGTCAACTGGTAACCAGTGGCTGGCTTTGGCATCCAACATGCTATCTGCCTTGTTACAGGCGAATCTTGCAAAATACCATGATGATTCCATGAAAGTATCGAAAGTATCGGTTTCTCGCCGCGCGGGTTTGCCGCAAGTTGGACACTCACATGTTGAGAAGGTAGGGTGTGCCACTAACGGCGATTGCGAGCCATCCAACACCACATCTTTGGGCAGGATAACCGGCAAATCTTTGTCAGGGACGGGCACTGTACCGCAACCGTTACAATAAATAACCGGAATGGGTGCGCCCCAGTAACGCTGGCGCGATACGCCCCAATCGCGTAAGCGGAAATTAACTTTACGCGTGCCTTTACTGGCTTTTTCCAGCGTTTCGGCAATGGCGTTAAAGGCTAGCGCAGACGTTAAGCCATCAAATTGACCGGAATTTTTCAGTATGCCTTTGGCGGTAAAGGCGTGTTCTGAGCAAGCATCGTCCATACCGTCAGTGGCAAAAATAACCTGTTTAATCGCAATGCCGTATTTGATTGCAAACTCATAATCACGCTGATCGTGTGCCGGTACTGACATGACCGCGCCCGTGCCGTAACCCATTAACACAAAGTTGGCTATCCACACCGGAACTTGCTCGCCGCTAATGGGATGAATGGCTTTGATGCCGGAATCAATACCGCGTTTTTCCATGGTTTCCATGGCCGCTTCCGAGGTTTCCATCAGCTTGCAATTTGCTATAAAAGTGGCAATGTCGGCATTGCTTTCGGCAGCGGTTAATGCCAAAGGATGTTCGGCGGCTACCGCCAGATACGTCACCCCCATCAAGGTATCAGGGCGAGTGGTATAAATGCGCACCGGTTCCATGTCCGCCACGGCAAAATCCATTTCCACGCCTTCGGAGCGCCCAATCCAGTTGGCTTGCATGGTTTTCACTTGCTCTGGCCAGCCGTCTAACGTATCTAGTGATTGCAACAGCTCATCGGCATAATCGGTGATTTTTAAAAACCACTGGGCGATTTCCTTGCGCTCTACCTTGCTATCACAGCGCCAGCAGCAGCCGTCTATCACCTGTTCGTTGGCCAGTACGGTCATATCTTTAGGACACCAGTTAACCGGTGCGGTCTTTTTATAAGCCAGGCCTTTATCCAGCAAACGCAGAAAAAACCATTGCTCCCATTTAAAATACTCCGGATCGCAGGTGGCTAATTCCCGGTTCCAGTCATAGCCAAAGCCTAGGCGTTTAAGCTGGTCGCGCATGTAGTCGATATTGCTGTACGTCCATTCGGCGGGGTGTACGCCGTGCTGCATGGCGGCATTTTCTGCGGGCAAACCAAAGGCATCCCAGCCCATCGGTTGTAATACATTCTTGCCCAACATACGTTGGTAGCGGCTGATGACATCGCCTATGGTATAGTTACGCACATGTCCCATGTGCAGCTTACCGCTAGGGTAGGGGAACATGGACAGGCAGTAATATTTTTCGGCAGAAGAGGATTCGGAGACATTAAATACGCCGGAGACTTCCCAGGCTTTCTGTACGTCTTGTTCTATCGTTTGCGGCTGGTAATTTTCTTGCATCTTACTCGTCTTTTATCGGTCAAAAGCGTTAGAATACCGTACAGTGGCCTAAATCTAAAGCAGCATTTTTCAGGAGCGTCATCATGGATAAAAATAAATTAGTCGATGCCTATACCCATCTTATGGAGCATCTTTACGAAGTAATGGACAATACCTTGCACGGTCTTGCTGATGGCTTGGAAGTCGCTAAAGATAAAGTGCATGAAGCATCGACGTTAACCCGTGAAGAAATCGATAAAGTGTCTGGTTTTATGCAGCGCGATCTTAACAGCGCCGCGCGCAGTTTGTCGGATAAAAAAGACAATAATTCACTGTCCGAATGGCTAAAATTTGATATTGAATTGCTGGAAAACTTTGCCACAGAAGCGTTCTTAAACTTAGCCGATAAAACCAAGTTGGAACTGGCACATTTAGAGCAACTGGCCAAAACCGATAACTACCATACCGGCGATGTGTGTGCGCCAGGTACGCTGGTATGTGATGATTGCGGCAAGGAAATTGCTTTTAAATCAGCCAGTACTATTCCGCAGTGCCCGCAATGCCAAGGTAAAAGCTTTATTCGCGTTTAATTTTTGCACCCCAGGCCTTTATAATACACAGTTTATCTGCTTGATTTTACGGAGAGTAACATGCGCAGGGTTATATTTAATCAAAAAGGCGGGGTTGGTAAGTCAACTATTACCTGTAATTTAGCCGCGATCAGTGCGGTGGAAGGCAAAAAAACCTTGGTGATCGATCTCGATATTCAAGGTAATTCAACCCATTATCTGCTAGGCAAAAAAGTTGAAGAAAGCGGCAAAACCATTGCGGCGTTTTTTAAGGATTGTTTGAGTTTATCGCTGTTTGGCGGTAGTAACAATTCGGGTCTGGAAGATACCATACACGAATCGCCGTACCCCAATCTGTTTGTCGTACCGTCGCACCCAGAGCTAGAACCTTTGCAAGGCCGTCTGGAAGCCAAGTTTAAAATTTTTAAACTCAAAGAGGCGCTGGAAAAACTATCCGGTTTTGATGCGGTTTACATCGACACCCCGCCGGTACTCAACTTTTACAGCCAATCGGCCTTGATTGCCGCCAGTCGCTGTTTAATTCCTTTTGATTGCGATTCGTTTTCCAGAGAAGCTTTGTACCGCTTGATACAAACGGTAAAAGAAGTGAAAGCGGATCACAATCAGCAGTTGGAGATTGAAGGTATTATCGTTAACCAGTTTCAAAGACAGGCCAATTTGCCACAGCAACTGGTGAATGAATTAATTGCCGAAGGTTTACCGGTACTGGCATCCATGATTTCACCGTCGGTTAAAGTGAGGGAGTCGCATTCGGTGTCACAGCCGTTGGTGCATTACGTGCCGACGCATAAGCTGAGTGATGAATACCGCGCCTTGTACGCGGAACTTCACAAGTAGTTGGTATTAAGTTTAATCCACGAAAAGGATTTGGATTAGCATTTAACCCATTTGAATACATTAGGTTGCTAGCAAGAAATGACTCTAAAAATATTTTTACTATAGGTTAGACTTGAGTTTGAGTCTTCATTTTTTGCAGCAATTTAAATTCAAACAAACTGCGTTATGGATTCGTGCAAAAGCGGTATCAGGTTAATACGTAGCGGATATAATTTTGTGTTTTATTTTCTTCCAATTAAGCTATTCATAACACTATGAAGCCATCAATAGCCTTAGCTTGCCATCGTGAAGCATTACAGCAAGCCGTGTTACGTTTTCGTACAGTTAACCCGCGCGTATTTGGCTCTGTTCTTCATGGTGTAGACCAAGACGGTAGCGACTTGGATTTGTTAGTGGATGCTTTACCAAATACCACACTGTTTGATTTAGGTGGTTTACAAATTGAATTAGAAGAATTATTGGGCGTTCCGGTTGATTTGTTAACGCCTGGGGATTTATCGCCGAAATTCCGCGATCAAGTGCTGGCTGAGGCACGTCCCATATGATTGAAAATCGCCTATCTGATTATCTTGATCACATGCTGGAAGCCACAAAGTTGGCTTATTGCTATGTGGAAGGTATGCCTAAAGAAGACTTTATGGCAGATACCCGCACCCAGCAAGCCGTGATTATGAATTTGATTATTTTAGGCGAAGCCGCGACTAAACTAATTAAAGACTACAGCGAATTTCTCGATCAATATCCTGACGTGCCGTGGCGTAGTATGAAGGGTATGCGTAATCGCATCGCGCACGGTTATTTCGACATTAATTTGGATACCGTTTGGGAAACTGTGCAAATGTCTTTACCGCAATTGCTGGAACGCTTGCCGGATATGCTCGAAGCCGCTGAAAAACAAAAATGATATATGGCAAAGAACAACCATTGTTGTCGTATATTTTCTAATTGTTTTATCCTATCGGCATGAACGTGATATCACACCATGACTAAACACTGGCTACTGCCGATTTTATCCGGTATTTTTATCGGCACTAGCTATATTCCGTTTCCACCGTGGGCATCGCTGTTTTGTTTTGTGCCTTTATGGGTGTTTTGGATGCAGCAAACTCGCCTAAAAGATGTCCTTATCGGCGGTATGATCACCGCGTTTGTGTTTACTTTGATCGGTTTTAACTGGATCACCTATCTCTTACACGAATTTGCCCATGTAAACTGGTTTATTGCTGGCATCGGCATGGTGGTTTATAGCTTGCTTGGCCACTTATTTGTGCCTGTTGCGGGCATTGTGTGGTTTTGGGGGCGACAAAAATTCAACTGGTCAGCATCGTTGTCTTTAGTATTGCTGGCACTGATAACCATTTTGTCCGAACGCTATTCATTTACCTTGTTTGACTGGAATTTTGGCTATTCCTGGTACGGTGCGGATATTCCCGTTTATCAATGGGCTGAAATCATAGGCTTTAGTGGGTTGAGCGCGTTGACATTGCTCAGCAATTTACCGCTTTATGTGGCTTGGCAACAGCGTAAACATTGGCGTGGTAAACTGATTGTTGTCGCAGTGTTAGGCAGTTTTATGGTTTTGAATGCAGGCGGTGTATGGCTAAAAAATCGCTTGCCGATACCCGATGCCAGTTTTACTACTTTATTGGCGCAAGCCAGTACTGACAATAGCGAAAAAATGGCTGCTGAGCTGGGTAAAGGTAAGCAAGAAAGCATTCTACGGCGTTATATGATCCTCACCGATCAGGCGTTGGATAGCCACAAAGCCCGTGCTATTGATTTTGCCATCTGGCCAGAAACTGCTTTTCCTGCGTTATTGGGCGAAAAATTTACTAACGATCCGTACCCTATTGCGCTAACGCGCTATGTGCATGAGCGCCAGTTGCCGTTAATAACCGGTGCATACAGCATGGATGAAAGCACGCGATTGCTGACTAACTCCTTATTTGCTATCGACAAACAAGGCGGTATTGTCCCGCCGCATTACAGCAAGACGATTTTATTGGCGTTTGGCGAATACGTACCCGGCGAGCAATGGTTTCCAGCGTTTCGTAAATGGTTGCCGGATACCGGCCATTTTGCCCGTGGTGCAGGGCCTACGCAATTAATGTCCTTACAAGGCTTTAAAATAGGCGCACAAATTTGTTATGAGGGCTTGTTTCCGCAGTTTTCCAGGGATTTGGCTAATTTAGGCGCACAATTTTTTGTTAATACCACCAATGATTCTTGGTACGGCACTTGGCAAGAGCCTTACCAGCATTTGTACATGACGTTGGCGCGGGGTGTGGAGTTTCGCCGTCCGGTGCTTCGAGCCACTAATACCGGTATTTCTACGGTAGCTTTGGCATCGGGGGAGATATTGAAGCGTTCGCCGATACATCAGCCGTGGTCTGGGGTTTATAGCGTGGCTTATCTCAAAGCACCGCCAGCGACTTTTTATCAGCAGTGGTTTTGGTTGGTGCCGGTTTTGTTGTGGGGGATTTTGTTGGTGTTGCTGGGGTTAGGGATGTGCAGTCGGTTTAAAGGCCTTGTGAAACAGGCTTTTCATTATGAATACTATCGATAGTAGTCAATGCGACTTCAAAAATATTATATACAATCAATGCTAAGGAACGCGCACGAAATAACTTGAGCAAGTTCATGCTTCGACAGGCTCAGCACGAACGGTGGTGGCGTTTAAGTTGTTCAAGTTATTTCATGCACGTTCCTAACGTGGGACAAAAAAACAATAACATTCAAGTAGGTTGGGCTGCCTGCTGTTTGGCAACCCAACATTTTACAAGGCCTTGGGAATGTTGGGTTGAGAAAAGCGTTCAACCCAACCTACATTTTGTCCCGTTTTAAGTTGGTATCCGACACGCTCACCACGAATGGCTTAACCT
>NZ_FUKI01000126.1 GCF_900163755.1 Crenothrix polyspora | reverse complement strand
CTTGGAAATCGGTATGTTAAATTATATGCAAATTCTGGGTAGGGGGGTGCGGAATGTCGGTTCGAAAGCAATTTGCTGGCTTATATCGAACTGCTTCTGTTCATTCTGGTATCGATGACTTACCTAAACGCTATGGAAGAGCGCGGTATTTTTGATGGTCTGCGGATTTGGCTGCTTAACAAGCAATTTAACTACCGGCAATTGTTTTGGATAACCGGCTTTCTGGCCTTTTTGCTTTCTACCGTGGTTAGCGGCCTTGCGGTTGGCTTATTAATGGGGGCGGTAGCGTCGGCGGTAGGTAAAAATAAAAAGCAATTCATTGGGATAGCCTGTGTCAATATCGTTGTTGCTGTCAATGCAGGTGGGACATTTAGCCCGTTGGGTGGTATATCGACGCTGTTTGTCTGGCAAAATAAAATCCTGCACTTCGCAGATTTTTTCGCTTTGGCGCTGCCCTGCTTGGTCAATTTTCTCGTTCCCGCCATCATCATGCACTTTTTTGTTCCCAAAGAAACACCCGCCGCATCCAGTCGGAAGATAAATCTTAGGCGCGGAAGTAAGCGGATTTTATTTTTTTTCGCGGTGACACTAATGATTACAGTGTGGGCTAATGTCTACCTTGAACTACCTCCCGCCGCTGGCATGATGGCGGGGTTGGCGTTGTTGCAGTTTTTCAGCTTTTATCTGACCAAGACGGTCAAGAACCAGGAAAGCCAGTATGCTTATGCGTATAAATTTTTTGGGGTGGATGTACCTGTTGACAACGAAAAGCAGGATTTTGATATTTACAAGAATGTCGGCAATATGGAGTGGGATACCTTGCTGTTTTTTTATGGCGCGATGATGATTATTGGCGCATTGAGTTTTATCGGCTACCTGGATGCCATTGCCGGTTTTTTATACGGCCAAAATCATCCAACCAATGCCAATATCATCATCGGATTGTCATCGGCTTTTATCGATAACGGCACGCTGATGTTTGCCGTGCTCAATATGCACCCGAACTTGCCACATGGGCAGTGGTTATTGCTCACCTTGACACTGGGTGTAGGCGGAAGTTTGTTGGCGATTGGTTCAGCGCCAGGCGTTGGTTTACTCGGCCAGATCAAAGAGGGTTATACCTTCGGCTACCACATGCGTTGGATGCCTACTATTTTGCTAGGCTATGTAGCCAGTATTTTTGTACATTTTTGGATTAATGCCCGTTATTTTTAATTCAATATTCTTCATTCTCTGCGCCTCTACGGAGGCGTAATTATTTTTAGTTATTGATAATATTTATTTTATCAACAGCAATTCCCAGCGACAACTCACCTTTTAACAAACCCACTAACTCCTTACCCGCCATACTAAAACGCCAGCCGTGCAACAACGGGCATTCATCATCGTCATCAAATAACAATACTTCCAAATCTTTACGACTGGCCAAAATACTCGGATTCAACTGGTTTTCTTCTGCGCGTATCCGTACTAATGCCGTCAAAATATCCAAAATGGCTTCTTGTTGCTGAGATTTTTTCGCAGATCGCCCCGTCAAGCTCAACGGAATGGGTGGACGCAACTTAGCCTCGCTCACCAATTTACTCAGCGCGACACCGTGCCGACTGATAATCCGCATATCCATACCACGAATATCGGCTAACTGTGCCGGTGTTTCAGGTTGCAATTTAGCAATATCAAAAACAATTTCATCGCGTAATAACCAATTTTTAGGGCGATTTTCAGCTTGTGCAGTTCTTTCTCGCCATTCTGCCAAGGCCTGCACAATAGATAATTGCTTACCAGTTAACTTGTTTTTACCTTTAATTTTTAACCACGCTTTTTCAGGTTCAACCAAATAAAGTTCAGGATTTTCCAACGCTGCAAAATCGTGTATCAACCAATCAGTACGTCCAAGCTCAGCTAGCTTCTGTATCATGACCTGATAAATTTGGCACAAATAAATCACATCATCGGCCGCGTATTGAATTTGTTCTTCATTCAACGGGCGTTTGCTCCAATCCGCACGGGTATGGGCTTTATTTAAATTGACGTTTAAAAAACTGGATACCAACATGGCATAGCCAGGATTATCCTGAAAACCCAATAAAGGTGCTGCCACTTGGGTATCAAACACGGGTGAGGGTAATTTACCGGTGATTTGATGAAAAATCTCTAAATCTTGCCGACAGGAATGAAACACCTTAATAATATTGGGATCATAAATCGCATCAAACAACGTTTCCAGTTGCGGTAAGGCAATCGGATCAACGCATACAACCCACTCTGGCGTAGCAATTTGCAATAAGCAAAATTTAGGGTAATAGGTTTTCTCACGTAAAAACTCCGTATCCAGCGCCAACCAAGCGGCTTGCTTAATTTGCTCGCATAATAGCGGCAACTGCTCTGCGGAATCGATATATTGGATAGTGGTCATAATGGTTGACTGTCACGACAAGTATTTTATCGCGGTGTCTCCGAAGTCCTAAATAATATTGGCTGAAGGGATTAATTCGAATCGGGATCAGCAAGCGTAACCGCTCGTGGTTTGCCGCGCCGAAAACGATTATAGTTATGTTTTTTGCTGCGCGATTTTAATCGTTTTATATTAAGCTGTTGTTGATTAAATTCCACCGATCTTAAATGCTGAAAAATATCTTGCGGCATGTCATCCGGCAATTCGACCAGTGTGTATTGACCGTGGATCATAACATTATTAATGTTATTTTCATCGACTCCAGATTCTTCAACCAATAGTTTTTTGAGTTGTGTCAGCGTTAGCTGGTGTTTTTTACCGATGTCCAATCGATAACGCAGCATTTTTATAGCAGGCATAACAATATTAAGCGCCGATAATGTTGTTACCGTGTGATTATCGGTCTCTGCGCGTAAAGTGTTTCCCACAGAATTAGACACGCTTACCAAGGGTAGAATAATCGCATTGTCTGCCATTAACAGCGCAGCGCTTGCACGCTTATCTTTTTGAATAATAGCCAACAAAGCAGCGGCACAATCCAAAAAATCAACCGCCAAATCATCTGCCAAAGAAAGAAGTAATACGCGTTGCGCGTGTAAATCTTGATTGCTTAAAATTACCTGCAATCTGGCTTTTAATTGCTCACTCTCTGTAACAATACTGGGCAGTGCTTGATGTGTACTCATCCTGAAGTGGTATCTTCTAACGTTTAGATCACGTTAGATACGATCCTCGTAAATTTCCACAAACGATTCATCGCGCAATCGCCGTAACCACAGCTCGGTTTCTTCTTCAATTTTGCGTTTGCGTATGGCTTCTTTAACAAAATTTTTCTTATTTTGGTCGCTGTTATCTTTATTTTCACGGCCTAACACCTGAAGGATATGCCAACCAAATTGGGTTTGTATCGGCTCACTGATTTCATTGACTGCCAGCTTGCTCATACTGTCTTCAAAGGCTTTGACCATATCGCCTGGCGCAACCCAATCCAGCGAACCACCTTTTAACGCCGAGCCTTTATCATCGGATTGAGCGCGTGCCAATACCGCAAAATCATCCCCTTGAGCAATACGGGCTTTTAATGCCAACAAGCGCTTTTGCGCTTCGGCATCGTCTATCAACTCGTTAGTTTTAATTAAAATATGCCGGACTTTGGTTTTAGTAATCATTGCCTTACCTATGCCTTTAACCTCCAGCAATTTAACAATATGAAAACCACTGGGGCTACGAATAGGTTCGGTAATTTCACCTTGCGATAATTTACTGACAATATCAGAAAACAAGCTTGGCACATCAGCAATTTTACGCCAACCCAAATCACCGCCCTTTAAAGCATTGCTGTCTTGAGAGTTACTGATCGCCGCCTGAGAAAAATCTTGGCCTGCGCGTAGCTTGCTGACCAAATTATCGGCTTTGGCCTTGGCTTTTTGAATTTCCGCTGACGATGCAGCCTCTTTCACCGCAATTAAAATATGCCCCAAATGGTATTGGGTAGATTCTTCACCAAACTTATCTTGTGTTTCTAAATAGTGCTCAACCTCACTGTCGCTGACGTTAACACGGCTGCCAATTTCTTTACCACGCACCTGATTAATAATAATTTCATTACGTAAATTACTTAAAAAATCCTGATACGACAGCCCTTGGCTTTCCAGCTCAGTTTTAAACTGTTGCGTATTCATATTGTTGCGTTGCGCGATGTCAGCGGCGGCGCTGTCCAGTGCCTCTTGACTAATGTTAATACCGGTTCGCTCTGCTAATAAGCGCTGAAGCTTCTCAATAATCATTTTTTCAACAATTTGTTTACGTAACACCGACCACGGCGGCATTTCCATTTTACTGGCTTGAATTCTTTTAACCACGGTGGTTACTTCACGTTCAAGCTCACGTTCTAAAATGACATCATCTTCGACAACCGCAACGATTCTATCTAAGCGCTCTGAATACGCATTAACGCTAAGCAATAACCCAAAACCGGTTATGACGGTGACAAGCGTTTTTTTTATCTGTAGTGGATTCATCATTATTGTGGCTTCTGGTAACCATAAATATTACGTTCAAAAAAGTCATCAAGCTTTTGACCAATACCCGTTAAACCTTTTAATTCTATTTGGAAAAATACACCGGTTTGTGCTTCGGCTCCACTGGCTAAGCTGTTTGCCACCGAAGTTGTTACCGAGGAATTGGGATTGGTAAGCCCGTTAAAATAGTGTCGACCAATAATACGAAAGCGCCAGCAACAGTTTTCTTTTTCTAAACCCAAAAATGCTTCTTGAGTTCTGCCATATGCCCAGGAATATTGCCAACGCCCTATGCCATACCAGTCATCATAAATTGGCCAGCGAAAAGACGCATCGGACAGGATAATATCCTGTGTCGTATTATCGTTGTAGGGGTTATTAGGGCTGTCCGGATCTTTCAACTCAGCCGCAGTGGGTGTCGCGTGTGGTAAGTTTTCACAACCGGGTGTTGCGGGTTTATAAGCCACCCCCACGTTTTTTTCTATAACGGCATCACTGGTTCGGCATTTTGAATCATCTCTGCGGTACTGAAACGACAAATTAATCAGCTCGCCTGGGTTATTAACAAAATGCATACCAATATTACCGCGTTCCATATAGTTGGTACGCGGATTCCATTGTAAACCGGCATCCATTGAAAAATGATCACTTAATTGGCTACTGGCTTCGGCGACAAAATTAGAAAACCGTTGTTGCCTGAAAGCAGATTTTTCTGGATTCGCTTCATACGTATCACCATCTGACGTAGTCTCGTCTGAATTCCATGAAGCCAGCGTGACATCCCGATCTTGCAAATACAAGATACTGCCCACGTTAAGCTTTAAGCGCTCCTTGCCATTACGAGGGTCGATTAACCGCGATGTCAGCGCCAACGTGAATTGATTAGCATCTTGCACCCGGTCTGTACCACTGAAGCGGTTTTCCCTGAACATGCTGTTATAACGAAAATCATAAAGCCCCGAATCAAACACAGGCATATCTTTCTGACCTGTCCTTGGAATATACAAATAAAATAAACGCGGCTCTAAGGTATGTTGCAAGGTAGTGCTGGCAATATCTACATTTTTCTCAAAATATAAACCACTGTCCACAGACAAAATAGGCAATACTCTGGACACCGTGTCAGGATGAGCGTCACCCTGATTATTCAGTAAATACTGCGTATACTGCAACGATGCTTTGGGCGTAATGTAAGCCGACTCCGATTTCCACGGCAAACTCACAGAAGGTTTAATATTTAAACGCTGACCTTCGGGGACGACTGTGGTAACTGACTGAAGGTTTTGCCTTCCCGTCACTGGATTAGTTACTTTTTTTAATTCGGTGTCAGTATCATGTTGAAAATACACAAATTCACTGTCAAGCTCGGCGAAAACAGGCGTATTCATGAGATTAAAGGTGTGATCCAAGCCTAAATTAATCTGCGGCAGCATACGATAAGGCACTCTTCGACCCGTTAAGGTAGGATCGACTTTCTGATAACTCACCACCTGGGTCGTTAAGCGAATACCGTCATCAATATATTTAAGATCAGCATTACTTTTAATATACCTAAAATTAGAAAAGCTTAAAGAATTACCTAGATCAGAAAAATAATTTGAATCGGATACATAATTTAAATCCACATTCGAGGTAATTTTAGGCGAAAATCGTATCGCGTTATTTAAAGAAAACTGGTATCGGGATTTATCATAATTAGGGTTTTCACTAACCGCCGTGTCCCCCACTTTTGTATTACCCGACAACTTTGCATCATTGGGTAAAAACTCAGCACTGAACTCACCGTGTGCGCTTTCTGTCAGGTATCTAAAATCACCACCCAACAAAATTCCCCGCTCCATTAAGTAACGCGGTCTTAAGGTCGCGTCATAATTGGGTGCAATATTCCAATAAAACGGCGTACTGATATCAAAGCCATTACTGCGTGTATTATGAAATACTGGCGCTAAAAACCCTGTCATGCGCCGGTCATCCATAGGAAACGACAAATACGGCGAATAAAACACGGGGAAGCCTTTAAACTCTAACCAGGCATTTTTGGCGGCACCTTTGCCGGTTTCTTTGTTTAGTTTTAACTCGCTGGCGTGTACCGCCCAATCCTGATTGCCGGGTTTACAACTGGTATAGGTCGCATCACGGTAACGCGATAAAAATTTATTATCTCGGTAAATAGCTTTGGCGCGGCCTCTGATCGGCGTGGTGGGCGAGATAAACAAGCTGTCTCTGAGCCGTGCTTCATCGGAGGCGAGTTTTAATGTTGCCGAGTTAGTGTACATGCCGATTTCATCTTCGCTGTAAAATACATTACCGTGTAAATCCAGTATTTCAGATACGGTATCGTAATGCGCGGCCTGCGATGATGCACGCTGATCGGCACGACTTATATCAACATTACCCACATAATTACCCACTTCGTTATCAAAAACTTCCGAGTAATTAGAATTCATATCCAACGGTGATTCTTCGCGCAGCTTTTTATCCGCAGGCTTGTTTTTCCGCGCACTGGCTTCTACGCTGCACGTTGCCCACGGATCAACGGGAAATCGATCGTTTAAATTACTGAAGATACTTTCTTCCTGACGATCAAACACCGGTGCCAGCAAACGCCAATCAAAGTCGTCATCACTGGACTTTACGGTTTTTGGCTTACCTTTAGGGTCAGCCCCGACCAATTTACAATCCCAATTTTCTTTTGCATCCACAGCGCCACAATGCCAGCCAGGATCAGTCGACGATTGTGCAGGCGTAACATCAGTCGCACTAGCTTTTTCGGCAACAACGGGAATGTCTTCCACTGTAGTATCGGGAATCTCTACCGGCTCTTTCGCTGCCGACATAGCGTCAAGCGCTTTAGTTACTGTAGTGGGCGTACTGGTTGTAGGCTCAGTGGCGGGGGGCTGAAGGCTGACCGGCGCAGTTTTAACAACAGGCGCTACCCTAAGTTTAACAGGCTCAACTTTACTAGCAGGCGCTAAAGCGCCTGGTTTTTCCGGAATCGGTTGCATAGCTGGCGCAGCAACACTCGCCCTGTTTTTAACAAGCGGTTTGTTACCAAGTTGCTTAGCTGCATCGACAGGCGGTGTTGGGTTTTTATCGCCCATACAAACCCATTCTTTGCTATTCTTATCTTGTTGGCAATTCCAAGCGTCATCACTGGCCAAACTGGCTTGTGACAGCAGTGTGGGTAAACAAACCCAAAATAAACGACGAACCATAGGCAGTGTAAGTCTTGTGACGTAATGAATCGTGAATCAAAATAAAACATCCAGTGAGCATTTTAACCCAATTTGCCGCTGCATTATAACTAATCTACCCTAAGCAGCATGATGATTGAAGACTTAAGAATACTGGCCATGCGTGACTGGCTCGAGAACGATTTACTATTAACCATTTTAAGCTGCGTACCGGCTTCTAGCGATGCCAGTTTTCGGCGTTACTTTCGTGTAACCACACCCGAACAACAATTCATTGTGATGGACGCACCACCAGCACAGGAAAATGTCGAAGCGTTTATTAAAGTCGCAACTTTATTAAGTGGCTCGCAAGTCAATGTACCGACGATTTTTCAGCACAATATCACTGATGGTTTTTTGTTACTGCAAGATTTTGGCACACAATGCTTTTTAGATAAACTTAGCACCGACAATGCCACGGCTCTGTATCAAACGGCATTCGATAGCTTAATTACCCTGCAAACTAACACCGTTACCGAAACAGCCCCGCTGCCCCGTTACGATAATGCTTTGTTAACCCGCGAACTGGCTATCTTCAAAGACTGGTATATTGATCAATTACTGGACAGTAAAATCCCCGACGCGCTTTGGCAAAACACACAAAATATTCTGATAACTTCCGCATTAGAGCAACCCAGCGTCTGTGTACACCGAGATTTTCACTCGCGTAATTTAATGGTCACTACTGAAAACTGCCCTGGTGTAATTGATTTTCAAGATGCGGTAATAGGGCCTATTAGTTACGACATCGTATCTTTATTAAGAGATTGCTATATTGCCTGGCCAGAGCAACAGGTGGATGCGTGGATGACGCTGTATCATCAGCGCCTTGTTGATGCCACGTTAATTACTTGCACAATAGCGCAATTTAAACGCTGGTTTGATTTAATGGGTATGCAACGCCACCTTAAAGCCATCGGTATTTTTTCACGCTTACATTTAAGAGATGGCAAATCCGGTTATCTTAACGACATACCGCGCACGTTACACTATGTGTCACGCATTAGCGCCAGCTACCCTGAACTGAGTGAATTTTCAAATTACTTAAATACCCAGCTAATGTTTAAGCAAGGTTTGTCCGCATGAAGGCGATGATACTGGCCGCAGGGCGCGGCGAAAGAATGCGGCCTTTAACCGATCATACGCCTAAACCGCTATTGACCGTTGCAGGCAAGCCATTGATTTTTCACAGTATTAACCAATTAGTCGCCGCAGGTTTTAACGAATTGGTGATTAATCACGCACATTTAGGCTATCAGATTGAAGAGGCGCTAGGTAATGGCAGCGACCTGGGTGCCCGCATTACCTATTCTTCTGAAGCACAGGGCGCACTGGAAACGGCTGGCGGTATAGTCCAAGCATTGCCATTGCTGGGTAATGCGCCATTTTTAGTGATTAACGGCGATATTGCTACCGACTTTCCTTTTGCTACCCTTAAAAACGTAAGCATTGATTTAGCCCATTTGGTGCTGATAGATAACCCACAGCACAACCCACTGGGCGATTTTGGTTTGGATAATAACGGCTGCGTGAATACCAGTGACACAGAAAAATTTACTTTCAGTGGTATCGGCATTTACCATCCTGATTTATTTAAAAACACACCGCCTGGCAAAAGTAAACTAGCGCCGTTATTGCGTGCCGGTATGGTAAATCAGCGTGTTTCTGGGCAAAAATACACCGGCTTTTGGATGGATATCGGTACGCCTGAACGTTTACAAGCATTAGATCTGTATTATCGACACCCAAAAAACGCTTAAACAGTACCTGACTAATGGTTTGGTATTGCGTGTAAAAAGCCGGTAATACCACAGCTTCAAGCCCTGCATATTGATAATCATAGCTTTTTACAAAAAGCAGAAAATAAAAATGCTATTGTCACAATCTTGTCATATAACTTGAATATGCTTATTATGTGTTTGTTATAAAACCTCCTAACAATCTTATTTATTGAGAGTCGAGAATGAAATTATTTAAAACCAAAGGTTTGATTGCCGCGATAAGCCTAGCATCGGGTCTTATAATGGCCGGTAGCGCCAGTGCAGTGCAAACTGTGGATGCAGGCTTACCGGATTATCAAAAAGCCAGCGGTATTTCTGGTAATTTATCGAGCGTAGGTTCTGATACCTTAGCAAACTTAATGACTTTATGGGCAGAATCGTTTAACCGCGAATACCCTAACGTCAACATTCAGATTCAAGCAGCGGGTTCTTCAACTGCGCCGCCTGCGCTAACAGAAGCCACCGCAAATCTTGGCCCTATGAGCCGTGAAATGAAAGACGACGAGCTGGAAGCTTTTGAAAGTAAATACGGCTATAAACCGACCGCGATCCCTGTTGCCATTGATGCCTTGGCCGTTTTAGTCAATAAAGACAATCCTGTTAAAGGCATGACAATTGCTCAAGTGGATGCCATTTTTTCATCGACACGCAAATGTGGCGCAGAAGCCGATATTGATACCTGGGGCGGTGCTGGTGTTGCCGAATGGGCGGCAAAACCCATTCAGTTATACGGGCGTAATTCGGTGTCCGGTACTTACGGTTATTTTAAAGAAAACGCCCTATGCAAAGGCGACTTTAAAAGCAATGTCAATGAGCAACCAGGATCGGCTTCTGTAGTGCAGTCAGTCACATCATCGACTAATGGTATTGGCTATTCTGGTATCGGCTACACCACTTCTGGCATAAAAATGGTGCCTTTAGCTAAAAAAACTGGCGAAGCTTTTGTTGAAGCAACGCCTGAAAATGCAATTAACGGCACATACCCGTTAACGCGTTATTTGTTTATTTATGTCAACAAAAAACCTAATACCGCTTTAGCGCCATTAGAAAATGAATTCATTAAAATGGTATTGTCTAAAACCGGCCAAGAGGTCGTTATAAAAGACGGTTACGTGCCTTTACCTGCCAAAGTGGTAGAAAAAGCCTTAGCACTGATAAAATAAGGTACTGTTGGCTTTTTATCATACTGATTTTACATCATAAATTAGCTAACATTTAAAGCCTCAATACATGGCATACCAAACGGCTGAGATTTGCAGATCAAATCTCGGCCGTTTTTTTTGCTTTTTGTTATATCATTGTCACATTTTAAACTTTAGACCTTTGCCATGTCGGATATAAACGCACAGAAAAAAAAATCGTCAATGCAGAAGTCGGATCGTGATATTCATGAACGGTGGCGATTACTGAAAGATTCTATTGCAGGCTATGGTGTGATATTAGGCGGCTTATCGGTTATTGTTGCCGTGGTGTTAATCTTCTTTTATTTGCTGTACGTGGTTTTTCCTTTATTTTTGCCCGCCAGTGCAGACTCCACCAGTCAATACGCCGTACCAGAAGCTACGCAAGGTAAAACCGTGTTGCTGGATATGGAAGAGCAAAATAAAGTGGCGGTGCGTTTTACCGACACGGGTCAAGTGATATTTTTTGATGTCGCTACCGGTAAAACCCTGCTTAATCAAAAAGTCGCTATACCCGACGGCGTACAAATCACCAGTTTTTCTCAGGCCAGTCCCGTCAGCGAAAACACCGTGGTTTATGGCTTGTCTAACGGCCAAGTCATTATCGTTAAACACCAATATAAAATCAGTTACGTAAACGACGCACGGGTGATTACGCCAGAGCTGTTTTATCCATCCGGTGAACAAGCCCTGATTTTAGATGATACCGGCGCGGCCTTGGAAAAAATAGCCGTGGCAACCGGTGACAATGCCACCACGATTGTGGCAAAAACCGCGAATAGTACACAAGGACTCGGTAAAATTCGTCTGACTCATTTTGAAAAAGAGACCTCGTTATTTTCTGAAGAAAACAAACTAACCCGCAGCGATGCCGTGTTGGATATGCCCGCAGCCGGTATTGAAGCTATTTTAATTGATAGAAACAAAACCTCGTTGTTTTTAGTAGGCAGCGATGGCCGATTGAGTGTGTTTGATATTAGCGACAAGACTAATCCGCTGCTCAAGCAACACCAAAATGTGGTTGAATCAGGGCAAAAAATCACCCGTGTGGCATTTCTAAACGGTGATCTGTCGCTAATGATTGGTGAGTCTAATGGTTTGGTATCGCAGTGGAGTATGGTGAGAAATAAATTAAACCGCTCGGCATTGCAAAAAATTCGCTCATTTAAAGTCTCTGACAAAGCGGTGGTGGCAATACAAACAGAACAACGTCGCAAAGGTTTTGTTACCATTGATGCCGACGGCGTAATGGGAATTTACAGCTCCACTGCTGAACGTGAATTGGTTAAAAAATCAGTAGGGGAAACGCTTCCGGTGGCTGCCGCGTTATCGCCACGGGCTAATGCACTGCTGGTACAATTAGATAACGGAAAAATAAACCTCTGGAATGTTAAAAACGAACACCCTGAAGTGTCATTGGCTTCTATTTGGCAAGAAGTATGGTACGAAAGCTATCCTAAACCGGATTATATTTGGCAATCCTCTTCTGCCAGCAGTGACTTTGAGCCTAAATTTAGCTTAACACCACTGGTATTTGGTACGCTCAAAGCGGCGTTTTACAGTATGTTAGTGGCAATGCCATTAGCGTTAATGGGGGCGATTTACACGGCGTATTTTATGGCACCGCGTATGCGTCAGTACGTAAAACCTACCATTGAACTTATGGGCGCATTACCCACGGTTATTTTGGGCTTTTTAGCGGGGCTATGGTTAGCGCCGTTTGTAGAAGAACATTTGGCAGGGCTATTTTTCTTGATCATGACCGTACCGTTGGGGGTAATGATTTTTGCTTATGCTTGGCAATATTTACCCCGAAGTTTATACGAAAAAATTCCTGAAGGTTGGGATGCGGCATTTTTAATTCCGGTAATTTTATTCAGTGGCTGGTTAGCGTTTGCCTTAGCGCCTTCATTAGAATTGTTGTTATTTCACGGCTCAATGCGCGAATGGTTTAAAGCGGAATTGGGCATAGGTTATGATCAACGCAATGCTTTAATTGTGGGTATTGCGATGGGTTTTGCAGTGATTCCTACCATGTTCTCGATTGCTGAAGATGCCATTTTTAGTGTACCGAAACATTTGACAGTCGGTTCTTTAGCACTGGGCGCAACTACCTGGCAAACCATGACTAAAGTAGTTTTGCTTACGGCTAGCCCCGGGATTTTTTCGGCGGTGATGATAGGCTTAGGCCGGGCTGTTGGCGAAACCATGATTGTACTGATGGCAACCGGTAATACGCCGGTAATGGATCTCAGCATTTTTCAGGGTCTGCGTACTTTAGCGGCGAATATTGCTGTGGAAATGCCTGAATCCGAAGTCGATAGCACACATTATCGGGTGTTATTTTTAGCTGCCCTAGTATTATTTACCTTTACTTTTGTTTTCAACACGTTGGCTGAAGTTATTCGTCAGCGTTTACGCGAAAAATACAGTTCGTTATGATGAAATTATGGTTTAAAAGTGGCAAACCGTGGATATGGCTCAATGCAGCGGCGGTCAGCACCTGCCTGATTATGGTGGTGGGTTTATTAGGCTTGATTACGGTACGGGGTGTTGGTCATTTTTGGCCAGCACAAGTAGGGCAATACAGTTACGAGGCCGATAACGGTAAACAAGAAATCATCTTTGGTGAAAAAGTTGATGCCACCGTCACCTCGTTAGCGGCTGCCAAATCAGCGGGCTACAAAATGGCGGAAAACGAAGATGCCTTGATTCAATATCAGCTAAAAACCGGTAACCGCGATGTAACGGGCGCTGATTTTCGTTGGATACAAGCGCGTCGTGTTAAAGAAGAAAACTATCCTACTAATATGATGGTGATTGAGCGGCGCGAATGGGGTAATTTTTACGGTCAATTGCTGGAACTTAAAGAAAACAATACCGTGATTGCCAGTGGTGAGCAGGCCTTGCCTATCGTACAAGAAAAGTTGGCCGATGCACTGATCATGTTTAAAACTATCAATACATTGGAAAAAAAAGAAATCGGCGCGGTTAATTATGGCTTGGAGCGTTTGCGACTGGAAGAAAAAAAGCTGGCACTGGAAAATCATTTAGATACCGAAGCCAAACAACGTATTGCAGCGCAAAAAACCGATTATGATTTAAAATACAAACAGTATCAAACACAACTGGCTGAGCTTTACCAAAAAATACGCCAGCATACCTTGGTTGCCAAAACAGAAAGTGGCGCAAGTGTCACGATTCCGCTGGCTAAAGTCGTGCGCGTATACCAGCCTAATGCGATGGGGTTGTTCGATAAAATCGGTCATTACGGGGTTAAGGTTCGCGAATTTTTGACCGATGAGCCACGCGAAGCCAATACCGAGGGGGGTATTTTTCCGGCTATTTTTGGCACGGTGTTAATGGTGTTAATTATGTCAGTGATTGTGACACCGTTTGGCGTAGTTGCTGCTGTGTATTTGCGTGAATATGCCAAACAGGGTTTTGTCACGCGCTTGATTCGAATTGCCGTCAATAATCTAGCCGGTGTGCCGTCGGTGGTGTATGGTGTGTTTGGCTTAGGTTTTTTTGTCTATATCCTTGGTGGCCATATTGACACTTTATTTTTCCCAGAAGCCGCCCCTGCACCGGTGTTTGGTACACCCGGCTTAATGTGGGCATCCATTACCTTAGCGCTATTAACGTTGCCGGTGGTGATTGTATCAACCGAAGAAGGTTTGGCGCGTATTCCCAAATCGATACGCGAAGGCAGTTTGGCATTAGGTGCTACTAAATTTGAAACCTTGTGGTTAACCGTATTACCCATGGCAAGCCCTGCCATTATGACAGGTTTGATTTTGGCGGTAGCCAGAGCTGCGGGCGAAGTTGCACCACTGATGTTAGTCGGCGTAGTGAAGTTAGCCCCCACTTTACCGTTAGATGGTAACTTCCCATTTTTGCATTTAGACAGAAAATTTATGCACTTAGGTTTTCATATTTACGATGTTGGCTTTCAAAGCCCTAATGTAGAAGCGGCACGGCCTTTAGTCTATGCCACAGCGCTATTGTTAGTATTAGTGATTATCAGTTTAAATTTAGCGGCTATTGTCATTAGAAATAATCTACGTGAAAAATACCGTGCTTTGGAAGGCTAAATTTAGGCGGTGAAAGCCCAAATTACAAACGCTTTACTAGAAATGACAGACTACAATACAAAAATACCGACTCACATAAGGTTAAACGAATGGCAGCACAAGAATCACGTACCCACGCAATCGACATGAATTCTGTTTTGCGTGGACAAAGCAAAAAAGCCCCACCCACTGAAGTGTGTGTAAGAGTAGAAGACTTGAATTTGTTCTATGGACAAAAACAAGCGCTGCATAATGTTACGATGGATATGCCCAAAAAACGGGTAACCGCTTATATTGGCCCTAGCGGCTGTGGCAAATCCACCTTGTTGCGCTGCATTAATCGCATGAACGACTTAGTGGACAGCGTACGAATCGAAGGTAAAATATTAATCGACAATGAAAATATTTACGATAAAAGCGTTAACGTAGCAGCATTGCGTCGGCAGGTGGGCATGGTATTTCAAAAACCCAACCCATTTCCTAAATCAATCTTTGAAAACGTGGCTTATGGCTTACGTATTCAAGGTGTTAACGATAAGCGTATACTGGAAGAAACCGTCGAAAATGCATTACGCGGCGCGGCGTTGTGGGACGAAATGAAAGATCGCTTAAATGATAATGCTTTAGGCATGTCCGGTGGCCAGCAGCAGCGTTTGGTGATTGCAAGAGCTATCGCCATTGAGCCAGAAGTGTTGTTATTAGATGAACCGGCCTCGGCGCTTGATCCCATCTCCACACTAAAAATTGAAGAATTGATTAACGAATTGAAAGAAAAGTACACAATTGTTATCGTCACCCACAATATGCAGCAAGCTGCGCGGGTATCGGATTACACTGCTTTTATGTACATGGGGGAATTGATTGAAATGGGCACAACCAGTGAACTGTTTACTAACCCTCGCAAAAAACAGACAGAGGATTACATTACCGGCAGGTACGGATAAGAGGAATAAAGTGTGGACAATGGGAAAATAGGGCAACACATATCAGGTCAGTTTAATAAAGAGCTGGAAGACATTCGCAATAAAGTATTAACTATGGGTGGTTTGGTTGAACAGCAAATAGAATGGGCTGTGCAAGCATTTACCAACGGCGATGCCGAATTGGCAGAGCAAGTTATCAGGCAAGATAATCAGGTTGATGATCTTGAAATAGAGATAGACCGCGAATGCAACCAGATTTTGGCATTAAGACAACCGGCCGCGTTCGATTTACGATTGTTAATTACCGTGATTAAAGTAATTAACGAGTTGGAAATTGTCGGAGATTTATCAGAAAGTATTGCCAAAATGGCGATTTCTATCGCCGATATTGAAGGTTCGGGAACTAAAAAAGACAGTTATTACGAATTACAGCACATGGCGGATTTGGTCAGAGGCATGCTGCACGATTCGCTGGATGCGTTTGCCCGTATGAATGTTGATGATGTGGCACTCATTACTGGCCGCGATGAAAATGTTGACCGTGAATATGTCAGCATCTTTAGGCAATTAATTACTCATATGATGGAAGACCCGCGCAATATTACCCGCACCATAAACGTGTTATGGACGGTGCGCGCTTTAGAACGCATTGGCGATCATGCCTGTTATGTGTGCGAACATTTAATTTACATGATGAAAGGCAAAAATGTAAGGCATGCAACGAAGGAAGAGTTGCAAAAAGTATTGGATTACGGCAAAAAATGAGTTTTTCTAAACGACCTTACCACAACTTATGAATGCGCATTGGCACGATTTTTTACTGTCTGAACAGGCTACATTTAAAAGTATCCAAGAGGCTGTCTTTCCTGTGCGGCCATCTGATAATAAAAAACGCCTGTATTCGCTGGCACATTTAGGCGTTTTGTTGGTGTCTGGCAAAGATGCCGCCATTTTATTGCAAGGCCAAGTAACCTGTAATGTACATGAAGTAACGGCACAAAAAGCAATTTTTGGTGCCATGTGCAATCCGAAAGGTCGTGTTATCACCACTTTTTTAGCGCTTAAAAAACACGATGATTTTCTGCTTATTTTACCCAAAGTATTACTGGAATCGGTTAAAAAAAGATTGCAAATGTACGTGCTGCGCTCAAAAGTCATCTTAACGGACAGCTCGGATACTTTGTGTGTACTGGGTTTATTAACGCAAGAGCCTCCACAATCAGCGCAGTTTGCTAGCGACACGCAAGAAGATGCTATTTTCGTATCGCTGTCTGCTACGCAAAATCGCCAACTTGTTGTTGCAGATACCAACAGTGCAATCGCTTTATGGACGCAGATGACAACCCAGCAAGGTTTTCAAGCTGATAATGCTGATGCTTGGCGCTGTCTTGACATCTTGTCTGGTATTGCCTGGCTGGATATAGAAACGTCAGAAGAGCACATTCCACAAATGCTCAATGTGGATAAATTGGGCGGTATCAGTTTTAACAAAGGCTGTTACACCGGCCAAGAAATTGTCGCGCGTACCCATTATCTCGGCAAAACCAAACGGGCATTGTTTGTTGCCGAGTGTGCTAGCCCGATACTGCCGCTCGCCAATGCACCAGTGTTTGACGATAATGCCGATAATCCGCAAGCTGTGGGCAGTGTGCTTATGGCACACACTGATTCGCACAATTGCAAGCTATTACTGGTATTAAATATGACAGAAATCACGTCCACGAAACTTACCCTAGCTGACCAAACACAACTGACTTTATTAGCATGACTGATAGGTTTGACCCACAAACAGCGTTGTATTTTCGGCGATTGGCAACCATTACCATTTTTGCGATTTATCTGTTGATTCTTGTCGGTGGCATTGTACGCGCTTCAGGGGCGGGCATGGGGTGTCCTGATTGGCCCACCTGTTTTGGCCAGTGGATACCACCGACCGACGAAGCGCAACTGCCCGCCAATTATCACCAACTTTATGCTGATCGTGGTTACAAAGACACGCAATTTAATGCCTTTAAAACGTGGACGGAATACGTTAATCGGTTGTGCGGTGTTGCCATTGGCATACTAATATTTATGACCGCTGTTGCATCCAGAACTTACCGCAAGACTGATAACACGGTATTTTATCTGTCGTTAACTGCATTTTTTTTAGTGGGCTTTCAAGGTTGGCTAGGCTCAACCGTGGTGGCCAGCAACTTAAAGCCGGTTATTATTACCTTGCACATGCTACTGGCCTGGTTTCTGGTGAGTTTGCTGATTTATACTGCGCTACGTTCGCAACGAAATTTTATTGCCACGCTTGATAGCAACGATTTACCAGCCAAATTTAACACAGTGTTAATGGTTGCTATGGCAATACTATTGCTGCAAGTGGCGATGGGTACACAAATACGGCAAGCAGTTGATGTGCTAGCCAATACCAAAGACAGTACAGGGCAGCTTGTGGCTATGGATCGGGCTTACTGGCGCGAAAGCTTCCCGATTGTGTTTTATGTTCACCGTTCGTTCTCATCGTTAATTCTGTTCACCAACAGTTGGCTGGTTTGGCAGCTGTATCGAACGTACCGTGGACGGGTGATGTTTTTACAACGCAGTAGCTTAGCCTTGATGGTGTGCATTATTACTGCAATTTTGGCAGGTGTCAGCTTGGATAGATTGGGTATGCCAGCCGTGGCTCAGCCTTTGCATTTATTGATGGCTAATCTCATTTTTGGGGCACAATTTTCGGTATTGATGTATCTGCGTTATGCAACACGGAAATCAGGTTCGGGAAAATAGTAGAACCCATAAAACCTGAATTCAATGGCATTCACCTTATACATAGTCCGCAACTACTTGACAGCGTTTTATTTGGTTGGCCTAAGGCTTAAATTGCAGGATAATAACCGATTTTTCGGCGCTATCAGGAATCATTATGAATCAAACCAGCATCACACTTGTAGAGCAATATTATGCCGCGTTTAACGGTGGCGATATGGACACTTTTTTAAACTTATTAACCGATGATGTTATACACGACATCAATCAAGGTAAGCGGGAAGTGGGTAAAGAAGCGTTTACGCAATTTATGGCATGTATGAACCATAACTACAAAGAACAGCTGGTTGATATGGTGATTATGGCAACGGCCGATGGCAAGCGCGCTGCTGCCGAATTTGTGGTACTGGGTGAATACATTAAAACCGACAGCGGCTTACCCGAAGCCCAAGGCCAAAAATACCATTTACCGGCAGGTGCTTTCTTTGAAATCCGTGATAATAAAGTGGCGCGGATTACCAATTATTACAATTTGCAGGATTGGATTGCCCAGGTAGGCGGTTAATTCGGGATGCTTTATTATGGGGATGCAGAATCTGCATCCCCAATTTTTTTAATCCGCAACGTCAATTTTTTTACGGCGGTAATTATGGCCATAAAAAATTTCGGTAACTTCTTTTTGTAATTTCTTTTGGATGCCGGTTTTTTGCTCATCACTCAAATTACTTTCTTTTTCAAACAAGTAATTTTCTAGCTCGGTTTCTTTGAGCATCATTTTGGTATGAAAAATATTTTCCTGATAGACATTAACATCTATCATTTGATAACTTTCTTGAGTATCTTTGGCAATATAATTCTGGATAGACGTAATATTGTGATCGATATAATGTTTTTTACCAGAAATATCACGAGTGAAACCACGGACTTTATAATCCATAATCACCACGTCAGATTCAAAGCTGTGTATCAGATAATTTAGGGCTTTTAACGGCGAAATACGGCCACACGTTGACACGTCAATATCGGCTCTAAACGTACTGATACCGTTATCGGGGTGACTTTCTGGATAAGTATGTACGGTAATATGACTTTTATCCAAATGCGCCAGTATGGTATCAGGCAATGGCCCTGGTGATTGGCTGTGCATGCTGGAGGGTAACTCTACATTGCCTTCCGAAATCAACATGGTGACACTCGCGCCCTGTGGATCATAATCCTGATGGGCTATATTAAGAATAGTAGCCCCAATAATCTCCGCAACATCTTTCAGAATTTGCGTGAGCTTATCTGCGTTGTAAGCTTCATCGATATATTCAATATACGCTTGCTGTTGTTCGGCAGGCGCGTAACAAATATCGTATATATTGAAACTGAGCGACTTTGTTAGATTGTTAAAGCCGTGTAATTGCAATTTATTCAAACCCGTTATACCTCGATAACTTCAAAGTCATGGGTGATTTCCACCCCCGCTGCTCCTAGCATAATAGCTGCGGAACAATATTTTTCTGCGGATAGCTTAACCGCTCGCTCCACAGTTGCTGCTTTTAAGCCGCGCCCCGACACCGTAAAATGCAAGTGCATTTTGCTAAACACACTGGGTATTGCATCGACGCGCTCTGCCGTTACTGTTGTTACACAGCCGACCAAATCTTGTCGACCTTTTTGTAAAATTTGAACGACATCAAACGATGAACAGCCGCCAACACCTAATAACAACATTTCCATTGGTCGCATGCCAATATTACGCCCGCCATGATCTGGAGGACCATCCATAACTACCGCATGGCCGCTGCCTGTCTCGCCAACAAACATCACGCCGTCTATCCATTTAATTGTTGCTTGCATGATAAGCCCCCAGGCAATAAATGTCGCATAGGGTAGCATATAAATAGGCAAATATTGATTTTTTGTTAGAATCGCCTAGTCTAAAGGTAATCTAAAAGGAATTATCTCAAAAAAAAGCCAAATGACATCTCTTAATGAACAAAATATTGAAAACAGCTTACCACTCTACGAAGAGCCTTTAGATCAATTCTTAAAGTATTGTCATAAAAAACATTACTTTGCAAAAGCCATTGTTATTCAACCTGGCGACACCGGCGATTATCTGTATTTTATTATTGATGGCTCAGTGAGTATTTATGCAGAAGATAAAAACACGGGCCAAGAGCTGGTTTTGGCGTATCTTAATAAAAATGAATTTATTGGTGAAATAGGGGTTTTTAAAAATATAGGCAGTCGTAAAGTAACCGTTAAAACAAGAACCGTTTGTTATTTAGCAGAAATAAAATACGCACGCCTGCATCAATTGCTGAAAAAAGAGCTGCGAGAATGTGCCGCCACTTTGCTCTATATACTGGGCAGTCAATTGGCTAATCGTTTATTATTAACCAGTCGTAATTTATGTGATCTGGCATTTATGGACGTAGAAGGCCGAGTAGCCAGAACGCTATTAGATTTGTGCAAAGAACCAGACGCTATCACACATCCTCACGGTATGCAGTTACACATTACCCGCCAAGAGATTGCACGTATTGTTGGTTGTTCAAGAGAAATGGCTGGTCGTGTACTAAAAGAATTAGAAGATAAAAAGCTCATTACTGCACATGGCAAAACCATTGTGGTGTTAGGCGTGCGTTAATAATTGCTGCGCTCACATCAGCTTCGAGTAATCGCGCACTGCGCTAAAATAATCTCTGCAAAATTGGCTATGTCACCCGTATAAATAACCACCAATCGCCCCACGCCATCATCAGACACTCTTTGCGCTAAACGCGTTGGTAGGTAAAGCCTCCCTGCCACACCTTGTATCAGTAACGGCTGTGGGCACTCTGGCGTGTACACCAGACCTTTTAATCTGACTAGTTGCTCACTGTAATATGTCGTTAAATAGCTTAACGCGGTGTGCAATTGTTGCCAAGACATAGCAACTGGCAATGGTACGCTGATAGTATTGAAGGCGTGGGCTGCCAACAAAGGTAATTTATCTTTAAGCAATGGCCGAATTTTTTTACCCGTGTTTAAAATGACATCGACATCAATGTCGCCTTGCACGGCCATCAAGTGCATTGCTGCTGGCGCTAACTGATCCAGTTTTGCTTGAATGCTTTGTTGTTGAAAAGCGTCAGCTAAATCAGTCTGGGTTAAAACCACGCTGTCTGCCCAGGCAATTTGAGCGGCTACTTCAGGAAAACGTTCAAAGTGCTGTACATCCATAATGGCAGATACCGTGGTGATAGCACTTTGCACGCTGTAACGAGCTGATAACCAGCGATCTTTCAATAAAATATCCAATACGGATTCAGGATTGGCAATGCCGCTGGTTTCAATAATCACCCGCTCAAAATAGTTATTATTAGCATCCCAGGCCATGCGTAGATTTTTTAACAGGGGCGTTAACGAGCCGCGCACTTGGCAACACAAACACCCACCCACCAAGGTTGATAGGGGTACTTTGTGCTGGCGCAGTAAGTGTTGGTCAATGCCGGTTGCGCCAAATTCGTTAATAATAACGGCTGATTTGGGTGCGTGGCTTAGTAAACCATTGAGTAAGGTGGTTTTACCACTGCCGAGAAAACCGCTGATGATGATGACCGGAATGCGGTGTATCGGTTTAATCTTGGTTGATAATTTGGTAGCCTGCATTACCTTTTATCTCGCTGGTTACAGTATGTCAATATAAGAGGTGCTGCGACACTTAGGCGTAATCTTGCACTTTTGTTTGGCTACAATTAGCATAACTACTGCTACAAGCATTAAGTCAGCGCATGATTTACTGCTGACAGCTAAGGCAAAATACCGTCGAACGATTGGACAGTCTTACTTCTTGCAAAGGGTGTTGACAGTGAACACACGGCAAACCCGCACGGCCATACACGCGCAACTGCTGCTGAAAATAGCCCGGTTTGCCCGCTTCGTTGACGAAATCGCGCAGTGTTGTGCCGCCTTGCTGTATGGCGTTGGCCAACGCTGTGCGGATGCAGTCGGCCAGTTTTGCATACTCGGCCAAAGTAATCTGGCCAGCGTGTTTAAGTGGATGAATACCGGCCATAAACAACGCTTCATTGGCATAAATATTACCGACACCCACCACCACATGGCTGTCCATAATGAAAGATTTAACCGGCACTTTGCGATTCTTGGATTTTGTGTGTAAATAGTCGCCGGTGAAATCAGCCAGCAACGGCTCTGGGCCTAAATCTTTGAGTAGCTTATGTTCGGTAATTGGATCGGTTGTCCATAACACCGCACCAAAGCGGCGCGGGTCGTTGTAACGCATAATGATAGTGTCGGCGAAGACAAAATCGATATGATCGTGGGTTTTAAGGTCTTGCTGGCTATTGACTATCCGTAGGCTACCGGACATGCCTAAATGGATGATCAGCGTGCCTTTGTCCGTTGTAAACAGCAGATACTTTGCACGTCTACTCACCGTGTGTAGGGTTAATCCGGTGAGCGTATCGTGTAGATTACTTGGCACAAGCCAGCGTAACCGAGGTTGACGCACAATTACTTGCTGAACGATTCGTCCGGTAATGTGGGGGGTAACCCCCCGACAGACCGTTTCAACTTCGGGTAATTCTGGCATAGGAAATTAGCAAAATGAAAAATTAATTATGACTATCTAAGCGCGGGTGATGCTGCACGAGAGGGCTAAAACAGTTGTTGATTAAAAGCTGCCAGCCGTTTATTTACCAGCATCCGGTGTATCCGATTTTTTATAACCATTCCACATGGCTTTCACCAAATTTTCACCATGTACAAAGCCTTCAACAACAACTCCCAGAACATGCACAATAACCAGTAACAAGGTAAAGTTAGCCGCAAATTCGTGGAGCTCTTCCCACAGTTTTTCATTACTAGCGCCTACCATGCCAGCAAGTGGCCCCAAGTGTTGGTCGGCGGCATAAACAATAAGACCTGAGATAACAGTCAGCAATAAACTCAGCATTAACAGCACTATCATGGCTGCACCGGCTGGATTATGTCCCAAATAACGTTTGGCTTTTAGCTCAATGGCTTCTTTGGTGTACGTGTATGATTGCAAAGGGCTGCATAAAAAATTAGCAAACCGTGCGTACTCATTACCCACAAAGCCCCAAATCAAGCGAAAGACCAGTAAACCGAGTACGATATACCCTGCCCAAACGTGTACGGGTAACAGCTCTTCTTCAGTCAGATAGGCTACAAAAAAACTGACAACCAATAACCAATGAAAAATTCTAAGTGGCAAATCCCAAACTTTAATTAATGCTGTTGAATTCATTTTGTATTCCTTGTGTTGGTTTATTACCGATGTGTTCAAAAACCAAGTGCAGAATAACACCATCCTGGGATCAATCTGTTGAGATAAATCAATAAAGTAAAAAATACCTGTTTACTTTTTTAATCAGGATAAAAATCAAGGGACATAATCTGTTCATTCGACCAAGGGCAGGCTTTAGGAAACACCTTACGGGCAATGCCGGTTTCTTTTATAGCATTATCCACTGCATCATCCCACACATCGGCTTGCCAATCAGCATCAATCAACGATGCTTTCAAGCTGGGTGTTTTACGGAGACACAATGCAATTCTTTGCCGTTGGGTGCGAATGGTATCTTTCCAACTACCGCCACGCCGTTCCGGTTGATATTCCCACTTTAACAAATGTGCCAACAATATCGACATGCGCCTGACCAGTTCGTGTCGTTGATTTTGGATAAACCATAACACAATAGCACCCAACAAAAACGAGCCATAAAGCCAAGCCCATACATTATTTCGGACTATGATTTCTTGGAATAGCGTTAATTTAACCGTACCTGAATTTACCGACAGCCAATCAATTTTGTGGCGATAATAATACTCACAGTAACCTTGTAAAAATAACAATACCGATAACAAGGCATTGTAAATAACCACAGCTTTGATAGTAACGCAACGTGCCGATTGTATTGCTGCTGTAAAAACGACAGCGTACACAAGATCAATAACCGCGTAAGAAAACAAAACGATCATCCACCAACCGTTCATGTCGCTGTTGTAAAACCAAACCCAACCTATCCATAGTACAAGGCTGTTGGACAAAATAAGCAAACTAAAAACTAAGCTCGCTATGAACAAAAATCCTTGATTTTTATGAGCTTCAGCGATAGCCATACAAAAAACCTGTCTGATGAAAAGTTAAATGAGCATAGACAACAGCATACTACTTTTTAATATTCCTTTGAAACGGCACCACCGTCGATGGTACAACCGCAGACTGCGAATGATTGGCATACGTATCCCAATCCGGCGTATAGTCTTCGGCCTGATTGCCCCAGACCACCCAGTTAGGCCGTGGACCTCTGGCGAATAACTCAATAAACGGCCCAGGGCTACAAGCTTCAATCAAGTCATATTGCTCATCCGGTTTACGGCTGTGCTCGCGCTTGCGGGTAGCAATAATATTTTCCTGGCTACGTCCTGGCTGCAAAGTACGGGCATTTTTACCGCGCACACCAAACAAAATAATTTCGGTGACATTACGAAAATAAAACCCTACGCCACGCCTATCTGGTCCGCCATCTTTGCGGATTTTGTACCATACCAGATTGGTCTTATAGGTAAAACCCCAATGCTCCATGACCTGCATGCCTTCTGCCAGCAACGCATTAGGTACCCACAGATACAGATGCGCGGTATCAGCAACAATGGCTTCTACCGGCAAATCTTTAATCGCCTGCAACGCCATGGTCGGATAACGTTGCAAGCGTTTATGTTCCGGTGCCATTTTGCCCGTGCGGTTTTCAAACTGCCAGGGCGGGTCGGCCAACACCGTGGCAAATTTTTGCTTGCCTACGGCTTGCAGCAGGTCATCAGAAGCGCTCATGTTTACTCGTCCTCAATATACAATTTTTTGGATATTCCAATAATTAACAACGGACAACCTGCGCCACTGCCCCCTTCAATACGCGGTAACAGCTTACCGACATGGGTCGTTGACGCGCCATAGGATGCGCCACGCCCTAACGTTTTAAATACCTCCTGCAATTCATCACAGCGGGTAATAATGACACCGACACTGATCGCCCGTAGATCAAACAACAACCTGAAATTGTTGAGATCACGATCAAAAAACGGATCTTTGTTATTCCATTCGATTTCAACGGCGACACGGTTTTTAAAGCAGTCGACCTTGTGAGTTGGCGTGTCGATTTTGTGTTCATCGACCACCACCTGGGTTTTAAACTGCTTCTCCTGCCAGTGCCGGTTATAGAGATAAGAGTCGATAAATCCGGATATTTGTGATTTGCTGCCACCGGGATTGGTAATCCAGCTTTTGTACAAACGAAATTCCGATAGCACATCGATGATGTCTTGCCATTCTTCCGGAAAATCTTCCTTTAAAATGGCGCAGGCATGTTTCCATTCGTGGATTTCGTAATGCTCACGGATAAAGTCGGGCAGTAGATTAACGCCCATTAACCGGGTGGCCAGGCCAATTGCCGTCCACCCAAAACATGCAAATGCAGATGATGCACGGTCTGGCCACCGTGCTGGTTACAGTTAAATACTGTCCTATAACCTTGCTCAGAGATGCCTTCCTGCTTGGCAATAATGGCAGCGGTACGCAATAATTGTCCTGCCAGTTCGGTATCGTCGAGATCATTCAAGTTCGCGATATGGCGTTTAGGAATTACCAGCACATGCACGGGGGCTTGTGGACTGATGTCCCTAAATGCAAGCACAGTATCATCTTCATAAACTACATCCGGCTTGATGTCACCGGCGGCCATTTTGCAAAACAAACACTCTGTCATGATTACCCCGATCAATGAAAATTAATGAGCCGACAATTATACCAAGACCTGACACCCACACTCCAAATCGATAACCACCGGAGAGACTTGCCGTGTAGTTCTATCTTTTCGAACATGGAGAACCATGAAAGTGAGCGGGTCAAATACCACCACATCCTTGACCCCTTGCGACAGGTAAAACGGCGAGCCGATTTCCAAGTCCTTGGCTTCATAGCCTTTGCTGACCACCTCAATGACAGCTTCTGGAATCATGGTTAAGGCTGAATCCTGCTCTTCCTCACTGGGCTCTCGGCAAAAAATCGAGATGTCGGGACGTTTTAATCCGGTAGGAAATTGCACACAAACATCCACGGCATGAACACATCCACATGCTGATTCAGCCGTGTCTGCTTTCGTTATACCTTGAACAATTCGCTCGATGTGTTTTTGATGGCGATAAACAAACAGGTTGTGCCTCCAAAATGTGCGGGCCGTTGACGATTTCAAGACGAATGCCAAGCTCGCTGGCCTGAAGTAATAGGGGTGATAGGCTCATGACTTACCTTACTTTTTAGAGGGAACTCATTCAATGTTACGTCTTCCTTTAAACGCATGCAACAAGGTAACCCGATCAATAAACTCCAGCTCGCCCCCCATAGGCACACCCGATGCCAAACGACTGGCTTGCACTTTATGCTTAACCGCCAGTTCACCGATAAAATACGCAGTGGCATTGCCTTCCAGTGTGGAGTTGGTCGCCAAAATCAACTCTTTAACCTCACCTTTAGCCAATATCTGCTCAAGAGCATCCAAGCCCAATTCATCAGGGCCGATACCATCCAGCGGCGACAAATGTCCGTGCAACACAAAATAGCGGCCTTTAAATACCGTCGCCTGCTCCACTGTCCATACATCAGCCGGTGATTCAACCACACACAACAGCGCCAATTCACGGGCAGGATCAGCACAAATCTCACATAAGGTTTGCTCTGTCAAGGTGCGACATTGCTGGCAATGGCCAATTTCCGCCAGTGCTTTCAGCAATATCTCGGCCAAGGCTTTGGCATTATCACGGTTGCGTTGCAACAGCTGAAACGCCATACGCTGCGCGGTTTTTGGCCCAACCCCAGGTAAACAGCACAAATGCTGAATCACCTGCCCCAGCAATCCCTTCTTTAGCATATTAGAACGGCATTTGAAAACCCGGCGGCAGCGGCATACCCGCCGTCACTGAAGCCATTTTTTCCTTTTTCAGCTTGCCGACTTTATTGACCGCATCGTTAATCGCCGCAGCCACCATATCTTCCAACATATCACGGTCTTCACCAACCAAAGACGAATCAATAAAGACTTTTCGCGCTTCGCGCTTACCGCTCATGGTGATTTGCACTAAACCGCCACCGGATTCGCCCACCACCTGCATGGTCGCCAATTCTTCCTGGGCTTTCTTTAGGTCTTCCTGCATCTTTTGGGCTTGCTGCATCAAATTACCCAAGGCATTTTTCATTATATTTTCTCCACTTATGTTAGCGAGGCTCTACCGTGCCAGGAATCACCTGCGCACCGAAGTGTTTTTTTAACGCCTGTATATTATCATCGGTATTAATAGCATCCACAGCCGTCTGTTGACGGCTTTCACGGTCTTTAATATTTTGGATAGCCGGTGTGTCTGTCGTAGTTTTTTGCGCCGTAATGACCAGTTTTATCTGGCTACCCCGATACGCCTGCAAAGCTTTCAGCAAGCTTTCTTCGGTTCGCGCACTGCGGATACTGGCCGAGCCAGGATCAATCAGCAAAGTACACAGCGTATCATCAATACTTTCCAGTATACAGTTATTGGCCAGTTCGCGGCTTAAGCCACTCAAACGCATGGCAGCAATCATATCCGGCCAATTATCGCTCAGTTGCACAGGGGCAGATTGCAGCAACGTAACCGGCGGCTCTTGTATCTGGGTAGATAACTCCGGCTGTGGCGCATAAACGGAAATGCTGGGGGGGGTTATCGGCAGCGATACACTTACTAAAGGTGGCGCAGGCCGTGCCATAGTATTTACTGGCGCTTGTTGCACCGCAGCAGGCGCTGGCTTTGCTGGTACAGACGCAGCACCCACACGGACAACCGATTCGATCTTAACCGGCCTAAATGCTAACATCCGTAACATAACCATCTCAAAACCACTGCGCGGATCGGGTGCTAAATCCAAATCTTTCTGCCCCATTAAAGCAATCTGGTAATACAACTGCACATCTTCAGGCGTAAATTGCGTGGCTAAAGTATTGAGCATCTCGGCATCAAAATCCTGATCGATAGCCGTAGGCACAACTTGCAATAAGGCAGTACGGTGCAACACCTGCAAAATCTGCGCTAACACGTCGCCAAAATCAGGGCTTAAATCGGTAATACTGCTGATGGTAGCCAATATGGCGTTAGCATCACCGGCTGCCAATGCGGTCAAAATATCTTCTACCGGCTGCTGGGCAATCGTGCCGAGCATGTCACGCACATCATCGGCACGTACACTGCCATTGCCGAAAACAATGGCTTGGTCGAGCAGACTTAAGCCATCGCGCATACTGCCATCGGCGGCACGCGCCAATAATTTTAACGCGCTGGTATCGGAGGCAATGCCTTCTTGCTCCAATATATACGTCATTTGACCGAAAATCTGCGAGGGTAGTAATTGCTTGAGATTAAACTGCAAACAGCGCGACAACACCGTGACCGGAATTTTTTGCGAATCAGTGGTGGCCAGCAGAAATTTAACGTGTGCGGGCGGCTCTTCCAGGGTTTTCAACAAAGCGTTAAAACTGTGACCGGACAGCATGTGAACTTCGTCGATTAAATAGACTTTATAACGGCCACGGTTCGGCGCGTACTGGACGTTATCCAGCAAATCACGGGTATCTTCCACTTTGGTGCGCGAGGCGGCATCGACTTCGATTAAATCTAAAAATCGGCCTTCATCAACCTCACGGCAGATGGGGCAGTCACCACAGGGATTGAAATCTTGCAGGTTTTCACAATTGATGGCTTTAGCCAAAATTCTGGCCAGCGTGGTTTTACCAACGCCGCGTGTACCGGTGAATAAGTAAGCATGGTGGAGGCGATTATGCTGTAAAGCGTTCATTAACGCTTTTACGACATGGGATTGTCCAACGACTTCAGAAAAATTATGGGGTCGCCATTTTCTGGCAAGAACCTGGTAGTTCATTGCAGGCTCGAAAGATAGTCACACATATTTGGGCGGCAACCGTACCAGCCACATCCCGGCACACGAATCCCCTGTTACCGTTGCTCCCTTCCGGACCTGGCGGGGTTCACAGGGTATCGTTGCGAGAGGACCGATACGGCTACCATTAATTCAGCGCTAAAGGCTAAAGAAGTTGTATTATCACTTATTACGCCAAATAATACAAGACCAAGTCTCTTCCAATACAAAATGAATCTGGCAAACCTTTAAATCTCACATTAAAGAAAGGGCTAGCTTAGTTACTCGCGCTTCATTGATTTATTCTTACAGATTTTTTATTTAACAATAAGGCTATTATTAACCATTTTAACGCCACGTACGCGTCGCGCCATTTCTACCGCTCTGTTCGCACCTTCTGTGGTATCAACAAAACCACTCAGTTGCACAACACCCTTATAAGTTTCAACATCAATCTGTAATACTTTCAACCTAGAATCGGCCAATATTGATGCCTTAACCTTTGTAGTCAACACAGTATCATCAAAAAACTCACCCGTACTCTCATGTTTTTTGCCACTGGCACATCCTGTAAGACACACAGCTATAACCAGCACAAAACTCAATAGAAATTTCATTATTAATTGTAATTTGTTCATAACCATCCATACCGTGAAAGCCTCATAAAAGTAGCATTGTCTCCAAAAACAGGCCTCCTGAGCAGAAAAAGCCTATGGAGAATATGTATTTATAAATTCTGATCTGACACTCGTCCCAATTCCTCAAGCTATCAAACAACCTAAGCACGCATTTGGCTTAACAGAATCTGTGGGTACTATAGCAACATAGCACAGAAGTAATCAATAACACCTTAGTACAAAAAAAATCAGCTAATGTCTTGATGATGCGCCACAGTACGCGAATCTAAGCACATTTTATTGCAAAACCACGCATACCCTTCACCTCAAAATCCGCGGCTATAACTAAAACCCACTGATATTTTTAAAATATCAGCTTAAAAACGAATCTATTGTAAAAAATATAACAATAACAGTGGATTTTTAAAAAATATTTGTCTATTTCCTGTGCTTTTTTTTGTCTGATCTATACTTATTCAGCATAAAACCTCAATTAAACAAATAAGCTCAGCCATTTAAAAATAATTAGTTGTATCAAACTGCAATCCGTTTTTTGTATATACAAACAGTATTTTTTGGCAATTTTTTATAAAGTAGACAGTGGGAAATTTATGATCCAAACAACAAAAACCAGCGCTTTGGCCTCTACCAATACAAATACGCTATCAATACCTGATCATTTAACGCCACACAATGACCCAGTCTCTCATTGGTGGCCTACTGATGATGCGCTGATTTATAATGCTATCGAAAATTTACCAAATACCCACGCTGAACTAACACCGACTTACACCACCAAGCCTATTGATATCTCTGTTGCAGGCCATAAAATCTCTGCTGAAGATTTTTATAACATAAACACTCACAACACGGAAGTCTGCACTGGGGCAGAAGAGTTATTAACTGGCAAAACACTAAAAATAAATTTTATTGAGCTGCTTCAACCCACACAAACAGCCATTGAACAATCTGCATTAACGCCGCTTAACATGGGTGACGGTGTATTAAAATATGACATCCAAACACCACTAGCCCTTGTATATACAGCAGAATTTGACCACGTACCGTATTTTAGTGACACTATTTCTAGCCCTACTATACAGTTTATCGGGCAATCATTAGAAACAATACAGATAAACTAGCTTGCTTAAGACCTTCTAGGTAAAATACGCCAGCAACAAGCCCCGATTCAGGGGTTTGTTTTTTTAGGCTACCAACTAAAACGGGACAAAAAAATAATGATACTGAAGTAGGTTAGGCTGTCTGCTATTTAGCAAACCAATATTGATAACCATTGAATCATGTTGGATTGAAAAAAACACGCAACCCAAACTACATTTTGTTCCAGCTTAAATTGCTAGCCTTTTTTTATCACTAAAAGGCAACACCCATGCTCTCACCCGCCTCAGAACTCGCTAAGGCTATTCGTCACTGCCGCCACTCTTTTATGTCAGCGGCAATATTCAGCTTATTTATCAACCTACTGATGTTAATGCCCTCTGTGTACATGATGCAAGTGTATGACAGAGTATTAGGCAGCAATAGCATCTCTACTCTCATCATGCTAACGCTGTTAGTGGTGGTATTGTTTATCACCCTTGGCGCATTAGAATGGATACGCTCACAAATTTTAATTCGTGTCAGCGCACGCTTTGATTTATTACTTAACGAGCGTTTGTATCGGGTATTGTTTCGACAAGCCCTGGCTACCGGTGGAAAATCCAGCACACAACCATTAAACGATTTACTGGCTTTACGGCAATTTTTAACAGGCCAAGGTTTGTTTGCTTTTTTTGATGCCCCGTGGATTCCTATCTACATTGGTTTATTATTTTTGTTTCACAGCAGTTTTGGCTATGTTGCGATTGGCTCCGCGATATTATTAATTTTATTAGCCATCTGGAATGAAAAAGCCACCCATGATGATTTGGAAAAAGCCAACCGTGTTTCGGTAGAAAGTTCCAACATGACTTCACGTAACCTGCGTAATGCTGAAATCGTTCATGCGCTGGGTATGTTACCCGCATTAATGTCACGCTGGAAAGAAAAGCAACAACAGTTGATTATTCTACAAGCTACCGCCAGCGAAAAAGCGGGGTTAATCTCTGCACTGTCCAAAACGTATCGCGTGACCATGCAATCTTTGATTCTAGGCCTGGGTGCGTGGCTGGCTATCGACAAAGAAATCAGCCCCGGCCTGATGATCGGCGGCTCTATATTAATGGGGCGTGCGTTAGCGCCTATCGATTTAATGATTGGTACATGGAAACAATTTTTAAGCGCACGTACTGCCTACGAACGCCTTAATACTATTTTGGCACAATACCCTGCCGAAGCCGAACGCATGCCCTTGCCTACACCTAAAGGTGCATTACGTGCTGAACAAGCCGTTATCGTGCCGCCAGGCTCTAAAACAGCGGTCATTAAAGGCGTTAATTTTTCAATTGAACCTGGGGTTTTTGTCGCTTTAATTGGCCCTAGCGCCTCTGGGAAATCCACTTTAGCACGCGCACTATTAGGTATCTGGCCAACAGCTAACGGCGCTATACGCTTCGATGGCGCTGAAATTTCTAACTGGGATCGTGCGTTAATCGGCCCCCATGTAGGGTATTTACCTCAAGATATCGAGTTATTTGACGGCACGATTGCCGATAATATTGCCCGCTTTGGCGAACTGGATTCCGAAAAAATTGTTGCTGCTGCCAAAGCCACCGGTGTACACGATATGATTTTGCATTTAGCACAAGGTTACGATACCGAAATTGGTAGCACCGGTGGCGCGTTATCGGCTGGCCAAAGACAACGTATCGGTCTAGCGCGGGCACTGTACGGTAGCCCTGTGCTGGTCGTATTAGACGAACCTAACTCCAATCTGGACGAGCAAGGAGAAATCGCACTCAGTCAAGCACTGGCAGGCTTAAAACAACGTGGCTGCACGGTCATTGTTATTACGCATCGTATGGGCGTGTTAGGTTTTACCGATCGCATTATGATATTAAACGATGGTTTATTGGCAATGGATGGCCCGCGCGATGAAGTGCTGGCAAAATTACAGCAACGTCCACTAGCAACTACCACACCGGGTTAATACAAATGCACCGCCAACCAAACACTGTCAAGATCTGGCTGCGTAAAGTCGACACGGTGTTTGGTATGCGCAGGAATAAACAGATAATCGCCAGCATTCAACGTAATGACGGTATCACTGTTCGCATAACGTAACACGGCGCAGCCTTGCAATAACAGCACCCATTCGTCCCAGGCTTGATCGTACCATTGCCCAATGGGTGTACTATGGCCGCGCGACACAATACGTTCAATGTGGACAGTATCGCGGCGCAACAGTGTTTGAAAAAGCTCTTCCGGTAACGCACCAGGAAGCCTAGTAAATACATTATCCACGCTCATCACGCCATATCCTCAAGTTGAGACAAACTGCCTTATTTTGTTTGTCCATTATCTGATTATTTTCATAAAAATTTCGACAACACGCACCCTATAAAACCATAGCATTAACCTGTTTAGTCTAACACTTAATATCAGCCTTGAAACCAACCGTAATTAGCGCTAAGCTAATACTGCTTGACGTTAGTCAAGTAGCAAAAACGCTAAGCTATACCACCTGCGAATGAATTAACGCATTAAAACAACCCGTAAAGCGAGGGAAATCGTATGAAAGAAAGTATTGATTGGTTTATGATCGCCTTAAAAAAATATGCTGTTTTTGAAGGTCGCGCACGAAAAAAAGAATACTGGTATTTTATCTTGATTTACTTACTCACCCTCATTCCACTGAGTATTATAGATTTTTTTACTGGCACAATGAACGAAGCGCTGGGTCTCGGCTTTATCAGCGCTACCTATATGCTACTGATGCTCTGCCCCACCCTCGCGGTAACCTGTCGGCGCTTACACGACATGGGTAAAAATGGCTGGTGGCAATTACTTAATTTAGTACCTTTGATTGGTTTTTTTACCATCTTATTTTTTACCGTGCAAGACAGCCAACCCGCAGATAATGAATACGGGGAGGGATACATTAGACATAACGCTATTCCTCGCATAAATTAATAAGCTTTTCGATATGGACATCGCGCTTAATCGGCGGATGTCCATAACCCAACAGTTGTATTACGCCAACAAGGCCAGCAACGCATTCAAATTATTCTCCCAACTGAATTGCGCTTTAACAAACGCACGATTAGTCGGGGCAGCAATAACGCCATCAGCGCCTAACAAGACCTTGAGCTGTTCAATCATCGTCGCCGCATCATCAGAAATCGCAACCGATAACGCTGAATCAACCGAAATCCCCTCCATAGCCGCCGAAGTTGCAAGCACATATTTGGCCATCGCCATCGCTTCCAATACCTTATTTTGAATACCCCTGGCTATCCGTAAGGGTGCAACCACAACGTGTGCATAGGCAATATACGGCCTGACATCCGGTACCGAACCCGTCACAATAACCTGGCTATTGGCTAAATCTTGCACAGCTTTACTGGGTTTAGCACCCACAATATAAAACCTTAGTTGTGGATGGGTTTTAATCAACAGCGAAAATACCTGCTCAACAAACCACACTACCGCATCAACATTGGCCCAATAATCCATCGCACCGGTAAACACTAGCACTTGCTCAGCATGAACTGGGTAAGGTGATACAAAATCTTGTTCGGGCGAAAAATACACAACATCCACACCGTTATTGATATGGGTAATTTTATCACTGACGCTAGGTGCAAATTTTTTAAATAACTCAGCCTCTTGTGCTGATACAAATGCACTGACTTTGGCTTTAGCCGCTAATGCTTGCTCAAAATCAAACAAATATTTGGCTTCACGCTGATAAATCCATTTTGCAATACCGCGCTTTTTTTCTGCGTACTGTCGCCATTTATCCGAATCAATATCAACAAAATCAACCACCATATCAACACCGTGCTCAGGCTTTATAAACTGCCCCATGACCGATGAAAAAACCAACACTTTTTTAATTGCCTGGGTTTTTAAGGTGTTATCAACCCACGCTTGCAACACTTGATTACGGTAATACGGCACACTGAGTGCATCACCGGTGAGCAAACCCGTTACACTGCCAAGCTTGGCATGCAATGGCTTAAGTACTTGATAGCAGCTGCTAATACACAAGGCATCCACTTTAGCGGTATATTGCCAGTCGTTTTCATCGTCAATAAACGTAGCAAGATGCACCTTATACCGCGTTGATAAGTGGTTTAAAAAATGAAAGGAACGAATTTTATCGCCTTTATTGGGTGGGTAAGGAATACGGTGGACGAGAAAAAGTAAGTCTTGCATCAGGAAATATTTGATAAACCGCACACAAAATGACAGATCATTAGCCCAAATCCTTGGACAAAAATGGCCCCAGCAACTGGCTAACCGGCAACGGCAAGCGCTTCCAGACGGCAATAAATACCTTATATTTAGGATTTAATGGATTAATATCCGGCAAGATTTTAGCTTTCACCAGATAAAATTCATAAAACAGCGGCTGCGCTACAAATCCCCAATTTTTCTTAAAGCTGTACGAGCCAGTGCCTATTTTGCTGCGACCAAAATCAAACACCTTAATACCTTTGTCTACCGCACGGCGCATCACTTCCCAGTACATAAAATCATTGCCTTTTAACTCCCGCGCCAATGCCGTACCGCCACCATAATAAGGCAACACTTGGTCTTTAAAATAGAAACTCATTACACTGGCCACCAACTGGCCATTTAACTCAACCGTTAGCACTTCGCATTGCTCGCCAAATACCTGTTTTAAAAGTTGGAAATATTTTTTGGGGAATACCGGCGTGCCTAAATTGCGAACACTTTCTGAATAGGCCTGATACATTCTGTCAACAGTCACATCCAGCGTACTGTTAAGCCCAGCATCAATGGCTTTTCGCACCATCGCCCGTTGCTTTCTAGGAATTGCCAACCTATTTTTCTCATTATCGGCATCCAACGTTTTTTTAAAAGTAACATACAGATCTTTGTGTGGGCGCTCTGGGTTTTTTTGCACTTGATTACGCATTTCCAAATAATCTACCCCCAACCGTTCCGCCAAGCGACAAGCGTGTTGATCCAAAGCCGCATAAGCCTGTTCATTGGTAGCAACAATCCCGCCATACACACAAAACGACGTTGATACTAACTGATTACCAAACAACCGACTATTTACATGCACTAACGGCAAAATCCCAGTAATTTCACCGTCGTGTTCGGTATATAGAAAATAGGTTTTGTGGCCAAAAGCACGTTCAATCACTTGTTGCCAGCCGGCCAGGTGAAAAAAACTAGCCTCTTTGGTGTTATCAACAAACGCATCCCAACGCGCGTACTGGGAGACATCCAATGTTTTAATCATAGTTAGCAATCCCTGTCAGTGCCTTCGTTTTAAAACTTATTTTAAAAAAACTTTTTCCATCGTATCCCACTGAAAATCGGTCAGCAAACGGCTAATCCGTGCTTCCATTTTATGCAAGTTAAGATAATGTCGGGTTTTGGCTTTAAGACTTAAGCCTTGTTGTTTAGGCTGCTTTGGATCAATCTCCCACGGATGAAAATAAAAAACCCCCGCTTGCTGATCTTTGTCATTCACTTGTTGAAACGCCCATTTTGACAAGGCGTATGGGTAGAACCTAAAAAAACCACCGCCACCGCACGGCCAGTTTTTATGGCCTAGCTTTAAGGTAGTAATAGGAATTTCCTTAAAATCGTGATTGGCTATCGGTTCAAACATAAAGCGCGGCGCTTCTGGCATCCCATATAAATCATGTTTGACAGGATAAATACTGGAGCTGTATTTAAAACCTTCCTCTAACAATACATCCAGCGCCCACAAGTTTTTTGCGCCAATGGAATAGGTCGGCGCACGGTAACCTTTAACCTGTATGCCGCCTATGTCTTGCAGAATTTTTTTCGCCTTACTGATGTCGGCACGAAATTGTGCAGGGCTTAACTCGGTCACCCGCTGATGTGCGTAACCATGACAGGCTAATTCGTGGCCTTCAACAACAATGCGCTTAATCAACGCAGGGTAACGCTCAGCCACCCAACCTAAAGTAAAAAACGTGGCTTTTATCTGCCGGCTGGCAAACAAATCCAAAATTCTATGGGTATTGCGCTCCACCCGATGCGGCAAGCTATCCCAGTATGCTTTTTCAATATACGGCTCAAGCGCCGCCACCTGAAAATAATCTTCAACATCAACTGTCATGGCATTTATTTTATGCACTGCGGTTTTACTCCAGCGTTACGAGGTGTTTTGCAGTATTTTTATTTAGCTTAAGGAACGCGCACGAAATAACTTGAGCAAGTTCATGCTTCGACAGGCTCAGCACGAACGGTGGTGGCGTTTAAATTGTTCAAGTTATTTCATGCACGTTCCTAAGCACGTAAATCCCGTAAAATCAGATCTGTTTATGTTAAAACCTAGCCGATCTGACACAATATTACTCACTCAAATCATCATATGCGCCATCCATATCCAACTGAATAAGAATGGCTTTACGCAAAAGCACGCGCTCTTTACTCAAAATCGTCCGTAAATTGGCAACGGTTCTTTCTAACACAGCGATACGTTCTTCCATCTGCGGAGACAGTGTATCCGAATAATTAATATTCGAGGATGTTGACAACGCCACGACATCATGAAATTCATCAGTGACAATAGATGCCTCTTCTTCAATATCGGCAATGACTTTATTAACCGCACTAAGACTAATAACCGATAATTCATCCAGATAGCCAAACAACAAAACCCGATCACACAAGGTATTAATACGTCTTGGAATACCTTGTGTGTAAGTACAAATCGCATTAAAAACATCATCATCAAATTGGGGGGTTTGTTGCCAACCGGCTTTTTCAAGACGAAACAAAATATAGTTTTTGGTTTCTTCTTCTTCCAGTGGTTTTAGCTGAAAAGTAGCCACAATACGTTGTCTTAACTGTTCCATTTCGGGTAAAAACAAAGTTTCACCCAATTGTAACTGGCCAATCAAAAAGGTCTGAAATAAAGCTTTACCAGACATTTCAAAGTTAGACAACATACGCAATTCTTCCAGCGAATCTTTCGGCAAATTTTGCGCCTCATCAACAATCATGAGCACCCTTTTGCCATCAACCGCCTGCTGAATAAAAAACCGTTCAATACGTGTCAATAAAGTCGCTTTATCTTCGCCATCGTAAGGCAAACCAAAAGTTGCTGAAATAATTTTAAGTAAATCATCCGCCCCTACTTGCGACGACACCATGATACCAATAGTAATATCATTGCTGTTTAAACTGTTGACCAGCTCTTTAACTAACATCGTTTTACCGGTACCGGGCTTTCCGGTAACCACCACAAAACCCTCACCTTGCGTCAATCCATAACGCATATAAGCTAAGGCGCGTTTGTGTACAACGCTGTTAAAAAAGAAATCACTGTCAGCATTTAACTGAAAAGGTTTTTTACTGAGGTTATAAAAACCATCATACATAATTAAAATCTCATAAATAAATTGGCTGTCGCGCGGTTTTCTTGATAATCATTACTTAATAAATCTGACGTTTGCGTTACGTGTCTAAATTCTAACTGCGCACTCACCCGCTGAGTAATTGCCTGGTTTAAGCCAATAGCAAAATCATAGCGATTGTCATGCGATGAGGTATTTTTAGCACTGTATCTATCAATCTGCTGCCACTCTGGACTCAGATAAGCACTGGTTTTTCTGGCAAATTGCCACTGCCAGGTGGCGTTAACACCTCTAACACGTTCCGTGCTAGGGGCATTATTTTTACTGGCTTGAAAAGTCCGATCTTGATTAAAGCCATGAACTGAAACAGTACTTTTACCAGTAAAAAATACTGCGGAAAGATTCCAGCTTGCTCTTTCAACAACCCCATCAATTGCCGATGGACTACTAATTGATATATTGACTGGCATAGCTCCTAACTGAATAGCAGGCGAATTTACTTTAACCAGCGCAGCGTTCTGCGTGGTAAAAATATCCTGAACTGTCGTTGTATCATTGTCATGTGTTAACGTCCAACTCGCATTACGTGTCCGATAATTTAAAGCCGTTTGCCAGGTTGTGCCGGTGTTTAAGCCTATCGCATTGCATTTTACTGTCGTCAACCAGCTCAAACGTTTCATCGGCATAATATTAACCGTAGCATAACTATTATTACCAGCGCCTGCCTCTAACCAATAATAACGACTCGGACTCCAGCGACCGCCTAGTGTATAAAAAAAACCATTATTATGCCTACCCACGTTAGCTGCGGCATTAAAAGCATTAGCACTGTGTCCCACTGTTGCAAAGAGACTGAATTTTTTATGGATATGCGTTCTCACACTCACGCTGGAGCTTTGAAAAGCAACATCTTCACCGTCTGTACGATAGGCCTTAGAATTATTAAAACCTGCCGACCACTGTAAACGTTTAAATTGACTGCCGCTGTTAAGCTGAATCATTTCAGCCACAGTTTCAGAATTGGACAGCGTTGTCGCGCCCGAAGAAAAGGTATCGGCATTAACCCGTACACTGCCATTAACATAATTACCCAAATGCACTAGCCACGTCGGTGACACACCAAAAGAACGCATAGTTGTCGTATCATCTTTATTACCGGATATATTGTCTGCTATCAAACGGGTATTACTGATATTTTGCTGACCTATTGATGCTCTGGAATCCACAAAAAAACGATTTTTCAGCAGTACATTATGCGCAGAAAACTGTAATTGATGCGCTAAACTATAATCACCATCACCGTGGGCATTGTACAAATTTTGCATGTTATATCTGAGGTTAAGGCTAGATTTACCTACCTGCCAAATAATATTAGCCGCCGGACTTAACTGGGTAACAAATCCATTTTTAGCTTTACCCGATGCCGCCAGATTAATATTATCGGAGTAAATTTCTTGCCATTGAAGACTGGGCACTACATGCCAATTTTTCGCCCAACTTTGATCGCTGTACAAAAACACTAATACCTGAATGCCGCCCCAATACAACAGTCTAAACACACCAGACTTAATCCATTGGCGCTGAAGGTTATCGCGAATTGTCTGATTACGCCATGAATTAACAAATCGTACGGGTGTATTTGACAAACTGAATTCGCCTCGTTTGCGCCAGCTGAAATCAAAACACTGTACGTACATTACTCACTGATACCCCATAAATTAAAATGCGCCTATCATGCGGACGCAAACAACAGACGCATGGTATTAATGCGCATACTGTCCATAACCGTAATAACTGCCGTCCATTCCGGTGTTTTGAGATTTATTAAAAACCGTCAACACAACGTCACACGGCGCTAACTTAGCAACCGCTTCCATCACCATACTTTGCAAGGTAGATTCCGCTTCAATAACTAAAACCACCTGCCCTACCAATTTTGCTAATATTTCACCTTGCGTGGCGGCCAGCAAAGGCGGTGAGTCAAAAATCACTATTCTGTTGGGATATCGAGTGCTTAACTCCTGAGCCAACACACCCATTTTATTGCTAGACAGTAATTCGGTGGAATATTTATGCTTCTTACCGGCCGGCACCACACTCAGCCCAGGCATATTGGTTGCCAAAATAACATCAACAAAATCAATATCTGTCGATTCTAAATATTCAATCAAGCCCGGCGACGATTTAATACCTAACGTTTTTGAAACTGACGGCCTCGCGACATCAGCATCAATCAATAAAACATTTTTATCTCGCTCATTAGCGATACTCAATGCCAGATTAATGGCGGTAAATGTTTTCCCTTCTCCTGGCACGCTGCTGGTCACTAAAATCAAATTAGACCGCTCTATACCTAAACTGCCTTTGCCAAAGGCGTTACTGACCAGCGGTCTTTTAATATTACGGTACTCCTCTATGGTTTGTGTATTAACATCATCCGGTGTCACAAAACCCATACTCGCCAAACGCTGCCAATCAATTTCTACGGTTTCAGCAGGCTCAAAATCATGTCGGGTTTTTTCATAGTCATTACCCGAAAATAGCGGTATCGCGGGACTGATTGAACGCACTCGATCTGTATTTTTAAATGCAGTATTAGAAAAATTAGTAGCGCTATTAGTTTCTTGCTCTTGAGTTTTGGCTTTATTTAATGCTTTTTCAATAATACTCATCGTATGCCTCTACAGAAATATCAAGTAATGCTTTGTAATAATTTAGAAAGGCTGAAAAACCTAACACCCATCAACTCAAGCGCCATAAAACCAACATAAATAACCAGTAACCCTACACCAGCAAAACTGTAACGCAAGCGATCTTTTTTATTCTTTTGCACTTTATCCTCAGTCACTTTTAAAGACACGCTACCTAGCACAGGCAGTCCTGTTAGCTGCCGTAACTGCAAGGTAGACATAACCGTAGGTCTGATAAAATACAAAGCCAACGCTAAACCAAAGCCACACAAACCGCCACCTACCAAAACAATTGAAAATAATAACGGTCGGTTTGGCGAAGACGCAGCCAGCGGTTTATTGGGTGCATCGGCAATTCTAAATTTCAACGCCTCAGCCTGATTATCAACTTTTTCAGACATCTTGGCTTGCTCCCTGCTTTCAAGTAACTTGTCATAAGTGCTTTTAATAGCATCATAATCACGATTCAAGTTTTTCAACTCGGTTTCCACAGTCAACCGAGAATTCAACTCCGTGCCTATTTTATCAGCACGTTGTTGCAACTCAGTAACGCGAGATTGCGCCGAAGCTACATCGGCCTCTGCTTCGTTCAACGCTACCTTGATTGTTTGTATATACGGATTTGCCATCACACTGGGCTTAATTAACGCATCATCTGCTTTCTGCTCAACCTGCACCGTGTCTTTTTTACGTTGCTTCATTTCCGCGATAGCTTTATTAATGGATACAATTTCTGGATGCCTTTCGGTATAGCGTACTAACAATTCTTTTTTACGAATTTTTAATACCTGAATAGTGGTATCTTCTTCCGATAAATTTTGCTCTTGCTGTTGTAAATCAGTGACACCCCATTCTTCATCAGATTCTTTAATTTCCTTCAACTGAGCAAGCAACACTTCTTTACGCGATAAAGTTTCATTCAGTTTCATTTTGGCATCGGCTAACATACCCGCCGTGGTTTGCACTTGAGCAATTTGATCATTACCTTCGCCAGGCAATAGCCCAAAATTAGTACGTTTAAAATTTTCTCTGGCTTTTTCGGCATTTCTTAAGCGTGTTTCATAATCACTTATTTGCACATCAATAAATTTTTTCGCCGAATCAGCGCCTACCAAAGTAGATTTATGGGTTTGCTCAGAAAAAACCGTTAATACCGCTTGCACCACATTTCTAGCCATCTCGGCTTCACGGGCTTCGTATTTAATAATAAAAATCTCATCGGCACCGCCATTAATTTGAATGTCTTTTTTCAAGCGTGTCATCATCGCTTGTCGTTCTGTTTCATTCTGAACAGTTTTCCCCAAATCTGACAGTTTAATAATTTCATCAAGATTAGATTGCGTAAACATTAAAGATTGCATTACCCGCAACAAACCACGTATATCTGACTGAATAGTCATTCCTTGCAACAAAGGCTGTAACATAGTCCGTGTTTCAACATGCACTTTGGCCTCAGAAGTGTATTTATTAGGCATTGCCAATACAAATACCCAACCAATTAAACACACCACCCAAGCAATAACAATACCATGCCATTTATAGCGTAACGTGCCTTTTACGTAATAGATAATCTCAGAAATCTGCTCTTGCATATTATTTTACTGCCCTGCTTAACACCTTATTAATGTCTGACTTAGCTGTTAAAAAAATGCTTCCGGAATAATAATAATGTCGCCGGGTAAGATTTTTACATTGGCAGATAAATCAGCGTTATCAATCAAATCATCTATCCTGATACCAAAATGCTGTGGCTCACCGTCAATATTACGAATAATATTTGCTTTATTACCATCGGCGTATTGCCCTAACCCACCGACTTGTATCATTAAATCCAATAAAGTCATATCCTTTTTATAAGGAAATGTGCGTGCAGAAAAGCCACTACCACCACCGCCAAAACCTCCGCCAGAAAAACCATTGCTAGCACCGATACCAAGAGCGCCTGATCCGCCATTTCCTGATGCGCCACTGCCGCCACTTAATTGACCAATAATTCTCACTTGCTGAGAATAAACCCCTTCAAAACCACTGACCATAATAACCACTTGAGGATCACGTACATATTTAGACAGTTGTTTTTCCATGACCCGCGCCAGCTGAGACGGTGTTTTACCGCTCGCCAATAAATCTTCTGCCAGCGGGATAGTAATTTTGCCATCCGGTCTTACTATTGCTGTGGTGGAAATATCAGGATTACCCCAAACGAAAATATTAACATTATCACCAGGGCCAATAATATAAGTGTAATCGCTGGGAATAACAGCATCTTCTTCCTCGCTTAACAGCGGATAGCCGCCGCATCCGCCAAGCGACAAGGTTGCTAAAAAAAGTAATAGCCATTTTATTTTTTTAAAAAAACTCACCAAAAATACCTCAATTATTTGAATATGCTATTTTACTTGGCCACACAATAAACACAGAACGCGCACGAAATAATTTAAGCAAACCCATGTCTTAACAAGCTCAGAACGAACAAAAACCGGATTTTAAGCTGTTTAATTTATATTCTGCACCGTGTTAACGTTACGTATTGCATTACCTAGTACAGCGTTTTCACAGTTCAATAGTTACAGCGTAACCGTTCGCACTGAGCTTGTCGAAGTGTGCCGTTCGTGCTTCGACAAGCTCAGCACGAACGGTGGCTGTAACTGTCCTAAGTTGAAAACGCTGTATTTAGTCAATTTTGATATGCCGGGTATATTTTTGACCGGTGTGAGACCTACGGGATTTTTAAAACCTCGTAGGTCTTTATAGCATCCGACAGAATAATATTGACTGAGTACTCGCTACCAACTTTATATCTAAGGCGCTACGCGCAACAAGGCACACCATTCATCCTGAACGGTCGAAAGATGCACGGTGTGCGGTTATGGTTCGACTGCTTTTTGGCTATGGCTACCAAGAAGATGGGGCAAAATGTAGATTAAGTTGAACGCTTTGCTCAATCCAACACAATCAAATCGATGCACATATTGAATTGCCAAACAGCAGGTAACCTACTACTTCAGCAGTATTTTTTATCCGATATTAACTGTATAGCCCTGTCTAAAAGTCGACTACCAGCTTAACAAGAGACAAAATGTAGGTTGGGTTGAACGCTTTTATCAACCCAACATTCCCAAGTATTGTAAATGTTGGCTTGCCAAACAGCAGGCTGCCCAACCTACTTGAATGTTGTTGTTATTTTTTTATCCGGCCTTACAGCGTTTTCAACGTAGGACAGTTACAGCCACCGTTCGTGCTGAGCTTGTCGAAGCATGAACGGCACACTTCGACAAGCTCAGTGCGAACGGTTACGCTGTAACTATTGAACTGTGAAAACGCTGTAACTGTATAGCCCTATCTAAAAATCAATGACCTCTTGTTTTGGCAATAATCTGTGTCAATAAGGTTTTTGCTGCTTGTAACTCAGGGAAGTCAGTTTTTTTATTGGCTAAATCCAGTGCTTGCTGCAACTCGGCCATAGCGCTGCCATTGTTATCACTGTTAGCATAAGCAACACCTAAATGGTAACGAAATACAGGAATATCAGGCGCACTTGTAATGATGTCTTGTAACAGCGTAATACCTTCCTGTGTTTTACCCTGCTTAATTAACGCCCACGCATAGGTATCTTTATAGTACGGCTGATCGGAATCTTTAAAACGCTCAGACAATTGCAACGCTTTTTGTAACTGCTCTACCCTACCCTCATGCTCAATTAACAAGACCGCAAAACTGTTAATCACCGTATCGAGATTAGGATTTTTAGCCAACAGCGCATCATAAATCAAAATCGCGTGTTCATTGTCACCCAGCGCTTGATAGACACTGGCCAATGCCAATGAAAGCCCCACGTCATCAGGGTTTTGCTGTAAGCCATCCTGATAAACGGCAACAGCTGCTGTTTTATCATTCTGAGCCAGCTTAAATTTAGCCAAGCTTATGTACGCCTGCGGCACTTTAGCATTGTTTTTAAGCAACGCTGTTAAAATATCAACGCCTTCGGTGATTTTTTTATCACGCAACAATAAATCAGCCAATATTAAATTAATCGCGACATTATTAGGCTCTTTATCACGCACTGCATTCAGCACAACAATCATCTCCGAACGTTTATTAAGCGTGTCAAAACAACGCGCCATATTCTCCAGCGTGTTTTTATGGCCTGGAAATTTAACCAGCAATACTTTGTACAGCTCTATCGCTTGACCGTACGCACCTTCTGCTTGAAAAATTTGTGCGCGTAAAAAATTAGCAACATCTTCCGCTAACGGACTGGCTGACTCAGCAATTTTTTCTACCACCTCTTTTGCAGCAGGCAAATCGGCATCCAACAAACTTACTTTGGCTAATTTTTCAAGAAAATCAATATTATTAGCTTGATACTTAACCGCCGTAAGCACCATATCTTTAGCAGATTTTATTTTATTCTCACTGAGCGCTTTATCATATAAATACCTTAAAGCCTGCGCATTAGTCGGATTTATCTTTAGCGTATTGTCAAAATATTGCGTGGCTTTTTTCCGATCACCTGTCGCTAAAAATGCCTGCCCTGACAGCACTAAGGCCTCTTCCAGCTCAGGTTGACTTAACAATACTTTATTTAGCAATTCAAGTGCGCTGTCATAATGTTTTTCTACTAACAGCACCCGCGCACGTAATACTTTCGCATCGTTATAATTTGCATTGTCCTCTAAAATTTCACCAATGAGCTTTTCTGTTTCAATCAGGTCTTGCCTATCAAAGGCAATTTTTGCCAGTGATGTTTTTGCCAGCAACCCCACCGGACTGTCTTGCTCCATCTCAATAACCTGATTGAGTATTTTCTCTGACTCCCCTAAACGTTTGTGTGCAATCGTCCAGTTAGCTAACTCCAGCAACTTACGCGGTTCATCGTTATGCGTTTTTATAAATTGATGCAAATGATCCGTCACCTTATCTAGCGCAGTATCACTCAAAAAATCCAGTAGTAATAGTTTGGGTTTTATGTCATTAGGCGATTTTGCCATCAACTCACGCAATAGATTTTCAGCAATTTGTTTTTTATCCATCTGCGTATAAAGCCTAGCCAACGTCACTTTATAGTCATCGTTTTCAGGATACAAACGACTTAACACCTCATAATCCGCCATAACAGCCGCCATATCTTTGGCTTTTGCATGTAATTGGATCTTGAAAAAATGTAAATCTATATTTTTAGGCTCCACCGCCATTGCGGTTTCCATCAAGGCTAATGCTTTATCTTTTTCATTTCTTTCGTTATAAATCAGCGCCTTTAATGATAATGCGTCAATAAATTTAGGATTTTTCTGCAATATACTATCAATAATACGTAAGGCATCTTCTTGCTTTTTTTGCCTGATAAATACAGAAGCTTTTAAAGCAAGCGCCTCTAAATTTTCAGCCGCTTCTTTTAAAACACTTTCTGCTTGTACCAACGCCGCATCAGGCTCACCAAACGGTAGTAATAATTTACCCAGCTTCAATCTGGCTTCGGTATTTTTAGGTTCTAGCTCAATTACTTTAACCAAATTTTCCCGCATCGCTTTATATTGATGATTTTTTTCATCTAACAACGCCAGATAATAATACGTTTGAGCCGTATCTTTGTCCGATTGGTTGGATGTTTTTAGTTCCAGCTTAGCTTTTTCATAATCGCCTTGTTTAAAATATTCAACACCGCGCTGCAAATGCTCTTTAGGATCATTGTTATTGCAGGCCGCTGGCAACAGCAATACCCACAGCCCTATTGCTTTCCATAACCTATTGTTAGGATAAAAACGCATCATTATTAATTAATCCGGCAAAATTTAATCTATTGTGGCTATCTTTTATAATTTTTGGTATTTTTTTAATTACCAAATTTACAAGGATGAGCAAATTTTTCAGCTTGAAGTGTAGCAACAAACCCAACACTATTTGTTAATTAGTCATTATAGTTGCCCGCTACCAGACGGATCAAACCAGCTTTTATTGAAATACTTACACGCCAATCTTCTTTTTTATGCTTTACTGATACGCTGTAAAAGATACCTGAAGTTATATTCACAAAAAGAGGAAACAAATTATTAAAGTTAATACATCTGTGTTCTTTAATATATTATTGAGTATAGTCAACTTATCCATTATAACGATCAAATTTTTTAATTTTTTTACACTTATTACAAAAATAACCGAGTGCTATGTAAAATGGCGCGCACGCTTTTTTATATTAATCAACGTGTAAAAATGGGTAGTGCCTGCAACACAACACAGGTAGGTTGTTTGTATAAATTGTCAGTTTTAACGTATTGACGCATAAAGCATCAAACATTAAAAGTTAAAAAACATCTCAACTCGTTGACTTTATTGCCCTGCATTATTTTATTGACGACGGGATGCGATTAAAAGTACGGGAATTCATAGGGCGCATAGCGTAAGCGTAATGCACCGAATGTTGGGTATTCCATAACTATAATTCTAAATGATAGGGGTAGATTGAGGAATATTACCAACATATGATATTTTATAAATTCTCCGTACTTTTAATCACACCCTGACTACGTCTAAGACACCGATAAAGGCAACCCATGCGTGCAACTTGTGAAAACATAAACAACTTTAATATTTTGACCGTACAGGATGAAAGAATTGATGCCCATAACTCAGGCGAATTAAAAGACACGCTCTTGCAAATGATAGCGCGTGGCGACACTCAGATCATCGTGCAATTGCAACAAGTCCGCTTTATTGACAGCTCCGGTTTAGGTGCGTTATTGGCTGGCAACAAGCACATTGTTGCCAAATCGGGTCGTTTTGTATTAGTCAATATTCAGCCACAGGTATTGTCGATGTTCGAATTAACCCGGTTAAATCGGGTGTTTGAAATCTATGCCGATATCAATGACATCCTCAACAACGAAACCTAGAGACCGCCATGTGTATACCGCTCTTGCAAGTAGACGTTGTTATTCCCACTGAAACCAAATACCTGGATTTAATCGGCTGCATTGGCGAACGCATCGCTAAAAAAGTAGATGGCTTTACCGGTGACCGAGAAGCCTTAGCCTACCAGCTGAATCTGGTATTGACCGAAGCGACTGCCAATGCCATCAAACATGCTAGCGATGATGACCTGCAACACACGGTCAGAATATCAATACACCTGCATAGTAACGCATTACATATTAAAGTGTATGATTATGGCCAGGGCTTTGACCTGGACACTGTGCCGATACCGGATTTTGAGCATCCCCAGGAAAGCGGCATGGGGCTGTTTTTTATCCGCAGCCTGATGGATTCAGTCACGTATACCAGGCAAGCCGATTACAATGTCCTGGAGATTATCAAATACTTGAAGTAGCCACGTTTTTAACCCTCACATCGGCGACCTATAATCATGAACCCAGATGAGCCAGAACATAACTTCCCCACCGCTTGGCATGACAAGCTTCAGGCCTTTGCTATACGAGTATTGGGTGTACAAACGGCTCGGCTCTTATGGCAAAAATACCAGCCCTTATTATCAGCAGACTATCAAAGCCTGATTTCACCCCGCTATGCCCTGAATGATATTTTGCAGCTTGAGCGTTTAATTAGCACGAAACAGCAAGCTATCAGCCTGCTTAAACCCTACCCGCACTACCCGCATTATCGCCTGCATTTTTATAGCCAGCAAGCCCGTTACCTGGATGAATTTATCCCTGTGCTGGAAAATATGGGTTTACGGGTGATGGATCAGGTGCAATTTAGTTTTAATGTTGATGGCGTTAGCGTCAGCCTTAAAAGCTTTACCATTAAGTCCGCCCACCTGCCGTCTCATCCTTTAAACCTGATAAAAAACCACTTGCTGACGGCTATTGAGCGGGTGATGCAAGGCCAGGTTGAAAACGATGCGCTCAACAAATTATGTGTTCTGGCAGGGTTGAATTGGCAAGCCTGCGATTTGTTGCGGGCTTACCGGAACTATTATCTGCAACTGGGCTACCGCACCACGCGGGCAAGTGTGCATCATGCTTTGCTAAATAACCCCGACGTGGCGTTAGCCCTTTACCAGTATTTTGATGCGCGCTTTAAACCCGATCCTGATTGGCAAGATCCGGTTTTCAGGGAAGAGCAGGTTTTGTTTCCACTGCGATTACGCATACTCGACAATTTAGCATCGGTAGCCGACATTAATGACGACCGGATTTTACGCACGCTGTTTAACCTGATTGATGCAACGGTTCGATGTAATTTCCACCAGCGCTGTACGGCGGATGATTATTTTATCGCCTTCAAGATCAATAGCCTGGGCGTTATCGACATGCCAACCCCCAAGCCGTATTGTGAAATTTATGTCCACGCCATCGACATGGAAGGTATTCATTTGCGCGGTGGCAAAATAGCACGCGGCGGCATTCGCTGGTCGGATCGCCTGGATGATTTCAGAACGGAAATACTGGATTTGATGCAAACCCAAATCAATAAAAACGCCCTGATTATCCCAACCGGTGCCAAGGGTGGTTTTGTGGTGAAAGACAATACTTCCCGGCAAGATTTTAAAGCCGCCGGTAAAAAAGCTTATAGTCGATTGATACGCGGTATGTTGGATTTAACCGACAACTTTATCGATAACAACCATATTAACCCCAAAGACTTGGTGATTTACGATGACCCAGACCCGTATCTGGTGGTGGCGGCAGACAAGGGTACGGCACAATTTTCGGACAGCGCTAATGCCATCGCCGCTGAATACGGCTTTTGGTTAGGGGATGCGTTTGCCAGTGGCGGCAGCTATGGCTACGACCATAAAGCTTTAGGTATCACCGCACGCGGGGCTTGGGTGTGCATACAACGGCATTTTCGGGAATTGGGCAAAGACATTCAACGGCACCCCTTTACCGTCATCGGCATCGGCAGCATGGACGGTGATGTGTTTGGTAATGGCATGTTGCTATCACCGTGTATCCGCTTGCTGGCAGCGTTCAGCGGGCAGCATATATTCATCGATCCTACACCACCGCAAAGTGATGCCGCTTTCAAGGAACGTCAGCGTTTATTTGAATTGGCCGGTTCCAACTGGGATGATTATGACCGTAGCCTGATCTCCAAAGGGGGTGGCGTGTATTTGAGATCAGCCAAGGATATCCCCGTTTCAGACGAGCTAAAACGCTGGCTGGGTATCCGTTACAAGTCGATAGACGGTGAAGCGCTGATACGTGCCCTACTGGTTACACCGGTGGAATTATTATGGTTGGGCGGCATTGGCACGTATGTAAAAGCCAGCACCGAAAAACACGAAGAGGTCGGTGATCGCGGCAATGACACTGTGCGGGTAAATGCCAGTGAACTGGGTGCAACCGTGGTTGGCGAGGGTGCAAATTTAGGCTTTACTCAACAGGCTCGCATTGAATACAGTTTACGCGGTGGCCGTATCAACACCGATGCGGTAGATAATTCGGCGGGTGTTGACACCTCTGACCATGAAGTCAATTTAAAGATATTACTCAATAGCCTGCAAAAAAAACAGCGGGTAGCCGATTACCACACGTTGTTTACCGACATGACCGACGCAGTTTGTCAGTTGGTATTGGCGGATAACGTAGCGCAAAGCCTGTGCTTGTCTTTAGAACAGCTGCGCTGTGCAGAAAATCCGGCGCTGTTTTTGCAACTGGCAGAACACCTGGAAGCGGCAGGGGTTCTGGATAGGGCGGTGCAGTGCTTTGCTTCTAATAAGGATATCCTGACCAGGCCTGGACAAGTCATTTCTCGCCCTGAGTTGGCTGATTTAATGGCGGCCAGTAAAATGTATCTGGCGCAACAACTACAAGATCAGGCGGATTTATTGCAGGATGACTGTTATGAGCGTTATTGCCAGGCGTATTTTCCAGTGCAGCTGCGTACGGGCTTTAAGGCGTATCTTTCTGGACATGCCTTAGCCACTGAAATTAAGGCCACCGTCATCAGTAACCTGATTATCAATCAGGCAGGTTGTGGTTTTTTAGGCCTGATATTCGATACCGACGGCAACATCATAACGGCAATCGATTGCTATTTGGCGTTTGACCAGATTTTACAGGCTGATGCACTGCGGCAAGCGATAGCGGAACTGGATAACCAAATACCAGCAGCACAGCAATATCAATTGTTAAACCAGTTGGAACACAGATTGATATCTTTTTGCCGCTGGGCATTATTACACGGTAGGGAGATACGGCCTGATGCCAGCACGATTAATGTGTACAGTGCCTATTTAAATGCTTATAAAACCTATATTAACCAGCACAGATCGGAACAGGAACAAGCGCAACACCAGCACCCGTTAGCGCAATTACCGGCGGCACTGGCGCAAAAATGGGGGGTTATTGACGCGATACACAACTTCCCCTATTGGGTGTCATTAACGGAAGAAACCCAACAGGATTTTACACTTATTTTGGCCTTGTTGGATGAGGTGACCCACAGACTAGCCGTGAATGACATCCAGCAACAAATAGCTGCTATTGCGTTACGTGATAACTGGGAGAGTCTTGTCGTCCATGATCTGCAAGAAGATATGCAACACTATATTGGCCAGATAGTGAAGAAAATTCTGGCCAGCTCACTTAAGACGTGTGGCGATTATTTTACCTTGCCCGAAGTACAGCAGCGGCTTACATCATACCAACAGGTTTATCTTGATATTCAACAGACAGCGCCGCGTGTACTGTTGCCTTATGTCGTTTTGGTGAGAGCTATGGCGCACGTATTAGGCAAAAAATAGTACGTTTGTAAGTTATTGGTGATTAAAAATATGCACAATAAGCGGTGATCAAACGCGGCGTTAATCATTGCGGTAAAAATTGACCGCATATTAACCTAAAAAGTTTAGGCTCGTCTGTTTGACTCACTGCAAGCCGTTATTATTGCCCAGAGCACCCTCATACACAAAGTAGCACAGCTTCAAGTCTACAGCACCTTACTTTATGCGTTTGGCGAAGGTGTTGTGTCCAAAAGACAATTTTTACAGCTTTTTTACACGCATTTCGATAAATTGCTCTCCAACGTATCAATTGTTAGGAGGAATAATCATGACCTTTATTTACGCATTAAGCGCATTATTGGCGTTGGCTTTGTTCATTTATTTGTTAGTGGCGTTATTTTTTCCGGAGAAATTCTAATGTTCATTAACACGTATTCCCAAATTTCGTTGTACTTGATAACGCTGTTGCTATTGGCAAAACCGCTCGGCGTTTATATGGCTAACGTTTATGAAAATAATCCGATGCTACTAAATCGCTTGTTCGCTCCTGTCGAATTAGCATTATACCGTTTGAGCGGCATTAAAGCAGCTGAGGAAATGACTTGGAAACAGTATGTGGCGGCCTTGTTGTGGTTTAATTTTTTCGGCGGTTTAGCGGTGTTTATAGTGCAAATAGCGCAAGCCTATTTACCGTTAAATCCGCAACAACTCGCCAATGTGTCGTTTGATTCAGCGTTTAATACGGCGGTTAGTTTTGTCACCAATACCAATTGGCAAGGTTATTCCGGTGAAACCACTATGAGTTATTTCACCCAAATGCTGGGGCTTAGTGTGCAGAATTTTGTTTCTGCTGCAACTGGGATGGCGGTCTTAGTGGCGATGATTCGTGGCTTTCAACGCACCCATGCGACCACTATCGGAAATTTTTGGGTGGATTTAACCCGTGGTGTTTTATATATCTTATTGCCGCTGGCTTTGGTATTTTCATTCATATTGGTAAGTCAAGGCGTGGTGCAAACTTTCAAGCCCTACCTGACTATTCCAATGGTAGAGCAGGTACAAGCTAGCCCGCCAACACAACAAACCAGTAGCCAAACGATTGCCGTTGGTCCTGCGGCATCACAAGTCGCCATCAAGCAGTTGGGCACCAACGGTGGCGGATTTTTTAATGCCAATTCTGCACATCCTTTTGAAAATCCAACGCCGTTGTCGAATTTTCTGGAGTTGTTGGCCATTTTGCTGATTCCGGCAGCGTTGTGTCATAGTTTCGGGACTATGGTTAATGATCCGCGCCAAGGCTGGACGATTTTAACCACGATGACACTGGTCTTGCTGGGTGCATTGCTGGTTACGCTGCACTATGAGCAAGCAGGCAATCCCTTGTTGAATGCTTTAGGGGTAGATCAAACGTCCAGCCTAACGCAATCTGGCGGCAACATGGAAGGCAAGGAAACCCGCTTTGGCATTGTTAATTCGGTGCTGTGGGCAACGACCACAACAGCCGCTTCCAATGGTTCCGTCAATGCTATGCACGATTCCTTTATGCCGCTCGGTGGCATGGTGCCGTTGTGCCTGATTCAACTGGGCGAGGTGATTTTTGGCGGGGTCGGTTCTGGTCTGTACGGCATGTTAATTTTTGCCATCATTGCCGTCTTTGTTGCAGGGCTAATGATTGGTCGTACACCGGAATATCTGGGTAAAAAAATGGAGGCTTTTGAAATCAAAATGGCCGCCATCGTTATTTTAATACCGGCTTTTTTTATCCTAATGGGCACGGCGCTGGCGGTACTGTCAGATGCCGGTAAAATTGCGACGGCCAATCCCGGCGCACATGGCTTCAGTGAAATTCTCTACGCTTTTTCGTCGGCTGCCGGTAATAACGGCAGCGCCTTTGCAGGCTTAAGCGCCAATTCGCCATTCTACAATATTGTGTTAGGCATCATTATGCTATTTGGGCGCTTTGGCATCATTCTGCCGGTACTGGCAATGGCTGGTTCATTGGCGGCTAAAAAATCGGTACCGGCAACCGTTGGCACGTTGCCAACCCATACGCCTTTATTTGTACTGCTGCTAATTGCAACGATCTTACTGGTCGGTGCGTTGACGTTTGTACCGGCCTTGGCGCTAGGGCCTATTGTTGAACATCTACAAATGCTCAACCAACTTTAATGCTGCCAAGCCTCACTGAAAAGGAATTAAATGATGACTACAAAACATCAGTCCCAGCCGTTTTTTACCAAACAGCTTATGTGGGTAGCACTGACTGACACCCTACGTAAATTAGCGCCGCAGCAGCAATGGAAAAACCCCGTAATGTTCGTGGTTTACGTGGGCAGTCTATTGACTACCGGCTTATGTATTACCAGTATCTACCAAGGTAACGAGCAACAGCTTGGTTTTATGCTGGCGATAACGTTTTGGCTTTGGTTTACTGTTTTGTTTGCCAACTTTGCTGAAAGTATCGCCGAAGGCCGCAGTAAAGCCCAGGCAGCTTCATTACGGGGTGCAAAGCGAGAACTCATGGCCAAGCAACTTAATGAGCCACACTACGATACTGATTACACTAAAGTGGTCAGCACACTATTACGCCGTGGTGATGTTGTGTTGATTGAAGCGGGTGATTTTGTGCCTGCCGATGGCGAAGTTATCGAAGGCGCGGCATCGGTCGATGAAAGTGCTATTACCGGTGAAAGTGCGCCGGTCATCCGTGAATCCGGCGGCGATTTTAGTTCAGTCACTGGCGGAACACGGGTATTGTCGGATTGGCTGGTGGTGCGGGTAACGGTTAATCCTGGGGAAGCGTTTATTGACCGGATGATTTCAATGGTGGAAAGCGCCTCACGGCAAAAAACCCCTAACGAAATTGCCCTGACCATTTTGCTGGTCGCACTGACCTTGATTTTTTTACTCACCACCGTGACCTTGCTGCCGTTTTCAATTTACAGCGTGGACATTGCCAAGTCCGGAACGCCCGTATCAATAACCGTGCTGGTCGCGTTGCTGGTGTGCCTGATTCCGACCACCATCGGTGGTTTGCTGTCCGCGATTGGCGTAGCCGGTATTGGCCGGATGATGCAAAAAAATGTCATTGCCACGTCTGGTAGAGCCATTGAAGCGGCCGGTGATGTGGATGTGTTGCTGCTCGACAAAACCGGCACAATTACTTTAGGCAACCGGCAAGCATCGGCTTTTTTCCCGCTTAACGGCATCAGCGAACGGGAACTGGCCGATGCCGCGCAACTGGCAACCTTGGCGGACGAAACGCCGGAGGGCCGCAGTATTATTATTCTGGCCAAACAAAAATTTGCCTTGCGGGAGCGTAATATTCAGGAATTAGGCGCTACCTTTGTCGCCTTTAGTGCCCAAACCCGAATGAGTGGTGTTAATATCGGTGCCAAGCAAATTCGTAAGGGCGCTATGGATGCCATTCGTACCTACATCGAAGCGCAACAGGCCAAGTTTCCGGATGAAGCCAAACAGCTTGCCGATACCGTCGCTCGCCGAGGCAGTACGCCGCTGTTGGTGGCTGAAGGTGGCAGAGTATTAGGAGTGATTGAGCTGAAAGACACCGTCAAGGGTGGTATTAAAGAACGCTTTGTCGAGCTGCGCCGGATGGGCATCAAAACTATTATGATTACCGGCGATAACCGCTTGACAGCAGCAGCCATTGCCGCAGAAGCCGGTGTTGATGATTTTTTGGCGGAAGCAACGCCGGAAGCCAAGCTTAAACTCATCCGCGAACAACAGGCAGAAGGCCGCCTGGTCGCCATGACCGGCGATGGTACCAACGACGCGCCCGCGCTGGCACAGGCCGATGTGGCGGTAGCGATGAATTCGGGTACGCAGGCGGCTAAGGAAGCCGGTAATATGGTCGATTTGGATTCCAACCCGACCAAACTGATTGAAATTGTCGAAACCGGCAAACAAATGCTGATGACACGCGGTGCGTTAACGACATTCAGTTTAGCGAATGACCTGGCAAAATATTTTGCGATTGTGCCCGCTGCGTTTGCCAGCACCTACCCTGAATTGGGGGCGCTAAACATTATGGGCTTAAGCAGTCCTGCCAACGCGATTCTTGCGGCGGTTATTTTTAATGCCCTGATTATTGTTGCGCTGATTCCTTTGGCACTCAAAGGTGTCACTTATCGGCCTCAAAGTGCTGAAAGTTTACTGCGTACTAATTTGCTGATTTACGGCGGCGGTGGCGTTATTGTGCCGTTCATTGGGATTAAGTTAATTGATCTCGGTTTAACCGCGTTAGCGTTTTAAAGGCTAAGGAGACTGTTATGATGCAACACATAAAACCCGCATTATTCATGCTTTTGTTTTTCACGGTGTTAACGGGCATTGCCTACCCGCTCTTGGTTACTTTCGGTGCGCAGATTTTATTTCCTGCCCAGGCTAATGGGAGTTTAATCGTCAATGATAAGCACACTTTGGGTTCGGAATTGATCGGGCAATCCTTTACCCGGCCTGAGTATTTTTGGGGACGGCCTTCTGCGACTTCGTCCAGTGCTTATAATGCCGCTGCCTCTAGTGGTTCTAACCTAGGCCCAAGCAATCCTAATTTAAGGGAACTCGTGCAGCAACGCATCAAAGTCTTGCGCGAACTGGATCCAAGCAACACTCAACCCATTCCTGTGGATTTGGTCACGGCTTCGGCAAGCGGCCTTGACCCACACATCAGCTCCGCTGCGGTACTGTTTCAATTAAACCGAGTAGCGGCAGTCAGACATTTACCCTTGGATAAGATAGAAGCGTTAGTGACGCAGTGCACTGAAGCGCGGCAATTGGGCGTATTAGGCGAGCCACGGGTGAATATTTTAAGATTAAATCTAGCGCTGGATAATAGGCGTTCTTGCCTTGAGTAAGTGGTGGATTAAGCTATGAACGATACTCGACCAGATCCAGATGCCTTGCTTGCTCGTGTAGAACGGGAAGAACAACAGCGCAAACGTGGCCGCTTAAAAATATTTTTCGGAGCGGCCGCAGGTGTGGGCAAAACCTACGCTATGCTGTTGGCGGCACAATCTCTCCGTCTTAAGGGTATCGATGTTGTCGTTGGACTGGTCGAAACCCATGAGCGTCAGGAAACCATTGCCGTCTTACAGGGATTGGACGTGCTGCCACCGAAATTGGTGCAATACCGTGGCACGGTACAACGTGAATTTGATCTGGATGGTGCACTTAAACGCCATCCGACCTTAATCCTAATCGATGAGCTGGCACACAGTAATGCGGTGGGTTGTCGTCATCCCAAACGCTGGCAGGACATTGATGAACTGTTACAGGTCGGGATTGATGTTTACACTACCCTGAATGTACAACATCTGGAAAGCCTGAACGATGATGTCAACCAGGTGACCGGCGTACAGATTTTGGAGACAGTGCCCGATACGGTTTTTGAGCTTGCCAATGAAATCGAACTAATTGATTTACCGCCCGATGATTTATTACTGCGGCTTAAAGAAGGCAAAGTTTACATTCCTCAGCAGGCAGAACGGGCGATGCAAAACTTTTTTCGCAAAGGTAACCTGATTGCCTTGCGCGAATTGTCGTTGCGGCTGACCGCTGACCGGGTCGATGCCCAAATACAGGATTATCGCGATGACAATGCGATACGTGACATCTGGCAGGTCGGTGAATGTATCTTAATTTGTATTGGCCCTAACCCGATTGCCGAGCGTTTGGTACGGGCAGGTAAACGCCTGGCGACCAGCCTGCATGCCCAGTGTATTGTACTGTATGTCGAAACCCCTAAGCTGCAACGCCTAAAGCCTGAACAGCGTGATGATGTTCTGCGGGTGCTGCGTTTTGCCGAGCAGTTAGGTGCTGAAACCGTGACGCTGTCAGGTTTGGTCATCAGCGATGCCGTGTTGAATTTCGCCAAAAGTCGCAATGTCAGCAAAATTGTTTTGGGTAAACCCAACCGCAGGGGCTGGAAACGCTGGCTGTTAGGTTCGGTGGTCGATGATCTCATTTCCGAAGCCCATAATATTAATATTTATTTGTTGGGCAGCCCCCGATCAAAGCCAGGGGATTTAACACAGGTTAAGCAGACACTTAAAACCAAATCCAGCCGCTTTTATTATCCTAAAGGCCCAACAAGAAAGTGGGGAATAAATGCCGGATGGGCGTTGACCAGTACCGTTTGCAGCAGTTTGGTGGCGTGGTTGATGAGCGGTCGGTTTGAGCTGGCCAATATCGTCATGGTGTATTTACTGGGGGTGGTGTTTGTTGCCGCCCGTTTTGGCCGTGAAGCGTCGGTCATGACATCAGTCTTAAGCGTGTTGGCGTTTGACTTTTTCTTTGTCAATCCTATCAATACCTTCTCGGTGGCTGATGCCCAGTATTTGGTGACCTTTCTTATTATGCTGTTGGTTGGCATGGTGATTAGCCATTTAACCAGTGATATGCGGGCACAAACTAAAGTTGCCGCGCACCGTGAGCGCCGTGCCAGCGTGTTGTATGCCTTAAGCGAAGAATTAGCGGTTGGCCGCACGTTAACCGATGCAGCAAAAGTTGCCGCGCGGCATATTCAAGCCGAATTTGGCGGCGCTAATGTCTTATTGTTTCCCGTTGACGGGGGGCGCATGGTTTACCCATTGGACTCACCCTTACCGGAATCCTTGCGCGGGTGTGATCTGGGTGTCGCGCAATGGGTGTTTGATCATGGCCAGATTGCAGGGCAAGGCACCGATACTTTACCCGGCGCGAATGCCGTGTTTTTCCCCATGACAGGTTATCGGGGCGTTATAGGCGTACTGGCTTTACAGGCGGCTAATTTGCGTCGGGTGTTCCTACCTGAACAGCGCCGGTTGCTGGATACCTTTATCAATCAGATTGTGCAAACCATTGAACGTGTGCGCCTGTCGGACGATGCACAGCAAAGCCAAATACGCATGGAATCGGAGTCGTTGCGCAATTCGTTGCTCAGTGCAATTTCGCATGATTTACGCACACCGCTGGCCTCCATTGTTGGTGCAGCCAGTTCCTTAGTGGCTGAAGACGGGCAGCTTTCTCCAGAGGATCGGCATGAGTTAAGTCTTACCATTTACGATGAAGCCTTGCGCATGTCCAATTTAACCAACAATATTTTAGACATGGCTCGCCTGGATGCAGGGCAAGCGCAACTGAACCGGCAATGGTATCCTCTGGATGAGATTATAGGCGGTGCTTTAACGCGGGTACGCAAACTAACTGCTGGACGGATGATTAACACCGAACTTCCCGAAGGCCTGTGCCTGGTGCGTGTTGATGCGGTTTTGATTGAGCAGGTGCTTATCAATCTATTGGAAAATGCTTGTAAATACACGCCGCCAGCTACCCCGATTGATGTTATAGCGGAGCGAGCAGTACATACATTAAAAATCAGTGTCGCGGATCGCGGTTTAGGCATTCCGGTTGGCGAAGAAGAAAAGTTATTTGATAAATTTTACCGGTTGCATCGGGAAGGTTCTCAAAGCGGGGTGGGTTTAGGCTTGGCTATTTGCAAGGCGATTGTGGTTGCACACGGCGGCCTGGTGGGTGCAGCCAATCGACCCGGTGGCGGCGCACAATTTTATTTTGTCTTGCCTATGGATGAAGCGCCACCCGAATTAGAAGCAGAGGCTTAGGAAAATGGACACCCTAAAATCCATCATCGTGGTGATTGAGGATGATCCGCAAATTTGCCGGTTTTTACGCACGAGTTTGAACGCCAATGGTTTTAGCTTGTTTGAGGCGAATACCGGTGAGCAAGGCCTGGTTGAAATTGCCACTCGAAAACCTGATCTGGTTATCCTCGATCTGGGTTTGCCGCGCCTGGATGGGTTTGCCGTGATCCATAAAGTGCGGGAGTGGTCTAGTGTACCTATTATCGTGTTGTCAGCCAGGAGTCAGGAACTTGATAAGATTACTGCCCTGGATGCAGGAGCAGATGATTATTTGACAAAACCGTTCAGTATTGGTGAATTGCTGGCCAGGATTCGGGTATCCATTCGTCACGCCGCGCAATTTAAAGACAGTACGGAAACCGTATTTTGTGAGGGTGAGTTGCGGGTTGATCTGGCACGTCGGCTGGTTACTGTCGGCACACACGAGGTGCATCTAACGCCCATCGAATATCGATTGTTAAGTGCTTTGATCCGTCATGCGGGCAAAGTGATGACGCACCGGCAATTGCTGTTAAATGTCTGGGGGCCGACGTATGTCGAACACGACCATTATGTACGGATTTACATGGGACAACTGCGGCAAAAATTAGAAGCAGATTCTACCCAGCCGCGTTATTTACTCACAGAAACCGGTGTGGGTTATCGGTTGGCCTGTAGTGAGGGTTTGTAAAATGCAGGATGCGTTGCTAGCTTCAATGATTACCAATGAATGAAGGTTAAAAATGTCCCCAGAAAGTAAGTTTGATCCACCATATCGAGTAATTCGGGTTGTGGTCATGTAAAAATTGACCCAACATAACCCACTAAATTTCAGGCATAAAAAAAGGGCTTAGATTTTACTCTAAGCCCTTGATTTGCTTGGCTCCCCCGGACGGGCTCGAACCGCCGACAAGGTGATTAACAGTCACCTGCTCTACCTGCTGAGCTACAGGGGAATTATTTTTTACTCTTAATTGGCGCGCCCGGAGAGATTCGAACTCCCGACCGATCGGTTCGTAGCCGATTACTCTATCCAGCTGAGCTACGGGCGCTTTATTTAGCCCTACATTATCTAATTTAATTGCTTTCATGTCAACAATTAAAAATAATAGCGCTTGTTGTTGTGGCGGAGAGAGAGGGATTCGAACCCTCGATGGGAGTTAAAGCCCATACTCCCTTAGCAGGGGAGCGCCTTCAGCCTCTCGGCCATCCCTCCTGAATACTTATTGCTGTGTAGAACCCGTTAAACCTGAAGACTCAGCCAGTTCCTTTTTAATCCTTTCGTAAATTTCTTCTCTATGTACAGAAACTTCCTTTGGCGCGTTAACCCCTATACGAACTTGATTCCCTTTCACTCCAAGAACCGTGACCGTAACCTCATCACCAATCATTAAAGTTTCACCTACTCGACGAGTCAAGATAAGCATGGCTTCTTCCTAATGTAATTAATAACGCACTGCACTAAGCACAGCATTTAACTTACTCTGGGAATTATATCAGCATTTCCGAAAAAAAAAACTAAAAGCGTCTTTAATTTAACTTGTCGCTTAAAAATCACCCAGAATAGCTCAAAATACTTTCTATACTGGATTTTTTACGGGCTATAATTAGAGGTTTTGTGCATCCAACTTGAGATTCCAAGAGTATTATATGTCAAATCACAGTTATCCACAAGAGTCGTTACGCACCAACCTCAAATATACCCCACAAGAATTACAATTTGGCACCAGTGGTAGACGCGGCTTAGTAACTCACTTAACACACCTGGAAGTTTTTATTAATGTAGTGGCAGAACTTGAGTTTCTGCAATCACTACCAAAGGAGCAAGGCGGCATCTTACGCGGCGAAGAATTTTTTTACGCCTACGACTTACGCCCTAGCTCAAATAGTTACGTCATAGAGCAAGACAATCGCGGTAAACTGGCACAAGCCATTGAACAAGCGATACGTTACGCAGGTATGATCCCCGTTAATCAAGGTCAAATCCCAACACCTGCCCTCATGTATTACGCTTTACTGCAAGGTAAAGCTAGCATTATGGTTACCGGTAGCCATATACCATTCGACCGTAATGGCTATAAAACCAATACCTCACGCGGCGAATTGCTCAAACAGCATGAAAACCCTATTAACGCCAAAGTCAAACAAGTCAGAGCAGCATTTTACGCGCAGCCTCTTGAAGAATCGTTATTTACCACAGACGGTTTTTTAAAAAATGATCCCGATAATTTATCTACCGAATATCAACACGCGCAACAAGCATATATTCAACGTTACGTGGATTTTTTTAGTTCTGATGCGTTAACAGGATTGCGCGTATTGGCCTACCAACACTCTGCTGTTGGCCGCGATATAATAGTAGATATTTTCCGCGCCTTGGGGGCGATGGTGTTGCCGGTAGGACGTAGCGAAACGTTTGTACCGATAGATACTGAAAACATACACGCCGCTCAACTGGCGACACTGCAAGCATTGTATGATGAAGCAATAGTGAAGCACGGCACATTCGATGCGATTATCTCTACCGATGGTGATAGCGACCGTCCGTTATTGCTGGGTATAGACCCCGAAACCAACACCGTCCGCTTTTTTAGCGGCGATTTAGTGGGCATGGTAACTGCTGAATTTTTAGGTGCGAAGGCCATCGTTGTCCCCATTAGCAGCAATGACAGTATTGACCATAGCCCCCTAAAACACCTGCTTGAACCTAAAACCCGCATAGGCTCACCTTATGTGATTGCTGGCATGGAGATCGCTTTAGCGCAAGGCAAGCAGGCGGTATGTGGATTTGAAGCCAATGGTGGCTTCCTGACAGCTTCGGATATAGTCTACAATGGCAAGCAACTGACCGCCTTGCCAACACGCGATGCCGTGCTGCCTCTTTTGGCAGTGCTGGCTACTGCACAACGAGAAAACATCACACTCACCCACTTATTTGCTCGCTTACCCAAGCGGTATAGCTGCGCTGCGCTGCTTAAGCAATTTCCAAAAGCTTTAGGACTGGCTATAGTAAAACGTTTCTCGCCTGCCAATGCAGCGATTTGTGACGTGGTATTTTCCAACGATAGCTGTACATTTTTTGACAACAACAATTTAGCACTGAGCGTTAGCGCAGAAGACGTGACTACACTGTGCGCTATCCGCACAACGCTACAGAGTTTTTTTACACAGGCGCTGGGCTTTACTGATATTGCTGGCATCAACTATATTGATGGTGTGCGACTCTATTTTAGCAATAACGACATCGCGCACTTGCGCCCTTCTGGCAATGCCGATGAACTAAGAATATACGCGGTTGCCAATACAGCAATACGTGCGGATACCATTGCCGCGCTAGCAACGCAAGAACCGAATGGAATCCTGCGTTGCCTTGAAAAAACTACCCAACAATAAGCTGCGCTTATTTTATTGTTCTGGCTCATCATCTGATACAGCCTCACCAGGGATTACCTTGTTTTCCATGAACCACTCGCCCAAATCAATGAGTTTGCAGCGTTCGCTGCAAAAAGGCTTAAATAATTGCTCGTAACCCCAGGCAACCTGTTTTTTACAGGTGGGACACTTAACATGTATACATGTACCAGATGTCATCAGAGCATGCAGCAACTCAAGACAAAAGGAATAGCCTCGGCACTTTGTACGGGGCGTTTTTCATCTGGCGATGGCACCATAAATCGAATAGTGCAACGATGTTTACCGCCACTTATCTCCACAAAACACGGCACTGATTTGCTTAAAGCAACTTTAATTAATTGCATGGGTTGATTGGCATCCAACACAATCTGAAAAAAGCCAGATTCCGCCACTTCATGGCTGGTGGTGTTACTACTGCGTATCAACTCAAGCACCAACTGATTGGCCTCTCGAATATCTTCGAACGGATCACTCCAATATTCCAAATCTGCAAGCCGCGTAGCCTCTGGCTGTTCTAACCAGTAATGGTATTCAGGCAAATCAAAAGAGCAACTGCCACCAGGAATAGCACTGCGCTGGCTAATACTTTGAAACAAATCGCTGGCCATGATATTGACATCAACACGGTCTTTAATTGCGTACAGTCTTTTACTAATACCATTGATTCTATTAATTAATTCCTGTAGCTTTCCGGTTCCCAAATTTTGGCTATTAACAATTTTTGTTAAAACTTTTGATTGCCGATCCAGTTCTTGCAAAACTTCCGACTTAAGATTGTTACGCCTAAAAATAGACACAATATCCAACAAAAGACTCATAGCGATACGCTTATCGGCAATGCTATCCCGTATTAAAAAATAATTAAATTGTTGAAATAATTGTTCGAGCCGTATGAAAACTCGAATGCGTTCATTGAGTGGGAATTCATAGATAATAGAGGTGTTCACAGACAATTTATCCTAAAGTGTACTTAATGAGATATATAAATGGTGCAGCGCCTTAACTTGTTGGCCAAGGTCAGCGTCCGTTGCTGAGTTATTAATAATATCATCGGCTTTTGACAATCTATTTTCCCTGCTTATCTGGCTGTCGATGATCGCCTGAATTTTTTCACGCGTCAGTTGATCTCTCAGTTTAACGCGTTCTATCTGCTGCCCTACGGGGCAATCAATAATTAATATTCTATCGGCAATGGCGGTCATCTGGGTTTCAAATAACAAGGGCACGCAAATTATGCAATAAGCCGCCGTGAGCTGGTTAATTTTTGCCTGTATAGCCGCATAAATTAACGGATGTAAAATTACCTCCAGTGTGTTTTTGGCTGCTGCATCTGAAAAAATACGCTCTCGCATTTCTTTTCGATTTAATGACCCATCTGCATTAATAACCGCCGCACCAAATTCTGTTTGGATACGCTTCAACGCAGGTTGCCCTACTGCAACCAATTGGTGAGCCAGCTCATCTGCATCAATAATGGGGACATTAAGCGCTGCGAATAATTGGGTAACCGTGGTTTTGCCACTGCCGATACCGCCTGTTAAACCAATTTTAAGCATTGTTATAAGCCCACTGCACTTAAGTATAGCGCATTAATCTGCTTGCCCCAGATCAGTGCTATCCAACCTGCAACCGCTAAATAAGGCCCAAAAGGAATCGCTGTGTTACGATCACGATTACCAAAAATAATCATAGCACTGCCAATAATAGCACCGACCAGTGACGATAATAAGACAATCATCGGTAAAGCCTGCCAGCCTAGCCACGCCCCCAATAAAGCCAGTAATTTAAAGTCGCCATAACCCATGCCTTCTTTGCCGGTTGCCAGTTTAAATACATGATAAACACTCCACAACACTAAATAGCCCGCCGCAGCGCCGATAATACTGGTATTTGCCGCACAAAACACAGAAAAAACACTTACTATTAAACCCAGCCAAAGCATGGGCAAGGTAATGGAGTCGGGTAATAACTGCTGATCAATATCAATAAAACTCAAACTGATTAAAGACCAGCTCAATAATAACGCAAACACGGTTTGCAAAGAGTAACCAAAACGCCAAGCAACCAGCACCGAAACCAGCGCCGTCAGTATTTCAATGGCAGGGTAGCGCAGTGAAATCGGCTGCCTACAACTTGCACAACACCCCTTTAACAAAACATAACTGATGACAGGAATGTTTTGATACGGTTTGATAGCAACCTTACACGCCGAACAGCGTGATAAAGGTAAAACCAAATTAAACGGCTGCTCAATATCGTCGGTGCTATCAATTGAAATTTGTAAATATTCTGCACATTCATTACGCCAATCACGGCGCATCATAATGGGTAGCCGGTAAATAAGTACGTTAAGAAAACTACCGACCAGCAAACCGATAACACCGATCAGCATGGAAAATAAATAAGGTGATAAAGATGCTAAAGTCATGATTTTTTTAACACAGGTTAACCCAGTATGCTAGCGAATATCTTATGTATTAACAATGACCTACTCCGTAAAAATACATCAACCAACCGCTGCGCCCATTTTGAAAATAGGCAAATACATAGCGACAATTAAACCACCCACTAAAATACCTAAAATAACCATAATTAAAGGTTCCATTAAGCTGCTTAAATTGTCGATAAGATTATCCACATCTTCCTCATAAAAATCAGCCACTTTTGCTAACATTGAATCAATAGAACCGGATTCTTCACCAATAGCCACCATTTGCTGCACCATATGCGGAAATAAAGAAGTTTGTTGCATGGCAAATTGTAAGCGCTGACCGGTAGCAACTTCTTCACGCATTTTTAACACCGCATCAGAATAGATAATATTACCGCATGCGCCGGCTACAGATTCCAAGGCATCGACAAGCGGTACACCAGCAGCTGACATGGTAGATAAGGTTCTTGCAAAACGCGCGACGGCCGATTTATTTAAAATTAAACCTACCACGGGTATTTTTAATAAAGTACGATCCAGTGCATGGCAAAATTTTCGTGAGCGTTTTTTAAAATATGAAAAGGTGTACACCGCACCAACAATAGCCGCAATAACAATCCACCACCATTCTTGCATCCATTCCGACATATTAATAACCATGCGGGTAAAACCTGGTAAATCTGCACCAAAACTTTTAAATAAATCTTCAAAAACAGGTACCACAAACAGTAATAAAATTACCGTCACCACAAAAGCCACCACCAATACCGCAGCGGGATAGGTTAAAGCTTTTTTGATTTTTTTCTTCATGGACTCGGTTTTTTCTTTGTAAGTCGCTATTTTATCTAAAAGCGTCTCCAAAATACCGGCATGTTCACCAGCTCTTACCAAGTTACAAAATAACTCATCAAAATACAGCGGCTTTTTACTCAATGCCTCAGTTAAAGTATCACCGCCTTCAACATCGGCTTTTACACTCAGTAACATATTTTGCATGCTGGGATTTTCATGGCCTCTGGCAACAATATCAAACGCCTGTACTAATGGTACGCCAGCGCCGAGCATGGTAGCCAGTTGCCGAGAAAAAATAGCAATATCCGCAGGGGTAATGGGACGTGTGCGCGGACTAAATAAGGATTTTGATTTGGTTTTTAAAGTAATAACTTTAATGCCCTGTCGCCTTAATTCCGCACGCGCAACGGTTTCGCTCTTGGCAGCGACTTCTCCTTTGGTTCTTTTACCGGTTTTATCCTTACCCTCCCAAGTAAAACTCAGTTGATCAGTTTGTTCTGCCATGATTAATCCTTAGTAACTCGGTCAATTTCTTCAAGACTGGTGATGCCCGCACGTACCTTATTTAAGCCTGATGCACGTAAATCATTAATACCTTCTGCGGCAGCTTGATCGGCTATTTGCATGGCATTACCGCCTTCCAAGATAATTTGGCGCATTTTTTCGCTTAAGGTCATCACCTGATAAATACCTACGCGACCTTTATAGCCGTTGGTGCAATTATCGCAACCTACTGGGCCGTAGATAGTAATAGTGGCAAGTTCTGCATCGGTAAAGCCGATGGATTTGAGAACGCTGTCAGGGTAATCAACAGAAATTTTGCAGTGCTCACACAGCCGTCTTGCCAAACGCTGCGCCATAATCAAATTAACCGCTGACACAATATTAAACGGCTCTATGCCCATTTGTACCAATCGGTTTAGCGTTTGTGGTGCGTCGTTGGTATGCAGTGTCGACAACACTAAATGCCCCGTCTGAGCGGCTTTTACCGCAATTTCGGCGGTTTCTAAGTCGCGTATTTCACCCACCATAATAATGTCTGGATCTTGACGTAAAAAAGCCCGTAATGCACTGGCAAAGGTTAAACCTGCCTTAGGATTAACGTTAACCTGATTAATACCCTCTACGGTAATTTCCACCGGATCTTCCGCCGTGGAAATATTACGCTCAACACTGTTGAGTAAGTTTAAACCCGTGTATAACGTCACGGTTTTACCGCTACCGGTGGGGCCTGTCACTAATACCATGCCATAAGGCTTGTTGATAGCCGCCATAAACAACCGCTCTTGTTCGGGTTCAAAACCCAGTTTTTCAATACCTATGTGTGCGGAAGTGGAATCGAGAATCCGCAAAACTACTTTTTCGCCAAACAAAGTGGGGCAGGTATTAACCCGAAAATCAAGGGCGCGGGTTTTAGAGATGTTTAATTTAATGCGCCCATCTTGAGGAATGCGACGCTCAGCAATGTCCATTTTAGACATGACTTTTATACGGGAAATAATTCTACTGGCGATATTGGCCGGTGGGCTAGGCACGGTAAACAAAATGCCGTCAGCTCTAAAGCGAATACGGAAGTTCTTTTCATACGGCTCCATATGAATATCAGAGACACCTTTTTTGATAGCATCCAACAAAATTTTATTAACAAAACGCACAATCGGTGCATCTTCAATGTCGCCATTAATGTTATCTTTAGGGTTGTCATCCTCGCTGCCGGACGAAGTGACCAAATTATCCAAATCAGAATCCATTAAATCGGACATGACCGTATTGACCAATTCCAGCGACGACTCAATGGCATTAACCAATTTATTTTCTTCTACCAGTATAGTCTCTGGATTAAGCCGACTTTGAAATTTTATATCATCTAAAGCTTGTAAATTAGTCGGATCAGACATTGCAATATACAAAGTCTTGCCACGCTTATACAATGGCAAGGCATTATGTTTACGAATTAATACCTCACTGACCAGATTAATGGGAAGATGCGCCTTATCAATAGCATCTAGATCGAAAAACGGAATGCCGAATGCTGTCATGGCAAGGTTAGCAACAGTTTTACTGTCTACCAATTTAGCAGCAACAAGGTAACTGATTAAAGACTGCTTATTTTTTTTTGCTTCCTGAGCGTGTAGTTTTGCATTGCTTTCAGACAGCAAGCCTTCTTGAATTAAACAGTTAGTAAGACCGCTGAGGCGAAAATCTATTGGTGCAGTTGCCATAAGATAAATATCAAGTGAGATGTAACAAGAAAAATATAGATGAAATATTGGTTTTATTCAATCTATAAGCCAATTATGTCCGTTTTTACCTAGATTCCTAGCTCGCCAATACAAACCTTTACAGTGTTTGCTGTTGGTGTATCAATCGTTTGATGTGTACGGTTAAACTGTAGACGGCATAAAAGTTAATATGAGGGTAGCGCGTGAGCTATTTACTGTAGCGCTACCTTACAAAATGTTAATGCTGTGGCGTGTGATGACACCTATTCGGCATCGCAGGTTGGAGTGCGTCATCTCACCCCACCTACGATTAACAAAACGTAAATCTGCTACCAACTCACGTCATATTTTACAAGTTTTGAATTTTAAGTTGTTGTTGTTCAAGATTATGCAGCAAAGAGTTTAACTCCACTAATTTTGTTTTTTCTTTATCAATGACTTCGGGTGGCGCTTTATCGACAAAAGCCGGATTGCTTAATTTGCCCTCAATACGCGGCAAATCATTTTTAATACGCTGAATTTCTTTTGCCAGTCTCGCCAATTCGGCATGTTTATCAATTAAACCTGCCATCGGGATTAATATTTGCATATCGCCGAGCAGTGCCATCGCAGATTCTGGCGCAATTTCATGGTCTTGTAGCCAGGTTATTGATTCTAGCCTGGCCATTTTTTGTAAGTAAACTTCGTTGCGAGTGACGCTGTGCTGATCGCTAGCAGAGCCATTTTTTAGCAGCACAGGTAAAGGCTTACCGGGGGCAATATTCATTTCGCCTCGGATACGGCGCACCCCTAAAATAAACTGCATCATCCAGTTAATGTTAGCCACCGCATCCAGATCATTTTGGGCTTCATCCACACTCGGATACGCCTGCAACATGATGGTATCTGCGTGAATACCCGCAAGCGGCGCTACCGTTTGCCAGATTTCTTCGGTAATAAACGGCATAATGGGGTGTGCCAAACGCAGCAGTTTTTCCAATACTGTCAACAAGGTTTTACGCGTGCCACGTTGCAACGCGGCATCGTCTGATTGCAGGGAGATTTTTGCAAGCTCCAAATACCAGTCGCAAAACGCATTCCAAGTAAAGTCGTAGATGGCTTGGGCGGCCAAGTCAAAACGGTAGTGGTCTATGGCTTTGCAGGTTTCAGCAATTACCTGGTTTAACTGGGTATTAATCCATTGATCTACTTGGCTATACTGGCAGGTTTCGCCGGATAAGCCGTTATCCTGATCTTCGGTATTCATTAATACAAAGCGCGACGCATTCCACAGTTTGTTACAGAAATTACGGTAACCTTCGGTACGCGCCAAATCAAAACGAATATCGCGGCCTGTTGATGCCAAAGAGGCAAAAGTAAAGCGCAAGGCATCGGTGCCGTACGACTGGATACCATCAGGGAACTGCTTGCGGGTGGCTTGCTCGATTTTTTTCGCCAAATGCGGCTGCATCATGCCGGAAACCCGCTTGCTGACCAGCGCTTCTAAATCTATGCCGTCAATGATGTCGATAGGATCTAGCACATTGCCCTTGGACTTGGACATTTTCTGGCCTTCGGCATCGCGTACCAAACCGTGTATATAGACTTCTTTAAACGGCACTGTGCCTTGGAACTTGAGACCCATCATAATCATCCGCGCCACCCAGAAAAAGATGATATCAAAGCCGGTAACTAGAACACTGGTCGGGTAATGCTTGGCCAGTTCTGGTGTTTGTTCCGGCCAGCCCAAGGTAGAAAACGGCCATAACGCCGATGAAAACCAGGTATCGAGCACATCTTCATCTTGTTTGAGCCGATAATCGGCGGCTAAGCCGTGTTTATCACGGATGGCCTGCTCCGATTGTCCCACGTAAATATTGCCCAGCTCATCGTACCAAGCAGGAATTCTATGTCCCCACCAAATTTGCCGTGAGATACACCAATCTTGAATGTTACGCATCCAATCAAAATAGGTGTTTTTCCAGTTGTCGGGCACAAACTTAATGTCGCCGTTTTCGACAGCAGCAATCGCAGGCTCTGCTAACGGCGCAACTTTGACATACCACTGATCAGTCAATAGCGGTTCAATAACGCTGTTGGTGCGGTCACCGCGCGGCACCATTAATTTATGATCGGCAATTTTTTCCAGTAAGCCTTGCGCTTCAAGATCAGCGACCATTTGCTTACGGGCTTCAAAGCGATCCAAACCTTGATAGCAGACAGGTATTAATTCATCAGCCGCCACACGGGCATCTTTGGTAAAAATATTGATTAAGCCGCCGTGTGGCAAGTCTTGTACAACTGACGTATGGCGGTGACGTGTCCAGACCTCGTAATCGTTAAAATCATGCGCGGGGGTAATTTTTACGCAGCCGGTACCAAAAGCAGGGTCAACATAGTCATCAGCAATAATCGGAATACGTCGGCCCGTGAGCGGCAGCTCCACAAATTCACCCAGCAAATGCTTATACCGCTCATCGTCAGGGTGGATGGCCACCGCCGCATCACCGAGCAGGGTTTCGGGACGGGTGGTGGCGACAATCAAATGGCCTAGTCCATTGGACAACGGGTAGCGTATGTGCCACATAAAGCCATTTTCTTCTTCGGACAACACTTCCAGGTCAGAAACAGCGGTATGCAAAACCGGATCCCAGTTCACCAGGCGTTTGCCGCGATAGATCAGGCCTTCTTCATGCAGGCGGATAAACACTTCCTGTACGGCATCGGACATGCCATCGTCCATAGTAAAGCGCTCGCGATTCCAATCCAAAGAAGACCCCATGCGACGTAATTGCCGGGTAATCGTGCCGCCGGACTCTTCTTTCCATTGCCAGACTTTTTCGATGAATTTTTCACGCCCGTAATCATGGCGGGTTTTGCCTTCGGCATTGCATAAGCGCTCCACCACCATTTGCGTAGCAATGCCTGCGTGGTCAGTGCCCGCTTGCCATAAGGTGCTACAGCCTTTCATACGATGATATCGTGTGAGCGCATCCATGATGGTGTCTTGAAAGGCGTGCCCCATGTGCAAGCTGCCAGTAACGTTGGGTGGAGGGATCATAATGCAATACGATTCGCCGTCGGGCTTGGCGGCAAAGTAACCGTTTTGCTCCCAAGTTTGATACCAGCGTTGTTCTATTGAATGCGGTGCGTAGGTTTTTTCCATGGAGGGTGTCGTTTTTTGGTGAAAAGTTTTTTCATTTTAACAGGGTTGCGTGTGCTTCAGTTATCAGGATTGTAATCATGTGAATAAACCACACCGGCGATACCGATATCTTAGTGACCATAATAAATTTTATAGACACATGTTATTTTATTAAGCACATAGTGTAAAATAAAAAAACAAAATCACCACTCACACAATCATGACATCCAAAAATTGACCCCGCATTTATCGTAAAATACCAATAAAAATATATTTTAATCAATAACTTATATTTATATTTCCTATCAACCTAACAACAAAACCTGCAACACCTTATTACACATACAGTTAAAAATATCTTTACACATAACATCTAAAATATCTTTTTCTGCTCACGGCATTCAATTATTTTTGCCCATTTACTGAATGCAGCTTCGTTAGCTGAATTATTTTGTAAATCCCCAAGAAGAATAATGCTTTTGTGAACTGCGTCACGGAAGCAAATCGGCAGTTCATCTAAGCTATTAATCATCAGTAATAAAATAAATTATCTATGAATTTAGCTTGAATTACTGTGTTTTTAGAAACCACTCTTAAACAGACAACAAGCGCGTTTTCATAACTTAAGGCCATAAAAACACATCGGTTCGAAAACTTTATAACACCTTAACCTAACTAAAAAACACTATGAAAACACTCTTAATTTTACCTATTATCGTGTCATCTTTAATGGCTAGTTTTACCAGTTACGCGCAATGTACCTCTAGCCCAGTGTTACAATCCGATTCAAAATTTCCGCAGTCATTACGCGGTAGATTGATTTATCACTCGTATAGCGACTATGGCAGCGGATCATCCAATTTATTTTTAAAAAATTTTCGTACTAATACTTTAGTGCAATTAAATCAAGCTTCTTGGAATATTGAAGATCCCATGAATGCCCATTTTTCGCCAAACGGACGATATATCGTTTTTATGGGTAAGCAAAATACACGATGGAATATTTTTATCTGGAAGCCAGGTTCATCATTAGCGCCAATAAATTTAACCAATCATACTCAGGACTCCAGCGATGTGAGTGAAGATCCTAAGTTTTCCCCAGACGGAAACTACATTGTTTATAAAAATAATGCTGATATTGTGCTAAGCCGCTTAACGTTTGCTAATCCAGATGCACCGCTTCTGGGAACTTCTTCGCGGTTAACTAATAATGGTTACGATACAGAAGAATCAATGCCTTATTTTTCCACCAATGGTAAATCTGTTTTTTACAGCCAAGGCGCGGGGGCTAACAGCGATATTTATCGCGTCAATTTTAAAATAAAATACAATCAATTGGTTGCCGATACACCCAGCTTAGTTACAGGCAAAGAAGGCTTAAGTGAATACTATCCAGTCACTAAAAATAACGCTTTATTTTTTGTTAGCTGGAAAGATGCGCTAACCAAGATGGATCAAATCTATTGGTATTTACCCAATTTACAGGGGCAACCTGTAGAGCTTAGCTTAAATGATTGCAATGCGGATAATTCTGATCCTGCACCAATAGATAACGCCAATATCTTTTTTTCCAGCAACCGTGGTGACAAATTTTATCGTCTGTATGTAGGCAATATTTACACCGGCAAAGTGTGGTCTATGAGTAATTTAGGTGTAAATGAGGCTCAAAAACATCAATTAGGGGCAAGCTATACCAATACGCGCTAGTACTCACCTTACGTATATTTTTATATTAAAATCAAAATATTAAACTAACCCGAGCCAACCTTCTCTCTTTGGAGAAGGTTTCTCAATATTAACTGTAAGCGCTGACACAGGCGCGAAAACACGCATTTCAAGCCTTGCGCTTTTGCCATCACAGTACGCCACTGCCCTTAAATTAAGGCAAATCGTATAAGATAGGCACCCACCATTGGTATTAACACTTGTTCTGCGTGGCCACAAAAGACATATGCCACGCTACTCAGTTAGGCATCAAAATCTTTGACTGTAAGCATTAAATCCACAGCCGACTGCCCTAATCTCATCAAGCAATACGCCTTGTAATGCAGAGCAGATGTAAAATATTTGCTACATTTTAATTTAATTACCTGAAGCACAGTACTATGTATATTTTTTTTACATATCACATTTTATTTGATATTATTTTATTTAAAATAAAATATATTTTTAGTTTTTTGTATTTTATTACTGACTATTATGTAATTATCAGCAGTAAAAAAACATAAAATCGCTGTCTTGCCGTATAGTTAATATAGCTTATGAAAGAATTACTTTTGACAAGTATGCAAGACAATTACAGCAAAAATGTAAAATATTTATACAACCTATAGCACTGGATGACGACCGGTAATTCGGCGCATTATTTTTAACGTAGGCCGCTACTTACCATTGGTACTAGACAAAATAACTGATTGGCATTACGATGTAGACACTGTAATTATTAGCTAAATTTTACAATATGCCTCAAGCAACATATACCTCAATTATGTGTAATTTATCTAATAAATAACAGCCTTTACTACCTTAAGCCCAGTGATTGTAAACAAAATATACACCTAAAACAGTGTAATAGTTTTTAATGTAAGGCGCTAATCCACCCTCTGTGTAAGGGCTGCTTATAAAATGCACAATAGAGTTGTCTTTATAATTTAACACTAGCGCAAATAATTGGTTTCTTTTACGACACAACTTAAATACAAAAAAAATCATTCAATAAAAAATATTATAACAATCATATCCCTATATTAAATATTTATAATTTTCTAAAAGTTGGCCTAAATAATGCTTTTGTTAAATTATGCTGTTATCCTCTTAGTCTACATAAATTTAAGAGGCCATCAGTTGAGACTTTAAAAATTACTCCGCCATGCAGTGTTTTTTAAGCAACTGCAAAAGCATTAATTTTTGGTGAAAACAAATAATTGTTACTGAATTTTAAAAATGCTTACTACACACCAATGTACAGGTAAGTGTGTAATCATTTTTTCAATGTCTGGTAATTTTACATTTTGAAATGAATACAAAATTAAGAATACTGGGGTAAAAATTCAATTTGAATAACCCAACTGCTCTGATTATGACGGTGTTTATGCCAAAAAATTATTCACGTCCTTTACGCTAGGTAATCTAACGCGGACGCGCCATGGAGGAAATCGAAGGATGCTAACAAATTTTCTGTATTATTCCAATATTATGAAACACTTTAACTGTAATGCGCTATCCGGAAAAATAGTCGTTGCTTGCCTGATGGTACTAGAAGGACTCATCGTGTGGCTATCCGGCACGGTCGTCTGTTTATTTGTTGTTCACAATAGCAACGAAAGCTATCTGGCACATCAATTACTCATGATGCTGACCGCACTTTCAATCGTGGGCGTATTTTATATTTCCGGATTATATCGCTTTAATTTAACCGCGAATGCGCTTGAGAAAGACAAAAAAATTGTTGGCCTTATCAGAGTGGTTGCATTTATTTTTTGTGTGATTTTACTGGGCTCTTTCAGAATAGCGATATTTTCACAGTGGTGGGTACTGCTTTGGTGGCTAGGCGTTACCCTTGCCTTGGGTCTTGAGAGAACCGCAGTTTATATGCTGCTCAAAGAACTCGCCATTAAGGGACACTTAACACGTCAAATTGTAATATTTGGTGTCAATGCGCGGACAGGCGAATTTATTGATGCCGTGCAAAACGATAAAAGCCCGTGGATTAAAGTAACAGGACTGTTTGACGATCGTTTAGACAGAACCCCCGCAATGGTTAATGGCAGTCCACTGGTTGGCAATATAGATGCTTTAGTGCAATACGTACGTGATAACCGTTGCTACGAAATATTTGTGGTATTGCCTTTAGAAGCCCGTGAACGAATTGAAGAGATCAGCATGAAACTTAAGCTGTTACCCGTGCCGGTTCGATTAATTCCCAGCTTTTCTATGCACAGTTACGCCGATCACAAGATAGAATACTTTAACGGTATTCCAACGGTAGAAATTTTGAATAAACCCCTTTCCGATTGGGATTTTTTGATAAAGCTGGCGGAAGATCGCTTACTGGGCTTACTTTTTTGCGTGCTACTAACCCCAGTGTATCTGATTATTGGCCTGCTTATTAAACTGGATAGCCCAGGACCTATATTGTTTAAACAAAAACGCTATGGCTATAACAACCAGTTAATTGAGGTTTATAAATTCCGTTCAATGTATGTTAATCAGGCGGACATGACGGCAAAAACCTTAGTTACTCGAGATGACCCCAGAGTGACCAAGTTAGGTGCTTTTTTACGACGTAGCAGTCTTGATGAGATTCCTCAATTTTACAATGTGTTAAAAGGTGACATGTCTATAGTTGGCCCACGTCCTCACGCGTTATCAGCCAGTGCGGCAGGTAAACTGTATGAAGTAGCGGTTGCAGGCTATGCTGAACGCCATAAAGTTAAGCCAGGTGTCACCGGTTGGGCACAAGTTAATGGCTGGCGTGGCGAAACCGATACCGAAGAAAAAATATTAAAACGCGTAGAGTACGACATAGACTACATTAAAAATTGGTCGTTTTTTTTAGACATTTTTATTATCTTCAGAACCGTATTTGTTGTTCTTGATCAAAAAAATGCGTATTAAAGTTAACTGTATCGCGTAAAGTACGTTAACAAAACTAAAAACTGGCACATAACCAGGGACGTGTTATTAAGCTTATTTCATGCTGGCTGTTAATTGGACGTTGGCGGTTTTTAGTTTTTAATCATACTCGAGGGGACTCGTTTTGCAGTGGTAAGGCAGTGTGCTTCTCCTCGGTTTCATTACAATAGGATATTAATATGAATCTAAACCGTGGCGTTTTTACTGTGTCTCTTGATTTTGAGCTGTATTGGGGAATGAGAGATATAGTAAGCATTGAACAATACAAAGATAATCTTCAGGGTGTTAGAAAAGCCATACCCGAAATGTTACAGGTGTTCAGTCAGAACGATGTTCATGTGACGTGGGCAGCGGTCGGGCTTTTGTTTTGTAATGATACTCACGATTTAAAGCAAAACCAACCTGACTTATTGCCAACCTATACCAAGGCAGTGCTTTCACCGTATAAATATGCAGAACAAGCAGGAGAACTTGATAGCTTATATCATTTTGCCCCTGAGCTTATCGACTTAATTCTTCAGCACGATGGCCAGGAGGTAGGTACACATACCTTTTCCCATTATTACTGTCTCGAAGACGGCCAAACACAAGCTCAATTTGAACAAGACATTGCTGCGGCTATCGCGATTGCAAAACGCAAAGGCATTACCATAAAAAGCATTGTTTTTCCGCGCAATCAATGGAATGCTGACTATTTTTCTACGCTAACCCAATTGGGTGTGCAGTGTTTTAGAGGTAAAGAATCAAGCTGGATGTATAAAGCCGCCTCTGTGGATGTCAGTCAAAATCAATTTCGAAGAGCGTTTCGCTTAATGGATGCGTATATTAATCTGTCCGGCCAAAATACTTACGATTTAAACACCTGTGTCCAAAATGCGCCATTTAACTTCCCGTCAAGTCGCTATCTTCGCCCCTATTCAGCCAAGTTAGCCGGTTTGGAAAAATTGCGTTTAAGGCGAATTAAAAAAGCAATGGACGATGCCGCTATTAATAAACGCTTGTTTCATTTGTGGTGGCATCCACATGACTTTGGAATTAATATCAGTAAAAACATTGATTTTCTTAGCGAAATTATTACACACTATCAGCTTTTAACAAAAAATTACGACATGGTTTCATTAAATATGAGCGAGTTGTGTCAAATGCAGGACGCATAAATGAATACCAAAAAAATCCGCGTTGTTATGTTGTGTGGTAATAGGCAGTCTTCCAGAATAATGTATAACGGCTTAGCCTCGCATGTCGACATCGTCAACATAATTGTTGAAGATAAACCTTCGGCAAAAATAATGATACAACGCAGAATGGCGAAACTAGGTGCTGCAAAAACAGTTGGACAATTGTTTTTTTTAGTGGTTAATCGGTTACTTGAAAAATTATCTACCGGCAGAATTACGCAACTTATTTCTGCTTACGGGCTGAATGAGGACAATTTCCCAACCGCGACTACCATTAGAGTAGCCACCGTTAACAGTGCGGAAGTAATTGCTTTACTAAAAGAAATTCAACCTGATGCAGTGGTTGTTAATGGCACGAGAATCATAGCGAACAACGTGCTGACGTGCATAGCCGCGCCTTTTATTAATACCCATAACGGCATTACGCCAAAATACCGTGGCACACATGGCGGCTACTGGGCTTTGGCAAATAGCGATGCTGATAATTGTGGTGTTACATTACACCTTGTTGACCCAGGCATTGATACAGGAGGTGTACTTTATCAAGCCACTATTCAGGTAAATAAGCAAGATAATTTAAATACCTACCCGATTCATCAAATCGCCAAGGCGATTCCACTGATGATAGCGACACTAGATGATATAAAAGAAAATCGGTTAACTATTAAACAAGGTGTATTTCCGTCACAACTATGGCATCACCCCACTTTATTGGAGTATATACAAAATTGGCGACACAAAGGTGTGAAATGATGATGAACAAAATGTGTACAGTATTTTCATAACTGATTAATTACACTAAATGGAGATCAGGTAAAGCCTGACCTCCAGAACAGGTATATTTTGTTGAGTAATCGATGTGAATTGAAAACGCTTACAGCGTTTTCACAGTTCAATAGTTACAGCGTAACCGTTCGCACTGAGCTTGTCGAAGTGTGCCGTTCATGCTTCGACAAGCTCAGCACGAACGGTGGCTGTAACTGTTCTAAATTGAAAACGCTGTAAGTGTTCAATCCCCCTTTGAAAAAGGGGGATTGAGGGAGATTTATTTAAAAAATCTCCCCTAACCCCTCTTTTTCAAAGAGGAGGACTGAATAATTACCAAAACGTGGCAGTTTTATATGTTTTTTTGTACATCAGCCGCTGAAAATATTAAATTTTTTTTCAACGCTAAACAATTAATAAGGATTGTATGTCGATGAATATTCTTCATGTATTTCGTTCACCTGTCGGTGGGCTGTTTCGTCATGTGTGCGACCTTGCCGAAGAACAAGCACGATTGGGTTATAATGTCGGTATTATTTGCGATGCGTCAACCGGTGGCAACAGCGCAGCCAGTAAGCTGGATGCGTTACAAGCCATCTGCACTTTAGGTGTACATCGGGTTCCAATGAGTCGCCATATTGGCTTTTCTGACATAAAAGTTTTACGCGATATTCCACGGTTGTGTGCTAAACAAAATATCGATGTTGTGCATGGGCACGGTGCTAAAGGCGGTGCCTACGGACGCATTATGGCCAAAATATTAACTGCCAAAGCCATTTACACCCCACACGGTGGCTCAATGCACTATTCTATTACCACACCAACAGGCATGTTTTATTTGTCGTTAGAACGCTATTTAAAAAAATTCACTGACGGTATTATTTTCGATAGTAAATCCAGCGCAGAAACATATCGTGGTAAAATGGGCGGCTTCTCGTGTGAGCATCGCATCGTGCATAACGGTTTGCGCGATCATGAATTTAACAGCCTTAATCGCAACACACCTGAAAATCAGTTTGTCTTTGTGGGTGAAATAAGAAAGCTTAAGGGCTTGGATATTTTATTACAGGCACTCACTTTGCTCAAAGAGCGTAATGTCAGCCTATTGGTTTTTGGCGCAGGCCCTGATGAAGAGTTTTTTAAACACCGTGTTAAAGAGCTTAATTTAACCGAACAAGTCACCTTTAACCCACCCATTTTTCCGGTAACCAAAGCCTTTATTAATGCGCGGTGTGTTGTTGTGCCCTCTTTGGCAGAATCATTCCCTTACATTGTCTTGGAAACTGCGGCGGCAAAAGTACCGTTATTGACCACCAACGTAGGCGGAATTCCTGAAATTTTTGGTCCACATGCCAATCAGTTATTGCCAGCAGGCAATGCACATGAACTGGCCAAAGCAATGCAATTTGTACTTGATGATCATGACGGCGCTGAACAATTAGCTGCCGCCTTGCATAAATATGTCTATACTCATTTTAGATTTTCCACAATGGTAGAGCATATTATTGCGTTTTACCGTGAATTACTTTCTTTTCCTATTGAAATACCTGCAAAAAGCTAGATTTTATTGACATCTGCTAAGGCAATGTCAGGTACAGTAGTGTTATATTACGTTAATTACACCAAATGGATGCTACTACTTAGTCAACTTTATTTTGTCGGGTGTTGCAAAAACCTACGAGGTTTTTAAAACCTCGTAGGTCTCACGCTGATCAAAAATATACCTGACATACCAAGATTGACTGAGTACTAGGCTCTGCCTGATAATTAAGCAGAACCTGGCCTCCAAATATAGAGCGCATATACAGCGTTTTCACAGTTCAATAGTTGCAGCGTAACCGTTCGCACTGAGCTTGTCAAAGTGTGCCGTTCGTGCTTCGACAAGCTCAGCACGAACGGTGGCTGTAACTGTCCTAAGTTGAAAACGCTGTATCTATTGGGTAATCAATGCAGACTGAAAACACTGTCATTAAAAATTTAACAATTACTGCAATTACTGGCAACGCATTATTTTAAAATAGTGTTTTCTGGGAATATCAATAAAAGCAAGTGCATTCAATATCCCTTTAATCCCTTTAATAGAATTGGTAGGTCGTCGTTGTTAGTAACTGAGTCTCTTAAAACCGTTATTTTTAATTCTTTTGCCGACATAGAAAGCATTTGGCGCTCTTTTGAAGAGTCCGGTGATAACTATGCGTTTCAGAGTTTTAATTTTTTAAAACAATGGCATGACAGCGTTGACATAGTAACAAATTGTCAAGCGTGTTTAGTTGTTGTTAAATACCCGCTTGACCAACCGATTATGATTTTACCGCTGGGTATTGAAAAACGCCACGGTATCCGCTGTTTAGTTTGGCTAGGCGGCGAAGTTGCAGATTATCATGGGCCATTATTAAGCCCCGACTATTCTAAAAAACTGCCCGCAGCGCTATTTCAGCAAGCATGGCGTATCATTCAAGCACAATTACCTGCTTTTGACAGCATTGTCTTCGAAGAAATGCCGCAAACTATTGGTGGCCAACTTAACCCCTTTGTATCACTGCCCTGCATCCCAACCGCCAGCAGCGCCCATTTTACCGACTTAGGAACTGATTTTAATGCCTTCCTAACACAAAAACGCAGTAAAAAATCCCTTGATACCGAAAAAAGAAAACATAAGCGCTTACGAGAATTCGGCCAGGTTGAATTTGTTATCGCCACCCATTCTACGCAAACAAAGCGTTTTTTGGCCGATATGATTAGCCAAAAAGTGCGTAGTTATATGGAAATGGGGGTCAGTAATTTATTTGCCAGCAAAGAAGTCTGTGATTTTTTTGCAGCATTATCGCTGCAATTATATCCATCAGGCATGGTGCATATGAGTGCGTTGACATTAGATGATAGAGTTATTGCTACGCATTGGGGTCTGGTTTATAAAAAACGTTTTTACCATTTGTACCCAACTTACGAGCAATCTGAACTAACCCGGTATGCACCGGGCGGCTTATTGATGTGGAAGCTATTTGAATGGTGCATTGATAATGGTATCGAAACTTACGATTTTACCATTGGCGATGAAGCTTATAAAACCCAATGGTGTAATCACGAATTAAATTTGTATAATTATTATCATGGCACAACTGTATTAGGTAAAACCTACACGGTATTTTCGGTGGCTTATCATCGCTTAAAGCGTAAAGTCAAACACACGCCAAAGCTCTGGGAGCGAGTGCAAACAATGCGTTCATGGCTCGCTAAAATATCATTAATAAACCACTAACTGCCCTATAACAGCACAGTGTTTTAAATATTTCTTGATTTGTCCAATCTCTCTCCGCTGTATCAATTTTTACCCGCCAAGTTCGATGTGTTATTGGCTTACTGCTACAATACACTTACTTTAACTGTATAAATCATAGAAAAATGGATGTCATCCAACGCATTGCCGAAGAATTATCTGTTAATACCCAGCAAGTCAGCGTCGCTGTTGCCTTATTGGACGAAGGTGCAACCGTGCCATTTATTGCCCGTTACCGCAAAGAAATCACCGGCGGTTTAGATGATACCCAGCTAAGAACACTGGCCGAACGCTTGGTTTATTTACGCGAACTCAATGATCGTCGTGCCAGCATTTTGGACAGTATTCGCTCGCAAGATAAATTAAGCCCAGCACTTGAAAATGCCATCAATGCCGCCGATACCAAAACGCTGTTAGAAGATTTGTATTTACCCTATAAACCCAAACGCCGTACCAAAGCGCAAATAGCCCGCGAAGCAGGCTTAGAACCGCTATCTGATGCGTTATTGGAAGACCGCAATCTGCTGCCGGATGTTATTGCAGCCCGCTTTATCGACAGTGAAAAAGGTGTGCCAGATGTAACTACGGCTTTAGAAGGTGCGCGGCAAATCATTATGGAGCGTATTTCTGAAGCAGCGGGTTTGCTGGCCAGTTTACGTGAACATGTCTGGCAAAAAGGCGTTATACATTCAATTGTTGTGGCAGGTAAAGAGCGCGAAGCCGAAAAGTTTAAAGATTATTTTGATTACCATGAAGCCATCAATAAAATTCCCTCGCACCGCGCGTTAGCCTTATTCCGTGGCCGTAACGAAGGTTTTTTAAGCACGACCTTAAAGCCGGGCATGGATGAGCCCTTAGAGCAGGAAGTGTGTATTCAAGCGGTGCATCGCCATCTTACTATTCCTGATACCCGTAAACCTGCCGATGCCTGGCTGGCTGAAACGGCTCGCTTGGCCTGGAAAATAAAGCTGTTTACCCGTATTGATCTGGATTTAAAACTCACGTTACGTGAGGCTGCGGAACGTGAAGCCATTCGTGTGTTTGCCAGTAATTTACGCGATTTACTGCTGGCAGCCCCCGCAGGCGCCAAAACCACAATGGGCTTAGATCCCGGTATACGTACCGGTGTAAAAGTGGCGGTGGTTGATCCCACCGGCAAATTACTGGCCACCGATACCATTTACCCGCATCAACCACGCAACCAATGGCAAGAATCTATTGCCAGTTTGGCCAAATTGATAAAAACCCACGGCGTTAATTTGGTGAGTATTGGCAACGGCACGGCATCACGCGAAACCGACCAATTGGTAGCGGATGTGATGAAATTTTACACGGAGTTAAAATTTACCAAGATCACGGTCTCAGAAGCGGGGGCTTCGGTGTATTCCGCATCGGAATTAGCCGCCAAGGAATTTCCGAATCTGGATGTTTCGCTACGTGGCGCGGTATCTATTGCCAGACGTTTACAAGATCCACTGGCGGAATTGGTAAAAATTGATCCCAAATCTATTGGTGTCGGTCAGTATCAGCACGATGTGAATCAAGCGCACTTGGCCAGAGGCCTGGATGCCGTGGTTGAGGACTGCGTGAACGCAGTAGGTGTCGATGTAAATACCGCCTCCGTGGCTTTGTTAAAGCAAGTGTCGGGCTTGTCTGCCAGTATCAGCGAAAATATTGTCGCTTTCCGCAACGAACACGGTTCGTTTAGTAACCGAAAGCAGTTAAAAAAAGTACCGCGTCTGGGTGATAAAGCCTATGAACAGGCGGCAGGCTTTTTACGTATTATGAATGGTGAAAATCCATTGGATGCGTCCGCCGTGCATCCTGAAGCCTATCCGGTAGTGGAAGCGATTATTAAAGATACTGGTAAATCCATCCGTGATCTTATCGGCCAAAGCCAATTTTTACGCGGCTTAACAGCCGCCAATTACACCGACGAGCGTTTCGGCTTGCCAACGGTGACCGATATTTTGCAAGAATTGGAAAAACCTGGTCGTGATCCTCGGCCAGATTTTAAAAGTATCACTTTTAAAGCGGGTATTGAAAAAATCACTGACTTGGAAGTGGGTATGCGCTTAGAAGGCGTAGTGACTAATGTGGCTAACTTTGGTGCGTTTGTCGATATTGGTGTACATCAAGATGGTTTGGTACATATTTCGCATTTGGCAGATGCGTTTGTTAAAGAGGCGCGGGATATTGTCAAAACCGGCGATATGGTCAAGGTGACGGTTTTGGAGATTGACCTCGACCGTAAACGTATTATGTTAACCATGAAAAGCCAGATTGATCCGGCAGATAAAATACAGCCTAAGCAAGAGCGTGATCATTCAAAACACGTCAATAAAATCAAACCACAAGCAGCGCCACTACCCAATGCAATGGCCAATGCAATGGCCAAGGCGTTGAAAAAATAAAACCTGAAAAGCTCTGCTATACTGATCATAATTATTCACTGAACCAGTAGGATGTGAGATGAGCAAATTCTATCGTTTTTTCGTTTCCTTAACCTGTACCAGCGTGCTGCTAACAATTGCGCCAATAATACAGGCAGATTATGTCCAACAACAGTCGCAAAATGAAAAGCTCTTAAAACACGAACTGGAAGTGCAAAAACATTTTCGTCAGCAACAATATCAACGCCAGGTAGAAAAAAAAGCCATCAGCGGTATTACTAACATTGCTACTGGTTTTCTTGAAGTGCCTAAAAATATGATTAATCTCACTAACGAAGAAGACAGCAATATTGTTTATGGTGTGATTGGCGGTGGTGTCAAAGGTATTCTGGATACGGTTGGGCGCATGACAGCCGGTACGTTTGATTTATTAACCGCACCGCTGATTACTAAACCGATTGTTTATCCACAACGGGTTTGGGATGATTTCGACAAAGCCAATACTTACGAAAAGATTTTCAGACTCGATACGTCTTATAAGTCTGCCAGAGCGCCTATTGCACAAACAGTTGCGATTGTTAAACCCAGATTGCCCGTAATTGAAAATGCGGATCAATACAGTCACGAAGAAGAAAATAGACGCTTGAACAGTATTTTTGAAAATCAAATGCGTAAGTAAGCATATAAGCTCAGCACGGCTTTTGCACAGCAAATCAGCTTGAGGCATCGTGCTGCCCTATCGCATCCTGACGATAAATGCGTATTATGACGACACAATACTCAGCAGCGCCGAACTCAACAGTGTGCTGTTCAGCGACAATTATTTTTCTAATTGATAGATGGACGACAACAGTGTATTTAAAGCTACTTTGAAATACACCGTCGACCACTATTTTTCATACACAAACCCATGAGTGGTCTGCGGTTCTTGCCTATGAATAGTCATAAAAAACTCACGTCATCACTATATACAGTGCGATATAGTGTCTATCAGCAATCATTAGCCGATTAAGTTAAGTAACGCCAGCGTCATGCAGCTACTGACGATACTGGCAACGCCTAACACCAAAAAAATAATAAATAATCTTCTATTCTTTACAAGCATGTAATGGACTCCTATTTTATATGAACAGCCTACCGTGTAGGCCTATGCTTATAGTATGTAGTTTTTTTTATTATGTAAATTATCTTACTGTTTTTTACAGATATTTTTTACAAAAATAGGCGTTTAAGATTCCTCCTGTTCTTGTAAAACCAACTGCACATGTTATTGACTGTGGCATTGAATCGCTACTTAATCACTGGGGGACTTTGTCACTGCACATGACACACAGCGGCACTGTTTGCCGTTTAAAATACTGTTTTGATGTATAGTGTTGCTCGTTTCCAATCGGTTTATTATCCAATTCTATGCAACCTGCTTTTATCCATTTAAGACTCCACACCGAATTTTCGCTGGTAGACGGCATTGTTAAAATAAAACCACTGATTAAGCGGCTAGCTGAACTAAACATGCCAGCGATCGCAGTAACGGATCACGCCAATTTGTTTGGCCTGGTTAAGTTTTATAAAGCCGCGTTAGGGCTGGGTATAAAACCTATTGCGGGTGCTGACGTATTGATTTTCAACGTCGAAGATCCTGCTAGCCCTTACCGCTTAAGCTTACTGGTCAATAATCACCAAGGCTATATCACCCTCACTGAGTTAATTTCCAAAGCCTATCAAGAAGGCCAGCATCAGGGCGTGCCCATGCTGCGTTATGAATGGATAGAAGATAATCACAGCGGTTTGATTGCACTGTCTGGTGCAATGGATGGCGATATCGGCCGCGCGTTATTGGTGGAAAAAATGGATGCCGCCAAAAGGTTGACTGTTTTCTGGCAGAGATTGTTCAAAGACAGCTTTTATCTGGAGCTGCAACGCGTCGGTAAACCCGATGAAGAGCGTTATATCGCCGCAGCGGTAGCGTTGGCGCTAGAGCTGGACTTGCCGGTAGTGGCCACCAATGATGTGCGTTTCATCCACGCCAAGGATTTTGCCGCCCATGAAATCCGCGTGTGCATCAACCAGAGCCGCGTGCTGGATGATGCGCGTAGACCCAAAGACTACACTAACCAGCAATACTTACGCAGTACAGAGGAAATGTTAGCGCTATTTGCCGATATTCCCGAAGCCTTGGAAAATTCTGTCGAGATTGCCAAGCGTTGTAATTTAACCTTAACACTGGGTAAAAATTTTCTGCCCGATTTCCCCGTACCAGAAGGTATGACGCTCGGTGACGTGATGGGCGAAGCCGCGTTAAAAGGTTTGGAAGAGCGTCTGACGCATTCGCCCGCTGTGGGTAAAGGCACGGATGCGGAAAATCGTCTTGTCTACTATGAGCGCCTGGATTTTGAGCTGAAGATGATTACCCAAATGGGTTTTCCCGGCTATTTTATGATTGTTGCCGATTTTATCCAATGGGCAAAAAATCAGCTGATTCCGGTAGGGCCAGGACGCGGCTCCGGTGCGGGTTCATTGGTGGCGTATGCGCTTAAAATTACCGATTTGGATCCCATTGAATTTGATTTGTTGTTCGAACGGTTTTTAAACCCCGAACGGGTATCCATGCCCGACTTTGACATCGACTTTTGCATGGATCGGCGCGATGAGGTGATTGATTACGTGGCACGGCATTATGGCCGCGACCATGTCGCACAGATCATCACTTATGGCTCGATGGCCGCCAAAGCGGTAATCCGTGATGTCGGGCGAGTATTAGGCCATGCCTATGGTTTTGTGGATCGCTTGGCTAAATTGGTGCCGTTTGAAATCGGCATGACGCTGACCAAAGCGCTGCAAGACAGCCCTGATCTTAAGCTCCTTTACGACAGCGAAGAAGAAGTCAAAGCGCTGCTTGATATGTGCTTGAGCCTGGAAGGCACGGTCAGAAATGCCGGAAAACACGCCGGTGGGGTGGTGATTTCGCCCACCAAGCTGACTGATTTTACCCCGCTGTATTGCGAGCAAGGCGGTGGTAATCTGGTTACGCAATTTGATAAAGACGACGTGGAAGCGGTCGGCTTGGTCAAGTTTGACTTTTTGGGGCTGCGCACACTGACCATTATTGATTGGGCGCTGCAAACCATCAACCTTAAAAAACAGCAAACTAACGCCGCGTTAGTCGATATTACGCTGATTGCACGCGATGATGCGCCAACTTACGAGCTATTAAAATACGGCTTGACCACCGCCGTGTTCCAGTTGGAATCGCGCGGCATGAAAGAGCTGATTAAAAAGCTCAAACCCGATTGTTTTGATGACATTATCGCCTTGGTGGCGTTGTTTCGCCCAGGGCCGTTGGAGTCTGGCATGGTGGATGATTATATTAACGTCAAGCACGGCACGAAGGCGGTGTATGCCCATACCTGGCTAGAACCTATCTTAAAACCGACTAACGGCGTTATTTTGTATCAGGAACAGGTGATGCAGATTGCCCGTGAGCTGGCCAGTTATACCCTGGGTGGGGCGGATATGCTTCGAAGAGCCATGGGGAAAAAGAAAGCCGAGGAAATGGCCAAGGAGCGTGAAAAATTCACCACGGGCGCAATTGCTAATCAGATTGATGAGAAAATCGCCACCTATGTGTTCGATTTGATGGAAAAGTTTGCCGGTTACGGTTTTAATAAAAGCCACAGTGCCGCGTATGCGTTGGTGGCGTATCAAACCGCGTGGCTAAAAACCCATTATCCGGCCGAATTTATGGCGGCGGTGTTGTCATCGGACATGGACAACACCGACAAGGTGGTGGTATTGATTGAAGAATGTCGGCAAATGAAGCTGGTGATTTGTCCGCCTGATATTAACGTATCTAACTACCGTTTTACTGTGGATGCCCAAGGCCATATTGTGTATGGGCTGGGTGCTGTAAAAGGCGTGGGACAGGCCGCTATTGAAGATATGCTGGAAAACCGTGCTGCACACGCTGATTTTACGGGCTTGTACGATTTATGCCAGCGAGTGGATTTGCGTAAATTTAATCGCCGTGTACTGGAAGCCCTGATCCGTGCCGGTGCCTTTGATGTGTTTGACGATAACCGCGCCGCGCATCTGGCAGAATTGCCGATGGCGTTAAAAGTGGCCGAACAACACGGTAAAATGGCGCAAACCGGTCAGGATGATTTGTTTGGTTTAATGTCGGAGTCTGCCAATGAGTCTGAAAACGCCGCTTACGCAAGCACCGTAGAACCGTGGACTGAAAACGAACGCCTGGCAGCGGAAAAGCTGACTTTGGGTTTGTTTTTAACTGGCCATCCCATTGAGCAATATTTGCCGGAATTACAGCAATTTACCCAAAGCAGTATTGCGGCCTTATTGGAAAAAATGGAGCGTTCCAAGGGCAAGATGAATGTGCGGGTAGCAGGTTTGGTGGTGGAAGTGCGTACTCGGCAAACTAAAAACGGTAAAACGATGGGCTTTGCTACCCTGGATGATAAAACGGGTCGATTGGAAGTAGCGGCCTTTGGGCCTGTGTATGACAGCTACCGCGATATTTTTGTCCGTGACAGCTTGTTAGTGGCTGAAGGTGAGTTGGGCGTAGATGATTATTTGGGTACGTTGCGCTTGAATGCCGACAAGCTCTACAATATCGACCAGGCACGGGTGGTGTTTGCACGGCATATTCAGCTAAGCTGGGATGCAGCGGAAAATACCTTGGCACCTGAGGTATTCATGGCCAAATTAAAGGCCGTGTTACAGCCGTTTTCTGGGGGGACATGTCCTATTATACTTACTTACAGTACGGCAACTGAGCAGGCTAATGTGCAGTTTGGCGACCAGTGGCGAATTAATCCGACTGATGTGTTGCTTGGACAGTTGAAAGTATTGTTGGGGGCTAATGCGGTGTTGGTTAAATATAGGTGAGGTGAGCGGCGTTTTAATGTAAGTAATCGCACTGGCTAAAAACACGCTGGGTTAACATTAAACGGTTAACCCAAGGATACGTACTCAGTCAATTTTATTTTGGCGAGTGTGAATTTTAAAAAACCGTTCGTGGTGAGCTTGTCGAACCATGAACCACAAGTCCTTCGACAAGCTCAGGACGAACGGAGTATTTTATAGTACTCGACAAAGTAAAAATGACTAAGTACTAGTACTCAGTCAATATTATTCTGTTGGATGCTATTAAAGACCTACGAGGTTTTTAAAACCTCGTAGGTCTCACACCGGTCAAAAATATACCTGACATATCAAGATTAACTAAGTGCCAGTTAATTTTAACTGATTTTACCGTGACATTGCTTAAACTTAAGCCCCGATCCACACGGACAAGGATCGTTACGACCTACGTTAGCATTATTAAGTATGGGCAATTCATCTTGACCCAATAAATTACCTTGAGCGCTGTCATAATCATCTATGGAAGGCGCTAAGGCATGATCAAAGTGCATGTCCTTAGGCAAGTGCATTTGATCATCAATCGCCTGCACATCTTCATCATCAGCCACATTGACTTTAAATAAGATGCTGATGACCTCGTACTTAATACGATCCAGCAAACTGGTGAACATTTCAAAGGCTTCACGTTTGTATTCCTGCTTAGGATCTTTTTGCGCATACCCTCTAAAATGAATGCCTTGGCGCAAATAATCCATTGCTGACAAATGTTCTTTCCAACTATTGTCTAACACTTGCAGCATGACCGACTTTTCAAAATGCTGCATGACCTCTGTGGAAATTTGCTGCTCTTTGTCTTTGTGGCTGTCTTCTAAAATTTTAATGACACCCGCCCGTAATGCAGTTTCATTTAAGGCTTTATTTTCCTTAAACATCTGTGTCACAGGCACTTCAACGTTAAACTCCTGCAAAATATGGTCTTCCAAGCCCTGAATATTCCACTGCTCTGCCATTGTTTTAGGCGGAATATATTGGGTAATCAAATTATTGACCACATCTTCGCGTATGGAGGTAATAATGTCCGACACTTCTTCAGCTGCCATTAGCTCGTTACGCTGGGCATACACTACTTTACGCTGATCGTTAGCCACGTCGTCGTAAGCTAAAATTTCTTTACGGACATCAAAGTTACGCGCTTCAACTTTGTGCTGGGCATTTTCAATAGATCGGGTTACCCAAGGGTGTTCAATAGCTTCACCATCCCCCATACCCAGTTTTTTCATCAGCCCCGCAACACGGTCTGATGCAAAAATACGCATTAAATCATCTTGCAAAGATAAGTAAAAACGAGTTGAACCAGGATCGCCCTGCCGTCCAGAACGGCCACGTAACTGGTTATCAATACGACGTGACTCATGCCGCTCTGAGCCAATCACATGCAAACCACCACTGGCAACCACTTGATTATGGCGTTCTTGCCAAGCGTCACGTATCTGCTGCATTTGTGCAGTACTGGCTGAACTATCCAAGGCGGCTAATTCTGCATCCAGATTACCCCCCAACACAATATCGGTACCACGACCTGCCATATTGGTAGCAATGGTTACCGCGCTGGGTTGCCCTGCTTGTGAAATAATATACGCTTCCCGCTCATGCTGCTTAGCATTCAGAACCTCGTGCGGAACACCTTGCAGCTTCAGTAAATTAGATATACGTTCCGAATTTTCAATCGACGTAGTACCTACCAACACCGGCTGTTGTTTTTCCACACAGCGTTTAATGTCATTGACCACCGCATTGTACTTTTCATCGGTAGTCAAATACACCATATCACCCATGTCTTTACGGATCATATTGCGATGAGTGGGAATAACAATAACTTCCAAGCCGTAAATTTTATTCAACTCAAACGCTTCGGTATCCGCAGTGCCGGTCATGCCAGACAGTTTGTGATACAGACGGAAATAGTTTTGAAAGGTAATGGATGCCAGCGTTTGGTTTTCGTTTTGAATCGGCACTCTTTCTTTGGCTTCAATGGCTTGGTGCAAGCCCTCGCCCCAGCGACGACCAGTCATAATACGACCGGTAAATTCATCTACAATAACAACCTGGCCATTGGTAATGATGTAATCCACATCTTTTCTATACAATACGTTGGCGCGTAGCGAAGCATTTAAATAGTGCATCAAGCGAATATTAGACGCATCGTACAAGCTGCTACCGTCTAACATTAAACCGTGCTCAACCATCAGCTCTTCTATGCGCTCATGGCCTGCTTCTGACAAATGCACTTGACGGGTTTTTTCATCAACCGTGTAATGCCCTGGCGTACCTTCTTTTTCCTGCTTAATCAATAAAGGTATTATGTTATTAATTCTGATATAAATTTCAGTATTTTCTTCGGTAGACCCGGAGATAATCAACGGGGTTCTGGCCTCGTCAATCAAAATCGAATCGACTTCGTCGATAATAGCAAAACTCAATTCGCGCTGAACTTTTTGTTGAATGGTAAATGCCATGTTATCGCGCAGATAATCAAAGCCAAATTCGTTGTTAGTGCCGTAAGTAATGTCGGCAGCGTAAGCAACGCGGCGCTCTTCATTATCCATTTGGCTGATAATAACACCGGTAGTCAAACCCAGATAACCGTATAATTTACCCATCCATGCCGAATCACGCTTGGCTAGATAATCGTTGACAGTAATAACGTGTACGCCATTGGCAGGTAAGGCGTTTAAATACGCCGCCAAGGTGGCCATTAAGGTTTTACCTTCACCGGTTCTCATTTCGGCAATTTTGCCGTCATGAAGAATCATACCGCCGATAAGCTGCACATCGAAATGCCGCATACCAAACACGCGTACCGAGGCTTCTCGCACGGTTGCAAAGGCCTCTACTATTAAATTGTCGAGTTTTTCTCCTTGTGCCAAACGGTCACGAAACTGCTGAGTTTTAGCTTTTAAAGCATCCTCAGACAGGTTTTCGTACTCAGAAGATAAAGCATTAATGCTTTTTACCAGCTTTCTTTTCTTCTTGACCAGCCTGTCGTTACGGCTTCCTATCACTAATTTGACTAGCTTACCCAACATGTTTTTTTCCGGTATGAATTCAGTAAAAGATTTAACAAAATAACTTGATTATATACCGTTTTAGCTATGAGATACAGATAAAACGCCACCACAAATTTGTGACAATCTGGAAAGCTAGCCCGATCTCCAGGCACTGAACTTATTGAATCCTATTTTTATTAGGCACAACAAACTATTTATTATGATTGTAGCTATCTTACCTATAATGATAATTTTCGCTAATAGTTAAACTTAAGAGGCTACCAATTTAAGACGGGGCATCCGTTCGTCCTGAGCTTGTCGAAGGACTTGTGGTTCATGGTTCGACAAGCTCACCACGAACGGCTTTTTTAAAGCTGTCCCGTTTTAGATTGGTAGCCACTTAAGGTATACCCATGAAAACCTTAGGAACGCGCACGAAATAACTTGAGCAAGTTCATGCTTCGACAGGCTCAGCACGAACAGTGGTGGCGTTTAAGTTGTTCAAGTTATTTCATGCACGTCCCTTAGCTTCCCGTGAAGTACAAAACAACTTTGGGCAAGTTACTAATACGGTGCTCCGTGGAGAAGGGGTGGTTGTTACCCAATACAACAAACCCACGCTTATGATCCTGCTTTACGAAGTTGGACTGGAGGCCATGAGGCTGTACCGGGCGGAGCAAATGATACACTTCATGAAAAGCATAACAACAAATGACGAAGCCGAAAGCCTCACCCTAGAAGACATTAACCGCCTTGTTCATGAGCTACGGCCATTTTGTTTTTATTTTCACAGTAATCTTACGAAAGCACCCCAGTAAAATTTAAAAAAATCTTTCTCCAAAGTCCTTTAACTTAATGATGTCCATGTTTCGATAGGGGTGGAGTTCCAAAAGGTGGATGTCACTAGAAATTAAAATGTCCGCTTGGGCGGATACTGCCAATTCTAAAAATTTATTGTCTTTTACATCACGGCAATCATCAATTTTTACGGTCGAATCAATTACAATAACGACCGATTGATAAAAAATACCCCATGCCATACGCTGGTTAGCTGAGCGCCACGCATCAAACTTTGGGCGAGCCAAAACTGCCATTAACTCGGTAATGGTTTCACTTGAAGCAAAAAGATCATGATTGAAAATGGCTCGTTTGAAAATTTGGGCTGGGGCTCGCTCAGGATACAAACAAATTGGGATAAGCGAGCTGGTGTCAAAAACAATTTTTTTACGGGCGTAATTCATGGATAAGCTTGGTCAGTTCATCGTCAGTCAATTCTGGAGCGTTAAGGTTGCTAGGTGGCAGTGCGTCCATAAATTGAGCCATGCGCCGTGCATTGTATTGGCGTAAAGCATCAGAACCGATAGCGTATGGTAATATAAGCATGGTCGGTTTCCCGTACTGTGTTACTGTCACGGGTTCACCCTCTTTTATCAGGGCTACCATATTTCCAAAATTATTTTGTGCTTCCACAGAAGATATTGTTTTCATAATCTTATCCTAAAAAATTAGCTGATAATACCCATAAATTAGCTAGTTTATAGAAAAGCAATCTTTTTTACAGATTTTTCAAAAATATATGACTACCCATGTCATAAATTATCTACGAGGCACGAACGGTTGAGACTGCTCACGGGGTTCGGATATTGAAGCCAACGACTCGGCTACAAAACTGACAGGAAGATCAGGGTTGTCTAAGGCGGCGCGACCTACCTTCGCCCAAAACTCGATTTGTCCAGCGATAGAACGGTGCTCCAAAGCCGCATCTTGCTTAGCCTGATCGTACAGCTCTTGATTAATTCGAATTGAAGGCTTCCGGCCATTTGAAACCTCTTGCGATAGTGCTACATTCGTAGTCATTGTAACCGCTAGGATTAAAAAAACATCACGACAATTATCACCCCCAAGTTTTTGCATGATACCGTGTAGCAAAACATTTTTTAAGGAACTACCAACTACTTTACATATTTTCACTATACTTTCATTATAGCCATTTACTGCGTTATAAACGCCCTGCCCTTCAGCCATTTTGTATTTTATTGTTTGTAGCTCATAAAAAAATAATGCACCAGAAACAAACCATAATCACTGCCAACAAAACCTTGGAAGATTCCAGCCGTGAATTCTGGGAGTATAAAGATTTACTGTATTTTTTGGCGTGGCGGGATTTTAAGGTACGCTACAAACAAACTGTTATTGGCGTGGCGTGGGCTGTGTTAAAACCGTTGCTGACTATGGTGGTGTTTACCGTTGTTTTCGGAATATTGGCCAAGCTGCCGGTTGAAGGCCAAAGCCCTTATGCTGTTATGGTGTTTACCGCCATGTTGCCGTGGTATTTTTTTTCCTCATCGCTGCAAGACAGCAGTTTGTCTATCGTCAATAACGCCAATATGATCAGCAAAATTTATTTTCCGCGCATTATCATTCCGATTGCGCCGTTTTTTGTTAATTTAATGGATTTTGCTATTTCATTTGTGATTTTGTTAGTGCTAATGGCGTTCTATCACACCCCTTTGAGCATCAAAATAGTCTATTTGCCGTTATTTTTACTGTTATCGATAGTTGCAGCTTTAGGTGTCAGCTTATGGATTGCGGCTCTTAATGCCCAATACCGCGATTTCCGCTATATCGTGCCGTTTATTCTGCAATTTGGTTTGTACATTTCACCGATTGGTTTTAGCAGCAGCATTATTCCTGAGCAATGGCGGTTACTGTACAGTCTTAATCCTATGGTGGGAGTGATTGATGGTTTTCGTTGGTGTTTGCTTGGCTCGGATATTCAGTTATATCTACCTGGCTTGGTTGTGTCCATTGTGCTGTCGGCCATGCTGCTTATCAGCGGCATTGCCTTTTTTAGCCGACGCGAAAGACAATTCGCGGATGTGTTATGACAGCGATTAAAGTAGAAAATCTCGGTAAACGCTATATTATCGACCACCAAAAACAACAAGGCCATTACCGTTACGAAACGTTGGGCGGGGCGTTGTCAAATTGCGGCAAACAAGCTTATAACTTCTTGCGCCATCCGTTTTCCAGTTTGGACAATACCGTTGAACACGAAGAGTTTTGGGCATTAAAAGAGGTTAATTTTGAGATTAACCAAGGCGACAGGGTGGGTATTATTGGCCGTAATGGTGCGGGTAAGTCTACTTTATTAAAGATTTTAAGCCGCATTACTGCGCCAACTACCGGCAAGATTACCATTAATGGCCGTGTATCCAGTTTGCTGGAAGTCGGTACGGGTTTTCATCCTGAACTGACGGGGCGGGAAAACATTTTTCTTAACGGTGCCATTTTAGGTATGAAGCGCCAAGAGATAAGAAGCAAGTTTGATGAAATTGTAGCGTTTGCGGAAGTGGAAAAGTTTCTGGATACGCCAGTTAAACATTATTCATCAGGTATGTATGTGCGTTTGGCGTTTGCTGTGGCCGCGCATTTGGAACCTGAGATATTGATTGTGGATGAGGTTTTGGCGGTTGGGGATAACCAATTTCAAGAAAAATGTCTAAATAAAATGAAAGATATATCAGGTAATGGAATAACCTTATTATTTGTAAGTCATGGGATGCAAGCTGTAAAAGCTATATGCTCAAGAGCAATTATCTTAGATAAAGGTGAGATTTTTGTTGATGGAAGCATTTCTGAAGCAATTGGATTATATTTGCATTCTAATAATAAACGACAATTATATAAATTTGTTTATTCTAACTGTAATCTATCAATTCAATTTTTGACAGTAGAGTTAATTAATTCTATTTATCATGAAGATGATCTTAAACTAAAATTTAGTTATAAGGTTGAAGATAATAGTATTGAAAATACTTTGTTATGTGTAGAGATAAAAAACGAATCCGATGTCTCAGTTTTTTATGCGAATGACGAATTTTGGAAAGATGGAAACAAACGTAATGTAGGAACACATGTTGTAACTCTTAATGTACCTTATTCAATATTAGCCCCTGGAGAATATTGGATTGCATTTGGCTTTTGGGAACCAGGAAGAGAGCCTGTTCATTTTCCTTCAGATAGGATATGGTTTAGAAAAGAAGAAACAATTATAACGCGGTTATCCACACACAATATTTTCTGGCCAAGTATTACTTATCTTCCTTACCCTGTTTGGGAACGTTGTAACTAATTATTATGCTATTAAAATGAAAACACTTACCGAACAACAAAAAAATATTTATAACAATGGTGAACGATTGATTTTAGGTGTAACCCATAATTTGGAGGAAGAAATTCGGCATCAAAGTAGTTATCAATTTTTTAAAAAAGTTATTGAGAAAGATATAGCTACTAATCAAATAAAAAATAAAGAAATAACTATTCTTGATTTTGGATGTGGAACAGGACATGGTAGTCGCTATCTTGCCAATATTCCAAACTCAAAAGTAACTGGTGTTGATATTAGCATTGAATCTATTTCATATGCTAGAGATAATTATTTTGTGACTAATCTTGATTATATAGTGACAGATATACAAAAACTTATTGATAAAATGCCTGATTATGATTATATCGTGTCAAGACATGCAGTTGAGCATATACAAAATGGCTTAACACTTTGTTTAAGTCTAAAATGGAAACAACGCTTAATAATAAACGTACCATATAATGAAATGCCAGGAAATGAATTTCATTTATTGACAAACATAACAAAAATAAGTTTTCCAAAATATAATAATTTAGAATTTTTTTACGAAGATTTAAAAGGTGTTACATTTCTAGATGAAGAAAATAAAAATATTAATTCAATAATTGGAATATATAGTAATAAATATTTATTGCCTGTGAGAAATCTATTGGATTTTCCTATTAATGCAGTATTACCAAATGCAATGCAAATACTTCATGGTCGTGTATGGGAGTTGGAAAGTAAATTATTTCATTTGGAATCTAAACTTAATGATATTAATAGTTTAATGGCTATTAAAATAATGAAGAAAATTAAAAAAATTTTAAAAAAATTAATATTTTATAATTTGTTTGTTATCAAGGGGAATTAATGTTTGGTTTTACGCAAACACAACTTAAAGAAATTTCAGAGTACTCATGTCAAAAGATTCTTATGGCAACAGAAGGTGTTGAATATTTCACTGAACCATATAAACACTTAGTTATTGATAATTTCTTTCCCAAAGAAATTGCATTAATGTGTTTAAAACATTTTCCCCAAGTCAATCAGATGGACTGGGAAGAAGCTTGTGATGAAGATATTGAAATAAAATTTCGTACAAAATGGCAATCTGAATTTGATATTCCTGAAGGACTAATTGCGGCTATTCGAATTATGAATAGCTCTATTTTTTTGCGCTCTGTATCTTCAACCATTGGTATAGAAAAGATTATTCCCGATCCATATTTCTTAGGTGGAGGTTTAAATGTGACTAAACGTGGTGGGCTACTAGATGTGCATGTGGATGGAAACTATCATGATGCAACAGGTTTAAATCGTCGATTGAATGCGATTTATTACCTAAATCCTGGGTGGCAAGAAAACTGGGGAGGAGAATTTGGTATTTATAATTCAACGGGCACTGTTTGCTTGAAAAAAGTAGCTCCTCTATTTAATCGTCTCGTAATATTTGACTCTCATGATAAAAGTTTTCACGGTCTTCCAGACCCCGTCAACTTTCCAATAAATGAGCCAAGACGCTCTATTATTCTATACTATTATACAAAAGAAAATCGACCAAATGAGCAAATTACAGTTTCAGAGCCTCATAGCGCTTTGTGGAAAAAGAGGAATTTTCTTGATAAACGTGGAAATAAAACGCGTGAATTTTCATAGCTCTTTCTTCTAAAAATTGAGTAAAAAAATGAATTTTTCACCTAAAGTCTCGGTCATCATACCAGTTTATAATGGTTCTAACTATTTAAATCAGGCTATAGATAGCGCTCTTGCACAAACATATAAAAATATCGAAATTATCGTGGTAAATGATGGCTCGAATGATGATGGAGCAACTGAAAAAATCGCTTTTTCTTATGGTGATAAAATCCGTTATTTCTCTAAAGAAAATGGAAAAGTAGCATCTGCTCTTAATTTTGCAATTTCAAGAATGTCTGGTGAGTATTTTTCATGGTTAAGTCATGATGACCGATATTTTCCAGAAAAAATAGAACACCAATTGAATGTACTATCTCTTTTAGAGGATAAAACAACAATCCTATATGGTGGTTATCAAGTAATTGATTCTAATTCTAAACCCTTATACTTAATTCGTCCTGATTCCATTTTATCATCGGAAAAGCTCAATATTTCATTACTTCCTTTATTAAGAGGATTAATTCACGGTTGCTCTTTATTAATTCATCGAAAATATTTTTTCGAAATCAGTATGTTTAACGAAGCCCTGCCATCAACTCAGGATTATGCTCTATGGTTTGAGTTTTTCAGAATAGCGCCATTACATTTCGACTCTAAAATTCTTATTCAATCCCGTGTTCATCCTGAACAAGATACACATAAAATTAAAGAACATATAGAAGAATGTAATGCACTATGGTCAAGTTTTTTAAAACGCCTAACTGACGAAGAAATGATTTTAATGGAGGGTTCTGTTTATCGCTTTTTATTGAAAAGCTCTCAGTTTCTTTCATCGGCATTGTACGATAAGGCTGAAAAATTAGCTATATCAATGATTGAAAAACATTTAAGTAATATAAAGGTATCTGTAATAATTCCATTTTATAATCGTATTGGCTGGACAATTGAAGCAATACATAGCGTACAAGCACAAACACATCAGGAATTTGAGATAATATTAGTTGATGATGGTTCAACAGATAACCTAGAGTCGCTATTTGAAATAATTAGGCTTGATAATAGAATAAAATATATTAAGCAAATTAATTCAGGCTCTGCAAAAGCGCGAAATAGTGGGATTGCTCTTGCGACTGGTTATTATATTGCCTTCCTCGATTCAGACGATTTGTTTGATCAAGAAAAACTTGATATTCAAATTAGATATATGGAAGAAAACGAATTATTTATTTCACACACTTCATATTTTCGTATTGATTCCTATGGAAAAGTTATAGGTTTTATAAATTCAGGCTCTCTGAATAAAAATGCTTTTCCTAATATTATGATTAATTGTCCTATTGCAGCGCCATCAGTTATGGTGCGTAGAGAAGTTTTTGACAATTATTTTTTTCAAGAAAAAATTGACATAGGAGAAGATGTTTGCCTTTGGATTTCTCTTGTTAGTCGATATAAATTTGGAGGCATTAGTAAGGGGTTATCATTTGTTCGCGTGACTGAAGAATCAGCTGCAATTAATTTTCGTAAGCAAGTTATTGGGCATTTAAATATAGCCATTTATATAATGAGAGATTCATACCTTTGTCAATATGAAAGTTATGTAAAAATTTTATTACTTAATACATTAAAATTGATTTTAAATAGAAATAATTTTTTAAATTTTTTAATTATTTTGGCAATAAATATTAATTGTTCGTTATTTAAATTGTTTTCTTCAATATGTCGTAGTAGCTTTATTACAACAATGCAAAGGCTTTTTCTTCGCTATAGATAATTTATAAAATCCCAATACAGAGCGGAATGATAGTTGCTTAAATTAATAATTAATCATAAGTATCCCCTCGACTCTGCCTGGGAGACAGCAAAAGTTTGATATTAACAGGAGTCCATCAAGACACTCGTAATCGTGAACCGCCAAGTACGTGATAGAGGAGAGTCTGATGGACGACAAAGAAAGCTTAAGCCATTCAAAAATAAAATGTAAATATCATCATGTTCATATGCTGATATCGATACCACCGAAATATTCAGTATCGCAGATGATTGGTTATATTAAAGGCAAGAGTGCTATTCATCTTGCACGGGTGTATGGAGAGAAACAGCGAACAATGTTGGACAACATTTTTGGGCGCCTGGTTATTTTGTTTCAACGGTTTAGCGGGATGAAACCATTATTCGGCAGTACATACGTCACCAAGAATAAGAAGATCATAGGATTGAACAATTGAGCCTATGGCACTGACTTGCTACCTATTGGTAGCTATTAAATTGGAGCCGCGTTAGCGACCCCCCCCTTACCGCATGTCCTTATACACAAGTCCGAAAATTCTAGTAAAATCAACGAGGGTACAAAAACATAGCGCTATTAATTTTTTTAGGTTTTTTCGACTTATGTATAAAGACATGCCCTTACCGCTTCGAGCGGTTCACAACATGAAGCCATCGGCTTTGCTGTTGAATATTTACTATTAATAATCAAGGCGTTATAAAAACTATAATTCTGTAATTTTATGGCAAAAAATATTACTGTCACTTTGGCTTATGCTGGATAACTATAAAACAACAAATTAAATCATGAAAAGCAAAAATAATTCCGTTCTGTATTGATAAAATCCCTATGAAAAATAATATTAATCCAGAAAAAATTCTTGTATTAGGTGCCAGTGGAATGCTGGGAAATACGATGGTTCGTGTTTTAAATGAACAAAAAAAGTTCATCGTTTTTAGCACAGTAAGATCAGAAAATATTAAGAAATATTTTCCTATTGAATTTTCACAACGAATTATTTCCGGCGTTGATATCGAAAATAATGATTCTTTAGTAAATATATTTCGTATCGTTCGACCTGATATTGTGATTAATTGTATAGGAGTAGTCAAACAATTAGCAAACTCTTATGACCAATTATTAACAATTTCTATTAATTCACTATTACCACACCGTCTATTAAGACTCTGCGAAATATCTAGGGCGCGTCTTATTCACATCAGTACTGATTGTGTATTTTCTGGAAATATTGGGAATTATATTGAGCAAGACTTAAGTGATGCTAACGATTTATATGGTCGATCTAAATATTTAGGTGAAATAAATGATCAGGCTCATGTTGTTACATTGAGAACATCTATCATTGGTCATGAATTAAATACCCAGCGAGGATTAGTTGAGTGGTTTTTATCTCAACAAATTAAAGTAAAAGGTTTCAAAAAAGTCATTTTTTCAGGTTTACCTGCTGTTGTACTTGCAGAAATAATACGAGATATTGTTATACCTAATAAATCATTAAAAGGCCTTTATCATGTGGCAGCCAAACCCATTAGTAAACTTGATCTACTACAATTGATAGCGGATATTTACTCTAAAAAAATTCAAATTATTCCTGATGACTCTTTAGTTATTGACAGGTCATTAAATGCAGAACGTTTTCTAAAAGCAACAGGCTATGTTTCTCCTGAATGGCCAGAGTTAATAAAAATAATGCATGACTATTATCAATTACAGGAAAATAATGTTCAAAGATAAAATTTTAATGATAACTGGTGGTACTGGTTCATTTGGTAATACAGTTGTTAACCGTTTTTTAGCAACTGATGTCAAAGAAATTCGTATTTTTAGTCGTGACGAAAAAAAACAAGAAGAAATGCGGTTGTCATTAAATAATAACAAACTGAAGTTTTATATTGGCGATGTTCGAAACTATGACAGTATTCATCAGGCTTTAAAAGGAGTAGATTTTGTATTTCATGCCGCTGCGCTAAAACAGGTTCCATCTTGTGAATTTTATCCAATGGAGGCTGTCCGTACCAATGTTTTGGGTACAGAGAATATGATGACCGCTGCAATAGCCCAGAATGTTAAGCATGTAATCGTGCTCAGTACTGATAAAGCTGTTTATCCAATCAACGCAATGGGACTATCCAAAGCTATGATGGAAAAACTAATGATCGCTAAAGCGAGAAACCAAAACACAGGGGAAACCATATTTTGTGCAACACGTTATGGCAACGTTATGGCTTCGCGCGGATCAGTAATTCCATTATTTATAACGCAATTATTACAAGAAAAACCAATAACAGTAACCGATCCAAGTATGACCCGATTTCTCATGTCGCTAGAAAATTCTGTTGATCTGGTGTTATATGCCTTTCAACACGGTAAACAAGGGGATATTTTCGTACAGAAATCACCTTCATCTACTATTGGTGATTTGGCTATAGCTTTAAAGGAACTACTGAATAAATCTAATCCCATTAATGTAATTGGAACCCGACATGGTGAAAAACTATATGAATCATTGGTATCCAGGGAAGAAATGGCACGCGCAGAAAGCTTACTCAATTACTATCGTATTCCTGCAGATAATCGGGATTTAAACTACGATAAGTATTTTTCCGAAGGCCAAACTGAAATTGCTACACTTGAAGATTATACTTCCCACAATACTCACCGTTTAAATATTGAAGAGATAAAAAAAATATTACTTAAATTAGATATGGTGCAAGAGGAAATTGCAAATGCTTAAGGTAATGACGATTGTTGGTACACGTCCGGAAATCATTCGTTTAAGTTTAATTATTCCTTTACTTGATCGTTATTGTGAGCACAAAGTCGTTTTTACTGGACAAAACTATGATAAATGTTTGAGTAATATTTTTTTTGAAGAATTACAAATAAGACAACCAGATTATAGTTTAGATTCTAAGGCGGATACAGCCATTCAGCAAATAGGTAATATTTTATCCAGCTGTGAAAAAATTATTTTACAAGAAAATCCAGATAGGCTTTTATTATTAGGAGATACCAATAGTGCATTAACAGCAATTATTGCTAAGCGTTTTGGCATACCTGTATTTCATATGGAAGCAGGAAACCGCTGTTACGATGATCGTGTACCAGAAGAAATCAATCGTAGAATTATTGATCACACTAGTGATATTCTTTTGCCTTATACCCTACAAAGTAAAATTAATTTATTAAGAGAAGGTATTAATAGCAAAAATATTTATGTAATTGGGAATCCAATTCATGAAGTATTAAATTTTTATCAAAAATCTATTTTAGACAGCAATATTTTACATATTTTAAATATTAAACAGGGTGAGTATTTCTTGGTTAGCTTGCATCGAGCAGAAAATGTAGACATTAATGAAAGGCTTGTTAAATTTATAACTGCTTTACACCGATTGAGTAAAGATTATTCTATTCCTGTCATTTGTAGTACACACCCCAGAACCAAATACCAAATTGAAAAACAAGGTATTGTTTACAATTCTAATCATGAGCAAAGCGATGTGCGTATGTTAGAGCCGTTGGGGTTATTTGATTTCGTTCATTTAGAACAACATGCCAAATGTGTTTTGACGGATTCAGGTACGGTACAGGAAGAATGTTGCTTATTTAACGTACCTAATGTAACGTTGCGCGATGTTACTGAACGACCAGAAACGTTGGAATCAGGGAGTAATATTATTAGTGGTGCAGAAATAGATAATATTTTAAATAGTGTCAAAATTGCATTAGACTTAAATACAGAATGGAAAATTCCAGAAGAATACAAAAAAAACAATGTTAGTCAAACGGTAGTAAAAATTGTATTAGGGACATATTAATGTCTAATCCTATACCACTTGTTTCTATTATTATCCCTGTTTATAACGGAGCTAATTATCTTAATGAAGCAATTGATAGTGCATTAGCTCAAACTTATCCTAATGTTGAAATTATTGTTATAAATGATGGCTCTAGTGATAATGGGGAAACCGAAAAAATAGCACTAAGTTATGGCAACAAAATTCGCTATTTTTATAAGGAAAATGGCAAAGTAGCAAGCGCCCTAAACCTGGGCATCCGCAAAATGGAGGGAGAGTATTTTTCCTGGTTAAGTCATGATGATATTTATTGTCCGGAAAAAATAAATAATCAAATAATTTACCTTCATAAGCTACAAAAAAATGTCATTTTATACAGTGATTATGATTTTGTTGATGAGAATGGCCATTATCTATTTACACAGCGTAATCCAAATATTGAGCCAAAAGAATTTAAATATGCATTAATGACTAGTCATCCTATACATGGTTGTACTGTCTTAATTCCTAGCTTTATTTTTGAAGAGGTTGGCTTTTTTGATGAACAGCTTAGAACTGTACAAGATTATGATATGTGGTACAGAATTTCTAAAAAATACGAATTTCATCATATGACTGATTTGCTTATAAAATCGCGCCTGCATAATGAACAGGATACTAATAAAATAATATCAATTCATATTTCTGAATGTGATGAATTTTATAGAAAATGTCTAGCTGATATTAATGCTAATGACATATTTAATAGAACAATTGATAAATTTAATTTTTTTATACAAAGTGCTTTTCATGCCATAAAGCATAAGAGGTTTTTATCGGCGCAAAAAGCATTAGAATTTACTAGATTTTATAATCAACGATATTTAACAATAAACTACTGGCTAATTTTGGCTTATTTTTTCTATAAAAAACACAGACACCAAATTAACTAAAACTATTTATTTAGGTTGCCTAAATCTTATTATCTTATGTCAAATATAGCTATTATAAGTAAATCTGACTCAACAGGTGGTGGAGCAAGCAGAATTGCAGCTAGCCTAGCTCGATTATTAAATGATTTACCGGAATATGAGGCGCATCATTGGGTTGGTCGTCCAGGAATCAATGCTGATTGGTTTACTTATAAACTGCATGGTGGACAATGGTTATCATTGATTCAAGGCGTATGTGCAATTGGATCAAGAACAATTGGCCTACCAGATTTTTTGACGCCAGAACTTTTTATCCATTTACAGCGCAAATCAGTAAACTACGATCTTTATCATTTTCATGATATTTCTTTTACGTTTTCGCCTATCGCACTTAAGTGGTTAGCCATGCGAAAGCCTATTATATGGACAATGCATGATTGCTCTCCCTTTACTGGTGGATGTATCGCTCCACTGGATTGTCAGGCTGTTTATTCTGGCTGCAATAAATGTCCACAACTTAATAAATTGCCATTAGGAACTAAAATTGATTTTACGGGGGCAATGCAGAACTTTAAAATAAAATTACTTGGTGATTATCCCATTGTTATAATTGTTCCCTCCCAATGGTTGGCTAAAGAAGCAATAAAGGTTGTTAATTTTAAAGTTAAACCAATTGTGATTCCTAATTTTGTTGATACAGCTATTTTTAAACCATTGGACAAAAATATTGTAAGAGAGATACTTGGCTTACCAAAAGACAGATTTATTGTTTTGTTAACAGCAACAAATTTATCAGATAAACATAAAGGAAATTATTATGCTGTTGAAGCCTTAAAACAGCTTAAGTCTAAACCTTTAATTATTGCTATTGGTAAACTGGATGAACACCAAAATATATTTTTTAAAGGTTTAGAAGTTGTTACTACAGGATATATTTATAACGATCAACTACTCGCTCAATATTATGCTTGCGCAAATATATTTTTGTATCCGACTCTTGCCGATACATTCGGATGTGTTGCTATTGAAGCAATGGCATGTGGTACGCCCGCTATTGCATTTTCAACTGGTGGCGTACCTGAAATTATTGATCACGATCAAAACGGTTGGCTCGTTAAACCTAAAGATACACAAGGACTTGCTGCTGGTTTAGAAATTGCAATAAATGAACCATTACGCCTTAAAAGTTGGGGGAAAAATGCGAGACTAAAAGCTGAAAAACATTTTAATCGTGATTTATTTATTAATAGACATTTAGCTTTATATGATAAAGTTTTATCAAAATTATAATGAAATTTTCCTGAATTAATACTATGCCATCAATTCTTGCCGAACAAATTAATGCTACTGTTATTGCAGTTATGGTAAATTGGAATGGTAAATATTATTTACAAGCTAGTTTATCTACTTTACTTTCAGAATTGGCTTTGCATGATGGAAAATTATTATTGGTCGATAATAATTCATCAGATGGTAGTTGTGAATATGTTAAACACCATTTCCCAGAAGTTTCCATTTTACAAACTGGAGAAAATTTAGGTGGTGCAGGTGGCTTTTCCGCAGGGATGAAAATAGCGTTACAATGCTCACAGTGCCAGTTTATTTGGCTATTAGATAATGATATTATTATCGAAAAAAACGCATTAAAACCACTATTAGATTGTCTTAATGCAAACCCAAAATCTGGTGCGGCTGGATCGCAAATTTGTTTATATAATCAACCAGAAATCGTACAGGAAATTGGAGCTCATTTTTCACCTTGGATAGGTAGTTTAAAGCTATGCTTTTCTGGCCAATTTCGAGTTCCAATAAATACACAACCTTGGACTGTCGATTATCTTGCTGCATGCTCCGTATTGCTTAAGAAAAGTTGTGTTGAAAATGTTGGTATTTTTGGTGATTTTTTTATATTTTACGATGATGTCGAATGGGGTTTGCGCGCACAAAGCAAAGGTTGGTTATTGTGGGGCGTACCTTCATCAGTCATTCGCCATAATTTTAGTGCAACAAAACCTACTGTGGCTTGGCGTGAATACTATAGAAAACGAAATCGCCTCACTGTATTGGCTTTGTATCCACCTAAAAAAGGCGGTTCAATCGCTATTTTTCTAAATCTTTTGAACTTGAATTACTTAATATTCTCTCATAAATGGCAAGGTTATTTCGATTTATATTATGCCTATCTATGGGCACGCCAAGATACACTGGAAGGAAAACTGGGCAAACGAGATTTAACCGCTCTAAACCAAACAGAAACTAATCAATCTACTATTGAATTTTCAGATACTGTTAATGAAATACTCATTGATATTAGTGAAGGGGCTGGTGATTGTATGAGTTTAATGCAGCATATTCGTAATACCAAACCTTCATCAGTATTTTTTTTGGCATCACATTTAAAAGATTATTTCAAATTTATTGATATGGAAGGTATGCTGCCTGCCAAAGAACAAAGCTATTCTATGCTAATCATAGGCAAACAGTACAGTCTCCGCTCTTTAAAACAATCATCGCAGATTTACCAATGGAAACAAGGGCGGCTCATTAAGCAATCCTGTTGGGATATCATACAAGATCAAATATTAAAAATTACCGCACTTGTATTTTCTATTTTAATAACACCAATTCATGTAACATACTTATTGAAATCATTTAAAAATCAAAAAATTAAAAGATAGCTATTTGGATAACAGAAATATTACAGTGTTTTTATACTCAATTAGTTACTTAGAAATTTAGATACAAAATTATCAATACGTTGATTCATATTAATTTTTTATAGAACTTCTATTTTCAACATTAACCGTCTCAAATTAAAAACACTGTAGCACGAATATCTTTTAACAGCCGACAAAGCACCAAAGCTTCGTTAGGAAACGGCTCAAAGCAAATACCTGTCACCGACGACGGCTTCTACAATAGATTTTCAATGTCACATGACCCATGCAGGACACGAACAATATCAATGCCGTCCGCAATGGGAAAATAGAAAATCAGGTAATTACCTACAGGGTGGCTACGCAAATTGGACTTAAGCTCGTCGCGACTGATACCCATATGTGGATAATTGGCAAGTGATTCGCAGCTTTTCTGAATGCGATCAAGAAAAATATCCGCGTTGTTTGGGCTATCCTGGGCAATATACCACCAAATTTCGTCAAGGTCGTTTTCGGCTTCTGGCCTTTTTAACAAGCACGACATTAAAATTTCAGCCTGCCATTTGTTGAGCAGCAAGCCGCGCACGACCCCGATTTTTAATCTCTTCCATGTCCAAAGCCGTTCCCGCGCCACTGTCTATGCCTTTCTGAATTTCAGCCCTTAATGTTTCAAGGCGCAATTCACGCAGTTGGTCACGTTCTTCCAGTAAGCGCAAGGCTTCGCGCATCACTTCGCTGGCCGAGTTATAAAGGCCGCTCTCAACCTTGTTTTTTACCCATGTTTCAAAATGGGGATTGAGGGAAATATTCATAGTTTTAATGCCTCAGTTTTAATACCAATAACAAGAACTGTTATTGTAAATCTATTTTATTAAATATCCGCCACTAACTTAAGTAACCGCTTCTGCACCGCATCGCTATCCGTTCCCCAAGAGGCCAACCACGCATCCACCGCATCATCGGGAACTGTTTTCCCGTCAGCTTCAAATTGTGCCAACCGTTGCAAAGTGTCCCGGCGGATATGTTCCGCAGCTTCCTCACGGTCGAGATATTGACGGATGGCTTCTTTCATCAGCCAATGCGGTGAGCGTTGGCGTACTTCGCCCAAAACTTTCAGACGATCATAAATAACATCATCTAATTTGACAGCTCGACTGGTCATAATTAGCCTCGTGGGTATTAAAAAGTAATACCTTATCATAAAGCTTTCAGGTGGTAAATTCAAGGATATTGGCAATGCCAATATGCCTCAAATATCACCACCAATTTGGTTGGCCGTCCTTGCACCGTATGGGTTAACTCTCCCAAATTACTTAATTGGGCTTCGTAACCAACAAGCCTAAAATTTCTGCATCGCACGAATATCTTTTAACAGCCGATAAAGCACCAAAGCTTCGTTAGGAAACGCCTCAAACCAAAAATGCCTGTAAAAAACATAATGACAGAAAAAATAACTTTCTTGTGCTATCGTTTTTTGATAGCATATTACTCATGAGAGCTAAACACGCTAAAACCTTGCAGGCTATTTTTACTAAACCAACTTCTTCATCGCTTGAATGGGTGCGCATTGAGGCGCTATTTATTGCACTGGGTTGTTGTGTTATTGAAGGACGCGATTCTCGTGTCCGCTTCGAGTTTAATGGCAAAATTACTGCGTTCCACCGTCCGCATCCTGCCAAAGAAGCCAAGCCGTATCAGGTTGAGCAAGCTCGCGAATTTTTAATTGCAATCGGAGCTAATCATGAACACACTGACTTATAAAGGTTACACAGCCCGTATTGACTTTGATGATCGAGACAATATTTTAATTGGTAAATTACTTGGTATTGGAGACCTAATTAGCTTCCATGCCGATAATGTTTCTGAATTACATATAGCGTTTAAAGAGGCTGTAGACGATTATCTTGAGGCATGTAAAAAAATTGGTAAATCGCCTGAGAAACCAGTTAATGGAAAAATATTGTTACGGGTTCCTCCTGAAGTTCATGCTGCGGCTCTAGTTAAAGCACAAGCAGTCGGAAAAAGCCTTAATCAATGGGCTATTGATGCTTTACGTCGAGAAGTTAGTGCCTAAATTACATTGCGTTACAAAATAAGGTAATACCGCAGCATAACGCTTTCAGGTGGTAAATCAAAAATATTGGTAATGTCAATATGCCTTAAATATCACCACCAATTTGGTTGGCCGTCCTTGCACCGTATGAGTTAACTCTCCCAAACTACTTACAGCGTTTTCACAGTTCAATAGTTACAGCGTAACCGTTCGCACTGAGCTTGTCGAAGTGTGCCGTTCGTGCTTCGACAAGCTCAGCACGAACGGTGGCTGTAACTGTCCTAAGTTGAAAACGCTGTAAGTTGTAATTTTAATTTTAATTTTCCAAAATTGGTATTAAAAACTCGCTAAACCCAAAAGCTGACATGATTTTTAATCAAAAACCAATTTTTTGAAAATACATACTTTAATTCAATGACTTATTGTTTTGTACGTCTTTCCATTTTGGCGAAGGTATTGAATAACAATAAGCGATTAATTTTCAAAGGCATCAGGCCATTTTCTCGCTGTATGAAAAACGGCTAAAATTTGAATTTGGTTGGCTTGCACACGATACGGCAAAATGTAGTGAGTTCCTGTTATTACTAATTCCCGCGTGCCATTGACACGTCCCATTCGATCTATAAGAGGATTGTCTTGAAGTAGAATGGTTCGTTTTTTAAATTCAGAGAGCAGGCTGCGGGCAGTCTTCGGGCTTTCTTCGGCAATGTATTCAAAAATAGTGCGTAAATCTTGGCGGGCAGGTTCAGTCCAGACTATTTTCACATCTGGCCTTTTACTTTGTGCTCGACCAAGGCTTCTATTTCACGCATGACATGCTCGTGCGAAACCAATTCACCACGGTCAGCCGCCGCCATACCTTGGCTGACTTTCTCAATTTGCCAGGCGTGAGTTTCCAGATATTCCTTTAAAGCCAGATTAACTAAATAATTACGCGACCTGTCCAAAGAATCGGCTAGGAAATCGATTTGATGCACAATATCTGATTCTGCTCTCACGGTAAATGCTTCAGTAGCCATAATCATTACTCCTGTTTAATGTGGTTCGTTTGTAATCATATACCATAATGTATCGATCCACTAATATCACCCGCAACTTTGGTCAAATTATTTGAGACAATTTCACGGTGATAACGGCAATATAGGGGGTATGTTGGGTATTGTACATATAAATATATGGTTATTTTTATGGCGGTATGCTAATGTTATTCGAATTATTGGCGCTGGTTACTGGCGTAAAGGGAAAGCAATTTATGAGCGTGAAAATCAAGTACACAAATGAACCTCTGGGCGATGTTAAGGTGATTGCGGACTTTTTGCCCTCACCTGCTGAACTGGCCTTCAATGAAGAAGGTGTTAAAGTCACGTTAGCCTTGAGTAAAAAAAGTGTTGAATTTTTTAAGTTGGAGGCCGCTAAAAATCACACCCAATATCAACGTATGATTCGCCGATTGCTTGATGCCTATGTTGAATCGCAACACTTAAATACGAATTAAGTGCTAACTTTTAGACTATGAAATCAGTCAACTACGTTTATTTTATTTCCCCCTCACCCAAACCTCTCCCTTTGGAGAAGGTTTCATTCGGCATTATTGATTTTTAACTCTTAATTCACACTTAACTTAGCTACCAAATAAAATTGGATTTTGTGCCATGTGAAAAAACATGATGCAATAAAAAAGCCGAGCGGCACGCCGCTCGGCTTTGAGGTAGCAGTAATGAAAAGTGCTGTTTAAAAGAACGTTGTGCCACGTAGCATAAAGGTATTCAAATCGGTGCTAAACCGTCTGGGGTAGATAGCGGTTGGTTGTACCGGATTATGGGGTGGCTGAAACTTAACATCCTATTGATTTATCTGGGTAGTCCGAAATATATGGTCTCAGAGCAATAACAGTGTCCTTAAGATATGCATCTACAGTCTTTTGAAAAAGGAAAATATGACCATATTTGTAGAACTGGTTATTTATAACTATTTGATTTGTATGACAACTAAAGTGCAGTCGCATCACCCCATAAACCGGTACAATCAGTATGTCTTATGTGGATTTTAATCGAATGAACTGGCAGGTGGGAGGGATATAAAACGAAATTGCTGATGGATGTGTGCCGTGTAGGCTTAACACGCTGCATATAGCCGCTTGCTTGAGCTACACTGCCCAAGCAAGTTTTTTACAAAAAGTGACATCCTGTCTACTAACTGTCCGTTATTACTTCATAGACAATCTAGCTGTACCGGCACTTTCCAAGTAGGGGCCAAGGCGTATGGCGACATACTTTTCATTAGATTTATCAGATGAGCTGTATTTGGTTTCAACGCCAACTCCACACTCATGTGTTTGAGCCAACATGATGGCAACACGCGAGTTATGGTTTTCGTTAACTGCCTTGGCTGCAAATGTTGCGTAATTGTTGTTGGCTGATTTACCTGTGTCAGCTACAACCGTACCATCTGCCAAGGTAATAACTAAACGGCTAGTGCCCGCAGTAGACTTAACAGCACTCAGTAATGCGGCATATGTCGGTTGATCTTTAACAGCTCTTAACAGCGTGGTTAAATTGGCGACTTTTGGAGCAAGTTGTTTATTTAATTGTTTATAGGTTGAGTTTGACGCTAACTTTGACATAACTTGTGCCGCACATTCACCGGCAGCCATCGCGTTAAAACTAGAAAAGCTTAATGCAGCAATTATAAGAACCAAAGAGGCTTTTTTATTCATCATATGTAATTTCCAAAAATTGTAATTAAAATACTAAATATTTATACATAATTAGCTACATCCAAGCATCTGTGGCTAATTACGCAAACCTTAGTATATCGACCCTATATGACAATTTTGTTACAGTTCTATGACAATTATGTGACAAGCCGAGGGCTTGCTAAGTGAGTTGTGGCTGGGGGTTATGATTTGAAGCTTTTTATTTTTGTACAAATATGACACTGCCAACTTTACGGCTTGTTTTAAGCAATAGCGCTTAAAACAAGCTTTTATAAATAATGACTCCTTGTCAATATAACTTCCTTTGCATCTTTAACGTGACCCTGTTACTGACAGAATTGTTATTTCATAGATAATCTAGCTGTACCAGCACTGTCCAAGTATGCGCCAAGACGAATGGCAACATATTTTTCATTAGATTTATCAGTTGAGCTGTATTTGGTTTCAACACCAAGACCACATTCGTGAGTTTGAGCCAACATGATGGCAACACGCGAGTTGTGGTTTTCGTTAACGGCTTTTGCTGCGAAAGTTGCATAGTTGTTGTTGGCTGATTTGCCAGTATCAACTACAACTGTACCATCTGCCAAGGTAATCACTAAACGACTAGTGCCCGCAGTAGCTTTAACAGCGCTCAGTAATGCTGCATAGCTAGTACATCAAATCGTATAAAAACAGGATAATAAAAATGAATGAAATGCTGATTGTGTACAGCATAAAGCTAAATTAAAATCCTGTTGACTTCCAATTTGGTGTACTAGGTTGATCTTTAACATTTCTTAACAACGTGGTTAAATTGGCTACTTTTGGAGCAAGCTGTGTGTTCAATTGTTTATAAGCTGAATTTGACGCTAACTTTGACATAACTTGTGCCGCACATTCACCGGCAGCCATCGCGTTAAAACTGAAAAAGCTTAGTACAGTAATTATAAGAAGCAAAGAGGCTTTTTTATTCATCATGCGTAATCTCCAAAAAATAGTTTCGGTTAGAAGAGTATAAATATCTAGGCATAATTAATTACATTTAAGTATCTGTGGCTAATTACGCTGGGTGCAGTGTATCGCCCCTATATGACGGCTTTGTTAAGGTTACATGAAGATTGTGTGACAATTGCAAAACAGGGCTACCCACTTAAGGTTGGACACGGTGCAAGGCTTAACCGTTCGCCCTGAGCGTGTCGAAGGGTGGGCGGTTAAGCCGATGATGGTTCGACACGCTCACCACGAACGGCTTAACCTGAAACTGTCCCGTCTTAAGTGAGTAGCCCAAAATAAGCAGGGTAAAAATAACAATGCAGCCAGTTAAAGTAAGTTTTAAAACTGCTTAAAGTGGTGTTCTACCATCATCCGAAAACTGCTAAACAATAAAACCACAGGTAACATATAGGCAATTGCTACGCCAATAGTTCCGAACAAATTACCCAGGTAGAAAGCCAGTGTTACCATTGTTACCGCAGCGATGAGCGTTGCGCAAAGGACGCGCCGATTAAACCCCATAAACTGCAAGTAATAAGGAATATCGGCAAATAACGCGCTAAACGATGCCCCTGTGGCAATAACCACCAAGGTTAAATAGCCGCTGCTAAATTGGCTGCCGAACAGGTTCAGTAACGGCTGACCAAAAAAGGCAATGACAGCGAATAAGCTTAAAATAAGGCTGCCTACCACCAGCGTTCTTTGCTTAATTAACCGCTGTATGCCTGCTCTGTCTTTATGTTCAACCAGTATAACCATCATCGGTAGATAATAACGGTTGGTCGATGTACCTATGAGGGAAATAAAGCCGCCGGTTTGTGCGGCAATGGCATAAATACCCACCTCTAGACCGGAAGGAAAAAGTAATTCCAGGATAACCACGCCGCTACTGGTCATCACGGTCAGCATCAAGCTGTTAAACACCAGAGGTAATGAGCGGCTCAGCCATTTTTTGGGCAGTGATAACGGGGTGGCGTGTTTAACTTCGGTGGGCATTAACAGTTTGGCTGCATACCAGATAACACCGCAGGTTAATGTCCAGGCCACACCAAAACACAATACGGCTGTCGATGCCGTGAGCGGGATGTGGCTTGCCGAATAGCCAGTGATTAACAGCAAATACACCAGCGGTAAAAATAATCGATAAAGACTGAAGCCTAGCAGGTGGGCACCTTGTGCGGAAATAACTTCAACCAGAAATAAGGTGATAGCAATAATCGGCAAAAAACCGGCAAATAACACGATGGCGATATGGTAATCGGCATCGTGTAAGGCCAATAAAGTTTCAAGCCCAATGCCCAGTAATATAACCAGCAACACGCTGAAACTAAAAATGGTTCTGAGTGAAAACAACCAGAAGCCTCGAAATTTTCGCCAATCTTGGCGTTCCCGAAATAAGGCGATGCCACGTAAGGCGTATTTTTCCAAGCCTAATGTGGCCAAGGTAGACAGCATGGTAACTATAGACAACGCGACACTGTAATCATCAAAATCACCGACACTCAGCGATCTGGCCAATACAATATTGGCCAGATACATGAGGGCATAATTGCCCAGCGTGAGTACAAATAAAAACAGTGAGCGAAAATTGGTCGGGCGCAAGTCTAACGCATAGTTTTCCGGCATAGGTTACGCCATTACCTATGGATTACTCAGCACGATGGCGGCTGATTTTAAAGCACTCGACCGTACCGCTCATCTCATTCGCAGTAATCACATAATGCTCGCCAGCCACCTCAAAATGGGCGATGCCTTCGGGTGATTTGTTTTCATCACCGGCAATTTTGCCTAAGGCGACAACTTTGGGGTGGCGAGGATCGGCGAGTGAAATCAATTCGACCGCCCCTGCCCTTTCCATGCCTACGGCAACATGGGGTATGCCGTCCAGCTCGACAGCCACCAGCATTTCCGGCTCAGAGCCTTTTTTGCTACTGCGCCGTTCGGGGTAGATTTTATTGGCGAAGGCCGTTTCATCCAGCTGGTTGCCGGTATCACCCAGCAACGTGCCGGTGGCCGCATCAAACACGCTGACTGAGCGTCCGCCGCTGGTAGGTTGATTGTCCGCCAGGCTAGCACTGTCCGAGTCGGTGTCACCTTCATCAGCGGTGACGAAATAGCGGCCATCAGCGACGGTGGTAATGCCGTCGGGTTCACGTAATCCTGTTAGCGCTTGGTCAAATTTTACCCAGCCGTCATAATGGCTATCGGTTTTATGCTGGCTAGCGCCCAGCCCATAATAACTAATAACCTGCTCAGTGCGTAAATCCACCACCGCGACCGCATCATCTTCCTGCAAGGTGACATAAGCTTTGCTGGCATCTGGGCTAATGGCAATGTATTCCGGCTCTAATAAGGCCGGGGAATGGGTTTTTACCGGGATTAATATTTTTTTCTCGCCACTGGTTTCAGTACCGAACACGTCACGGCCTTCAAAGTAGCCTAGTAGCACTTTTTTCTTGTCAATGACACCGTCGCCGTTAAAATCTATTTTTTTGCTGATTTTACCATCGCCGTTCCAGTCAATTTCCCGTTCCATAAACCGACCGCCTTGGTTAATGACAATCGTTTGGTGGTTAATCACATCGGCCAACTCCAAATTTTTATGGCTGTTGATGTGTCCGGTTTTACTCAGGCGCACCAGTGAAATACTGCCTTCTGGACTGAAAAACTGTTTATTCAATGGCTCAAACAAAAAATCTTCGCCTTCATTGGCAATCATCAGCACACTGCCATCACCTGAAAACACCACGGCATCGGGGCCAAAGCCAACGGTGAGTCGATCTAATACTGCGCCGGTTGATGCGGAGCGCATTTCTAATCGACCAGGGCTATTACCGGCATCAATCACCGCTGCAAACACATCTAAAGTCGGGTGAAAAGCCACCGAGGTGAGTTCTTCGCCCTTGGTTAATCCTAAATTAAAACGCGCGGTTCTTTTCAAATGCGTGGGCTTGCTTACATCCAACACATCCACTTCGCCGGTATCAAAATTACTGAGTACGGCACGTAGCGTGGTTTGTTGTACGCCGATGATTTCCGTGCCTTTGTCATGCCCTGAATCATAAAGGCTTACAGCATCGACATGCCAGTTAGCAGTAGGGCTTGGAATTGATGCACAAGCGACTAGGCATAAAAAAGGCAATAATTTGATGAGCGGACTTATTTTTAAGGACAATTTCATCGTGATAGTAGCAATATAAGAGTTATGTTGAGTGTTGTACATATAAATATATGGTTATTTTTATGGCTGTATGCTAACTTTAACGCATGGCAAAAACAACATTTGAATGGGATGCGGACAAAGATTTGTTAAATCAAGAAAAGCACGGTATTTCATTTGGCCTTGCTCAATATGCTTTTGCTGACCCCCTTCCGTATTATTGCTAAAGACGAATCCCATAGCCAAGCTGAAGAGCGTTTTTATTGTTTTGGTGCGCTTGAAGAGGGCATTCTGACGGTGCGGTTTACTTATCGTTCTTCTGTTATTCGAATTATTGGCGCTGGTTACTGGCGTAAAGGGAAAGCAATTTATGAGCGTGAAAATCAAGTACACAAATGAACCTCTGGGCGATGTTAAAGTGACTGCGGACTTTTTGCCCTCACCTGCTGAACTGGCCTTCAATGAAGAAGGTGTTAAAGTTACGTTAGCCTTGAGTAAAAAAAGTGTTGAATTTTTTAAGTTGGAGGCCGCTAAAAATCACACCCAATATCAACGCATGATTCGCCGATTGCTTGATGCCTATGTTGAGTCGCAACACTCTAACATAGCTACCAAATAAAGTTGGATTTTGTGCCATGCAAAAAAATATGACACAATAAAAAAAGCCAAACGGTAAGCCGCTTGGCTTTATAAGGTCGAACAATGAAAAGTGTTGCTTAGAAGAACATGGCGGCACGTAACATAAAGGTATCCAGGTCAGTATTATCACCACTGATACGTTCTGCACCATCCAGTGTGGATAAGGGCGAATTTCTAATATCCAACATGCGGGTATAGTTTGCCATCAAGCGGAAATTGTTGTTGATATACCAGTTAAGCGCAACGGTTACGTTAGAAAGTCCACCGCCTTTAAATTCACCGTCGTTAAGATCGGCTTCCGAATAACGTGCCGCCAATTCCCATGCGCCCCAGCCGCCGTTTTTCAGACTGAACGGCTTGGCGGGTTTCAAATAGCCAAAGTTGCCATTTTTGTAACCACGCGATTCACCAGTAAGTGTGTAAGCAACTTCGCCATACCACGCATCCAAGTTAACACCATCTTGTATTTTATCGGTTTTGTCAATGTCGTTACAATTTTCGTTACAGTTAATCCAGCTTTTGGTGTATTCAAAGCCGGTTGACCAAGGCCCGTAAATACCGCCAGCTTCCAAGCCTAGCATGGTTATATCCGTGACATTACTTATACCGCTATCGATCAGCGACAAATCGGACATGTTGGTGGTTTTGTAAGAATTTTTCAAAGGCGCACTTTTCGCGACTTCACCGTTATCATCGGTTTTTCTGTAGTTACCTGCCACACCCAAATGGATCACTTTGGTTTTTTCTATGATCGGGTTATAGGTAAAACGTGAGGAAATGCCCCAGCCTTCATCCATAGCAACCCGTCCAGGCTTGGCTATGCCATTGGCATCAACGCTGCCGGATGTGGTGGGTGGTGTAATCGAATCGCCGAAAACACCGATTTCACCCATCCATTTTTCATCATTATGGGTAAAATTAAGGCCGATGGCACGGTCAGCGACAGGAGCTACCAAGATATTCATTAAAGAACGCTCAGTAAACATCATATCGTTAGAACTCTCTTGCAACTCACGGCTGAAGTTTTGCTTTTGTTGGCCGACCGTAATGTTTGCGTATTTGCTTAAGCCGGTATATTGGATAAACGCATCTTTAACCGCTGTACGATCATTTGCAAAATCGGCTTCCAATCTAGCCAACCAATCAGTACCAAACACGCCTTCAAAACGGATACGGCCACGGCGCAGTTCTGTACCATCATTGGCTTCAACAGGAATCCCACCTTTTGACATCACATCGCCACTGTGGAATGAAGAATCTGCTTGAATACGGCCACCCAATTTGAATTTGAATTTTTTATCCGCTGATTCAACCTGCAAGCCTTTTTCATCCATTTTGACTTTAACTTTCTCAGCTTCATCCATATGCTCTTTCATCGCATTGAGCTGCAAAGTTTTGGCTTCCAAGTCTTCTTTAATAGCTTGGGTATCAGAAGGGCTTAGTGTGTCGGCGGCTTGATCTTCTTTTCTTTCAAAAGACCCCATCAATTCACGGTGTGAGCCAGGTTCTGCATAGATTTGTTGAGTACGGGTATCAACATAAAGGTCAATCGCAAAAGCGGTCGATGATGCGCCTGCTATTAAAGCTGTTGCTATCGCCAAAGTGAGTCTTGGTTGTTTCATGGATTGCTCGCAAGTTAATATGGGAAAACTTGGAACAGCTTAAGGGACAAATATGACAGCTTTATGACAGGAATGTTACAGTTGTGTGACAAGGCAACAATAATGCAAAATAAACAACAAATGACCGCATGAGAGCCAATAAGCTCTAACAAAAAAAAAGAGGGGGAAAGGTATTGGTGGCTAATAAAGCAACGCCAGTTTTAAACGGGGGTGGTTGAGGGAGACTCCCTCAACCTTACAATCAACTAAACGACTTTAACTTCTTCGGCTTGTGGGCCTTTCATGCCACGGGTGATTTTAAATTCAACCTGCTGACCTTCGCTTAAAGTTCTGTAGCCGCTGGTATCTAAAATATTTTTAAAATGTACGAAAACGTCAGGACCTGATTTTTGTTCAATAAAGCCAAAACCTTTTTCAGAGTTAAACCATTTTACGGTGCCGGTAGTGGTAGCTGGAGTTGTCATAGGAGTCCTATATAAATAAAATAAAGCCTTAAAAAAAGGCCAGTAAGCTGGTAAATTTGAATAGTACGGTATGAAAAACAGGACGAATACTACAAGTGAGACATCGAAGTGGTAAACAAAAAGTATATCGTATTTCTTAGCTCGTTCCATTGTAGGTTGATTATGCACTTTGTCAAACTTATTCGCCCAAATTTGTTATCATTTGTTTACATTAGCAAACAAAGCCAGTTGAAGCAGGCATCACATGAATGATAAAGAACGCGTCGCCCATTATGCAGCTCAAAAAATCAAAGACGGCATGCTGGTGGGTTTGGGGACTGGCTCAACCGCCAATTACTTTATAGAAGAACTGGCACGGCGGCGTAGCGAAGATGGCTTGTGTGTTAGAGTGGTCTCAAGCTCAGTAGTGAGCGCGGTAAAAGCGCAGTCCTTGCAATTGCCGTTGCTAGGCTTTGAAAGCATTAACCATATTGATGTGTATGTGGATGGCGCAGACGAAGTAACACCGGATTTAACCCTACTAAAAGGTCGTGGCTTTGATCTGGTACGCGAAAAATTACTGGCGCGGGCGGCTGATGAATTCTGGGTACTGATAGACTCTAGTAAACGGGTTGATTATATTGGCGCAAACTACGCCATTCCAATAGAAGTCATGCCGTTTGCCTGGCAAATGGTTAAACACACACTGGAATTATTGGGTGGCCGTGGCAATTTACGTCAAACAACCCATAAAGACGGCTTAGTCGTATCGTCTTATGGCAGCTTAGTGTTAGATATGACATTCGAAAGCGGATTGGACAGCCAAGTACTGAATAACTTACTCAATAATACACCGGGTGTGGTTGAACACGGTATATTCCATAATCTGGCGACAGCGGTATTATGTACAGTTGATGACGACGTTGTTGAGCAATTAGCCAATTAGGGTTAAAGTAGTTGAGCACGAAAAATACGAAAGGCACGGAATAGATAGTCTTGGGTAATGGGGCTGAATAAATTGTGTAGATCCTATGCGTAAAGGCAGAGGAGGCATCTCAAGCTATTGTTTCGTGTCTTTCGTATTTTTTGTGGCGCAACAACTCAAGCTATTTGGCTATCTACTGAAGACGGGACAATAAACTACAACTTCCGTTCGGCCTGAGCTTGTCGAAGGCTGTTGTTCATGCTTCGACAAGCTCAGCACGAACGGCTCTTGTGCTTGGGTATAACCTGAAACTGTCTCGCCTTGTATGTGCTCACCTCCCCCTTTGAAAAAGGGGGAGAGTTTACGAGGGGTGGAGGGGGATTTATTTAAAAAATCTCCCCTAACCTCTCTTTTTCAAAGAGGGGAACTGAACGGTTACGCTATTTTTAGTGATTAATATAATTGATATAAGTGTAATCATTAAGGTATTGCAATTTATGCACCGAGCCTGCATCCACCTGAAAATGGAACGCATTGGCCGGTGGCAGTTGCAAAATATGGGTTAACAAAGCGCGAATCACTCCCGCATGCGTGATAACTAAAACCTGTTCAACATCATAGCGCACTACCTCTTGCCAGAACTCGCCGACCCGCTGGCATAACTGTGCAAAACATTCGCCGTTTGGTGGCGGTAAATGTACAAAATTATCGGTCCAATGCTGCAAAACCGCCGGTTCAATCGCATCAAAGCGCACACCTTCCCAATCACCAAAATTAACTTCTAATAAGCGTATATCTTGAATGATAGGCTTGGCAAATTGTTCAGCCAACTGCATGCAGCGTTGTAACGGGCTGCTAAGTACCCTACAATCTGCGCTAATGTCGGGAAGTTTTGCACGTAACCTGTGCCAATCGTCCCAAAAGCTGCTGGCCAATTCAACATCGCTTTGCCCATAACACAAGCCTTTAGCGGTATCGGTTTGGGTGTGGCGAATTAAATAAATGTCCACAAGGCACTCACGCTTAAATAAAACACCACTTCGGCCACTTGTTGGCTAGCGCCTAAACAATCTCCGGTATAACCACCAATATGACGGTAAAAATAGCGCCCAAGCAAGCTATTGACCAGATACATGGGTATTACAGCGACTAAACACCCAAGCGGCAAACATAGCATTGGCGCTACCGCACACACGCTGGCAAAGAGTACATCCTGTGTATTGGGTTTATAAACGACAGCGGCTACCTTGCTGTTATCAACACGGGCATACTCGTAACGGTGCATCAGTAATAACGGCGGCAAGCGACTGAGGCTGTGGCCTACGAATAATAATAACGGTGCAGACTGGCCTTGCGTACTGAGTAAGCTGATTTTTAGAGCAAACAATACGATAAGGCCAACCGTGCCGTACACACCAATATACGAGTCTTTCATAATGGCCAAAATACGGGTTTTAGTATAACCGCCGCCAAAACCATCACAGACATCAGCAAAGCCATCTTCATGAAATGCGCCGGTCAGAAAAATACCCACGCTTAACGCTAAAATCACTGCTACGGGGCTTGGCCAGATTGCATCCGCCAGATAACAGCTCAGCGCGGTAACTGCGCCAACCAGCCAGCCCACCACCGGTAAATACACCGTGGCTTTGGGCAGTTGGTTATAATCTTGTTGCTTTGGCACAGGTACGCGGGTATAAAAACCCAGCGCCAGCAACAACAACGTTAACTGCACGCTAAGTGATCATCAACGGTTAACCACTGCCCATCCAGCCGTTGTTGCAACGGGTGATAATTACTTTTATAGGCCATTTTTTGGCACGCGCTAATCCAAAAGCCTAAATACACAAACTCACGTTTTTGGCGTTTTGCCCTGGCAATTTGCCATAACACCGCATAAGTGCCCAAGCTATAACTGGCATAGTGCGGATCAAAAAACGTATACACCGCAGACAGCGCATTGGGTAATTGATCGACAATCGCCACGCCCGCTAACTGGCCTTGAATAGAAAACTCCACAAACACCGTGTCGCACCAGGTGCTGCCAAGAAAGTTAATATAATCGCCTGCACTGGCATCGGCCATTGCGCCTTCAGCATGGCGCATAAGCTGATAACGGCAATATAAATCGTAATGTTGTTGCTCGAATTCAGCCGGTTTAACGATAACCTGGGTGTTTATATTAGTTTGCCAACAACGCTTTTGACTGCGATTGGCTTTGAAGTCATCGGCGCGAATACGCACCGGAATACACGCATGACAGCCTGCACATTGCGGCGCATACACATTATCGCCACTGCGCCGGAAACCCTGTTCTATCAGTTGACCGTAGATGTCTGTGTTCAGCGCAAAATGCGGGTGTACAAAAATAGACCGTGCCTGTTGCTCGGCAAGATAACTGCACGCATGCTCTGCGTTTAACAGCAGTGGAATAGAGATCATTGGTTTTGCCATGCACGGGAACCGGTAGGTAAATCACAATACTGATCAAGCAATTTTTTAAACGTCGCACGTTTAATTTCTTCAGCGCCCAAACTGGTAAGATGCTGGGTATGTACCTGACAATCAATGAGCTGATAATCCCAGTCTTTGAGTTGCTTCACCAAATGTGCAAAAGCGACTTTAGAGGCATCGGTTTGGGTATGAAACATGGATTCTCCAAAAAATACCTGGCCTATGCCGACACCGTAAAGCCCACCGACCAGTTCGCCATTACACCAGGCTTCTACAGAATGCGCGATGCCCAGTTGGTGCAGTTCGCGGTAAGCACGATTCATTTCCAAGGTGATCCAGGTACCGCTGCTTTGTTTGCGCGGCTCTGCACAGGCATGAATAACCGCTTCGAAGGCTTGATCAAAGGTGACGCTATACACCGCCTTACGCAAAGTCTTTTTTAAACTGCGCGAAATAAGCAACCTGTGTGGAAATAACACCAGGCGTGGATCAGGTGACCACCACAAAATAGGATCATCAGGGTTAAACCACGGGAACACACCGTGTCGATAGGCTTTTAATAAGCGTTGTTTGGACAAGCAGCCGCCGATGGCCAATAAACCATCGGGTACGCTCAAGGCTTTATTAAGTGCCGGAAACTCTTGCTCAGGATTATTGGCATCAAGTATAGTCAGCGACATAAGAATATTTCGCACAGGCGGAAGGTTTTTCCAACAATCAATAACATCAATAATACGAATGAGCTATGGCGGGGTGATTAGCCTAAATCATCCAGAAATTTTTCAGCGTCTAACGCCGCCATACAACCGGCACCTGCGGAAGTAATGGCTTGTTTGTACACCGAATCCATCACGTCGCCAGCGGCAAATACGCCTTCAACACTGGTGGCCGTAGCATTACCAGTAATGCCGCTTTTTACTTTAATATAGCCGTGATCCATTTCTAACTGGCCTTCAAAAATGCCGGTATTAGGCGTGTGACCGATGGCGATAAACACGCCGTGCAGATCAATGTTTTTGGTTGAGCCATCAAGTGTGCTTTTTATACGCATACCGGTAACGCCTGAATCATCACCTAATACTTCATCCAGTTCGTAATGCCATTCGATGGCGACATTGCCGGTTTTGGATTTTTCAATCAGCTTATCAGACAGAATTTTTTCGGAACGGAATTTATCACGGCGATGAACGACGGTCACTTTGGAAGCGATATTGGCTAAGTACAAGGCTTCTTCAACCGCAGTATTACCACCGCCAATCACCGCAACCGGCTTGTTGCGGTAGAAAAAGCCATCGCAGGTGGCACACGCAGACACACCTTTGCCCTTAAAGGCTTCTTCTGAATCCAGGCCTAAATAACGGGCTGATGCGCCGGTGGCAATAATCAGTGCATCACAGGTATACGTACCGGAATCGCCGGTTAAGGTAAACGGGCGTTTAGACAAATCGGCAGTATGGATGTGATCATAGACCATTTCTGTGTCGAAACGTTCTGCGTGTTTCAACATTCTGTCCATTAAATCGGGGCCTTGCAAGCCTTCAACGTCGCCGGGCCAGTTATCGACTTCGGTGGTAGTAGTCAATTGTCCACCTTGCTGCATACCGGTAATAATCACCGGCTTTAAATTGGCACGCGCGGCATAAATAGCAGCGGTATAACCGGCAGGACCAGAACCCAATATGAGAAGACGACAGTGTTTGATAGTACTCATTAAATAAACTCCTAGAATTATGATAGAGTTTAGATTATATCAGCTATGGCGGCGGATTGTTTTTTCAAGCTACCCGCTAATACGGGACAAAATGTAGACTGGGTTGAATGCTGTTTGGCAACCCAACCTGCTTGAATGCTATTATTCTTTATCTCGCATTAAGTTAGTAGCCGCCATTAGCACAGTGACACTAAAAAATGTATGATGCGCTTATTTAAAGCCTTGGATAGTACGTGATGAGTGAATACGAAAAATCAAAAACAGCCCGACGGGTGGCGGCAGTGATTTACCTGTTGGTTTTAGGGTTTATTTTAGGCGGTACATATTTATCGCAGCGGCAAAAACAGGCTTCTAATCCAGTTAATCCAGCGATGCAAAGCACTGCCGATATGCTGGGCTAGACAAGCTTAAGGCACGCTTCGTTTCATGCTTTAAATTTTGATTTTAAACAAAATCCGCTATAGTTGGCGTATTAAAAACATTTAGGGGTTGTCTATGCAGCATTTTCGTCTTTCTATGATTGTTTCGGTGCTTTGTCTCGGTATAGCATTTTACTGGGGCGGTGTCATGGGAGCCGCTATCGCCATTATTTTGGGTGTGCTTGAAGTCAGCTTATCCTTTGATAATGCGGTGGTGAATGCCTCAGTATTAAAGCGCATGGATGAGCGCTGGCAAAATTACTTTTTAACCTGGGGTATTTTGGTTGCCGTCTTTGGTATGCGTTTGTTGTTTCCTATTTTGATTGTTTCAGCAGCAACCGGTGTTAGCTTTATGGGTGTCACCCAAATGGCACTGCATGATTCTGCCACCTATGCCAAACATTTAGAAGAAGCCCATACCCAAATCTCCGCGTTTGGCGGCATGTTCTTGTTAATGGTATTTTTCTCTTTTCTGTTTAATGCCGATAAAGAATTGCATTGGCTGGGCAAGATAGAAGAAAAAATGTCGGCTATCGGCAAGCTTGAAGCGATAGAAATTATTTTGGCACTGATAATATTGATGACAGTGCAAAATTATTTGCCGGTTGCAATCCGCCACGATGCCTTGGTTGCGGGTATGTGGGGTGTCATTTTGTATGTCGTTGTCGATAGCCTGGGCAGTTTGTTTGATGATGCCGATGAAGGCGCAGAAGCTACTGCGATGATTAAAAAAGCCGGTGCAATGAGCTTTTTATATTTGGAAGTGCTGGATGCCTCGTTCTCATTTGATGGTGTGATTGGTGCGTTTGCCATTACCCAAGACGTGATTATTATTATGCTGGGTTTGGCAATTGGTGCCATGTTTGTGCGAAGCTTAACCGTGTATCTGGTACGCCAAGGCACATTAGATGAATACGTGTTTTTAGAACATGGCGCACATTATGCGATTGGCGTGTTGGCGGGGTTAATGTTACTGAGTATGCGTGTGCATGTACCTGAAATTATTACTGGCTTAACCGGTGCAATATTAATTGGTTTATCGGTGTTTTCGTCTATTCAATATAAAAAAGCATTGGAATAAGTTCCTGTAAAAATGGTGCGTAATCCGTTTTCTAAGCGGATTACGCCATAGAGTTATCGGCTTTGCGTTGTGATTCTGATTTTTTACACGCCGAAATCACCATATACAGGTAACCAAATACAGGTAACCAACGCCCACAACCGCCAGACTATTTGCTGCGATGTATTTCATCACGCATTCAAATGAATCTCAACCCATAATGGTGCAAAATTCGTCTAAAATGCACACTATTAGTGCATTATCTTTCGTCTATTTGTTGTATAAAGCCTATTAAATTAGCATTTAAGCAACTGGCACATTCTGTGCTAAAATAATCTAAGAAAGTCTTGACTTAAACTACAATTATTATGTGGAGCCTACCATGAACCCGCCAATTAAAAACCGCTATTTCACCCTTAAACCACTGGCTTTCGCCATAGCGTCACTGTGTGCGATAAATTCAGCCAATGTGTCTGCCGAAGCCAAAACATTAACCGAAGCCAATACCTTGTTAGAAGCAATGGGCAATCCAAATGATGCCGCATTCATGAAAAACAATAATTTAAAAATAGGCGGTTGGTTAAATTCAGGCATTACCTACAATGCCACTGCGCCAGGCGATCGTTTCAATGGCCCGATTACCTTTGGCGATCGTTCTGCTGAACTGCAAATGAACCAGCTCAACCTGTACATGCAACGCGCTGTCGCTACCGAGGGCAGTGCCTGGGATTTTGGCGGGCGTTTTGATGTCATGTATGGTTCGGATGCATTTTTTACCCAAGCCTATGGCGTACCAGGTGCTGATCTTGGTACAGGCCGCACAATGGATCGTGGCACCTGGGATTTGGATATTACCGCTAACAATCGTTTTTATGGCTTTGCCGTTCCGCAAGCGTATTTAGAAGCCTATATCCCCGTTGGTAATGGCTTAAATGTAAAAGCCGGTCATTTTTACACGCCGATTGGTTACGAAACCGTACCTGCACCAGATAACTTCTTCTACACCCATGCTTATACCATGCAATATGGCGAACCGTTTACCCATACTGGGATCATGGCTAACTACACAGTCGATAAAAACTGGGCTGTTATGGGTGGCGTGGTAACCGGCAGTGCTACCGGTGGTTGGGATGGCGGCTGGGATAGGGAATTGGGGAATTGGTCTGGCTTAATGGGCGCAACCTGGACCAGTACTAATAAAGCCACCTCGCTAAACGTGAGCGGTACTTACGGTGCTAGATCAGAAACCACCAGCGATGCGTGGGCAATGTACAGCGCTGTATTAAAACACAATTTTACCGATAAAATGCACTTTGTATTACAACACGATCACGGTTTTGCCGACGGTATCAACCCTGCTTATTCAACCGCTCCTGATGCAGAATGGTATGGCGTATTAAGCCATTTAACCTACGATGTAAGAGATAACTTAACCGCCGGTTTGCGTGCCGAGTGGTTCCGTGACCAAAATGGCTTTCGTGTGTGTTCGCCAGCACGTACCGCTGCACGCTGTGCGCCAGGTTCTTTTTACGCAATTACTGCGGGCGTAAACTGGAAACCTGTCGCCTGGTTAAATGTACGGCCTAATGTACGTTATGACTGGGTAGACAGTGATGCAAAATCTGGCTCACAACCGTTTGACGGCGGCAACCAAAAAGACCAATTCCTGTTTTCAACCGACATGAACATCGCGTTTTAAAACACTTAGGCAACCCAATATGCCTCACTTAAAATGCGCCTTCGGGCGCATTTTTTTTGCGCTGTGTTATCAGCAAAAACACCGTTACCGGCACTGAGTGCGGCTGTTATTAAACAGCTTATTTGCACCAAATATTATCAAAAAAAAACCCACTCGCACCAAACAAGTGCATCATCTGTGATTTTTAGCCATCTCTCACACTTAAAGCCGCGATTTTACAGGGAGATTAGCAATTTTTATCAGTTGGCATGATCCATGCATTATCTTATTTAACTGAACTCATCTCATTTTTAAACGATCTTTTCGTACAGAAAAACAGTGTGAGTTCCAAGCTTGCTAACTTGTCTTAAGGAGACCGTATGAAACTGATAACTGCTGTTGTTAAGCCCTTTAAACTCGATGATGTTCGTGAAGCATTGTCCGATTTGGGCGTATCCGGTGTAACTGTCACTGAGGTAAAAGGCTTTGGTCGTCAAAAAGGCCATACCGAATTGTATCGCGGCGCTGAATACGTGGTTGATTTTTTACCGAAAGCCAAAATTGAAGTGGCGGTTGCTGACAATTTAACCGAGCAAGTCATTGTTGCCATTACTAAAGCCGCCAACACCGGCAAAATTGGTGACGGTAAAATTTTTGTAACCAATTTAGAGCAAGTTGTTCGGATTCGTACCGGAGAAACTGGCGAAGAAGCACTGTAGGAGGACATATGAAAACAATAACAAAAACAAGCACCTTATTAACATTCCTGGCGTTTACAGAACTCGCTAATGCAGCAGAAGCCATTGTTCCAACCATTAACAAAGGCGACACAGCGTGGATGATAGTGGCTACAGTGCTGGTTATCTTAATGGTTATTCCAGGATTAGCCTTGTTTTACGGCGGCATGGTACGCGCCAAAAACATGCTGTCCATTTTGATGCAAGTGTTCGTTATTTTTTCGATGATGTCAATACTGTGGGCTATCTATGGTTACAGTGTAGCTTTTACTGAAGGCAATGCGTTTTTTGGTGGTTTCAGCAAAGTATTTCTTAAAGGTATTACACCGGATTCTATGGCCGCCACCTTCAGCAAAGGTGTGTATATCCCCGAATTTATTTACGTGGCTTTTCAGTTGACGTTTGCTGGCATTACCCCTGCGCTCATTATTGGTGCGTTTGCTGAACGGGTTAAGTTTTCTGCCATATTACTGTTTATGCTGATTTGGTTTAGCTTTGCCTATTTACCAATGGCGCACATGGTGTGGTATTGGACAGGCCCTGATGCTTATACCGATACCGCCGCCGCAGAAGCTGCCGGTGCTACCGCAGGATTTTTGTTCCAAAAAGGTGCATTGGATTTTGCCGGTGGCACGGTAGTACATATTAATGCCGGTATAGCTGGTTTAATCGGCTGTATTTTAGTAGGCAAACGCATCGGCTTTAAAAAAGAATCCCTCGCGCCACACAGCGTTACTATGACCATGATCGGAGCCTCGTTATTATGGGTAGGTTGGTTTGGCTTTAACGTAGGTTCTAATTTGGAAGCTAATGGCTTAGCCGGTTTAGTGTTTATTAATACCTTATTAGCCAGCGCAGCAGCAACCTTATCGTGGGTAGGTGCAGAATGGCTAATGCGCGGCAAACCCAGTATGTTGGGCGGCGCTTCTGGTGCAGTGGCAGGACTGGTTGCGATTACACCGGCGTGCGGTTGGGCAGGGCCTATGGGGGCAATATTTTTAGGTTTGCTTGTTGGTGCGGTGTGTTTTTGGTCGGTTACCGTATTAAAAGCCAAATTAGGTTATGATGATTCTTTGGATGCGTTTGGTGTACACGGTGTTGGTGGCATACTCGGTGCTTTAGGTACTGCTGTGGTAGCCAACCCCGCTTTAGGTGGTACCGGTGTATGGGATTATGTCAGCAATGGCGTGGCTGAATACAATCTGCTAGGACAATTAGGCAGCCAGTTATGGGGCGTAATCGTGTGCATTATCTGGTCTGGCGTGGTGTCTTTTGTTGCTTTCAAGTTGGTTGATATGTTGATTGGCCTGCGCGTTAGCGAAGACGTTGAACGTGAAGGTCTGGATATTAATGAACATGGCGAAACTGCCTATCACCTATAAAAAATACCCCGAACAATGTTTCTAATCTAACCCCAAAATTGTACACTCAGACCAGTCAGATTTCTAAAAGCTGACTGGTCTATCTGTTTTCATACTAAGGAACGCGCACGAAATAACTTAAGCAAGTTCATGCTTCGACAGGCTCAGCACGAACGGTGGTGGCGTTTAAGTTGTTCAAGTTATTTCATGCACGTTCCCAAGCAAAATTTAACCTGCGGCTTGTGCTTTACATGGACTTTTACCAAGTTGAAATTTACAATGTTATCTTCCTGCAAGCACATTGCCAAATCTAAGTTGTCCGCCCTACGCTACTGCACATCACATGACACCATCAAAAACTTATCTCACTGTCGCTTTTGCACAAAAAGATGCTGCCAAAGCACTGGGAGCAAAATGGGATGCAACGCTTAAAAAATGGTATGTACCTGCTGATAAGGACATTGCACTTTTTGCACAGTGGCATATACCTTCAGAGACAATAGACACTGCCACACCCCGTACAAATAAGCCTAAAGCGTCAACAATAGCCACAAAAACCAGCGTGTCAACTGATGCTACTGGCGTGATAACTTACGCAGCAGATAAAAATTTTATCGCCTATAAAGGGGCTGCACCGCCATGGGATTAACATACTGTCGCAAACCCCATCTGCGTTAAATACCTGCACCCAAAATGAAACCATTAAAATATTTAGCCGGCTATTCAGCCAACATTACAGAGCAAGTACAGACACTCATCAGCACCCATAAATTAGCCGAGCTATTGCTAAAAAAATACCCCATCACCCATGATATTCGCACCGATAAGGCGCTTTATAGCTATACCGTGGACATTAAAAACCACTTCCTACGACAATCCAGCCCACTGAGCAAAGTCATTTACGATGATAAAATCGATGTACTCCATCAGGCGCTGGGATTACATACTTTTGTCTCCAGAGTACAAGGCGGCAACTTAAAAGCAAAAAATGAAATTCGCATTGGCTCAGTTTTTAAAACTGCGCCACTTGGGTTTTTAAAAATGATTGTTGTGCATGAGCTGGCACACATCCGAGAAAAACAGCACAACAAAGCGTTTTATAACTTATGCCAACATATGGAAGCTGATTATCATCAGTTAGAATTTGATATGCGACTGTATTTAACTTACCTTGATTTGGTCGGGCAACTTTATTAAAAACCATTTACAGCGTTTTCAATTTAGGACAGTTACAGCCACCGTTCGTGCTGAGCTTATCGAAGCATGAACGGCACACTTCGACAGGCTCAGCACAAACGGTTACGCTGTAACTATTAAACTGTGAAAACGCTGTATTGAGTAATGTCAGATAGATTTTTTCTCGCCACACCCTTAAAATCCCTCATCACATTTTATGGGTAGTTATCGCAATACCGGCTTGTTGATAACGCCGATAACGATCTCTGCCTAAAGTTTTAGCCGCTACACTATTATCCAATATTTCCAGTATCCGTTCAGATTTTGCAAAATTTTGTGGGCAGTGCGACGACACATTAATAAGCGTTTTTTGCCAGTGTTCCGGTGGCGTATCTGAACCGATCAATATAGCATTTTCAGCTGTGGGCAATGTGCCGGTATGCGTTTGGTGTGGAATAAAACTGCCTGCTCTGAACGTCCACAGCAGGCGATCAAATAACTGACTTTGTTGCGCGTTATCAGTAAGTACGTAAGCACACGCACCACTGCGGTAAATTTTTTCGATTAATTTGCAGGCAAATACATCGCGTTCCGCAGTGGACTCGCTCGCCAGTATATAAAAACTGATAGCGGGCATAATCGCCTACAGCGCGTTAGTGCGGTTAATCAAATACTGCATCAACAGCGGCACAGGCCGACCAGTTGCACCTTTCGTAGCACCAGAACGCCACGCTGTACCAGCGATATCCAAATGTGCCCAGCGGAAGTTTTTAGTAAAATGTGATAAGAAACACGCAGCGGTAATCGTACCACCGTCTTTACTGCCAATATTAGCCAGATCAGCAAAATTGGATTTTAATTGCTCTTGGTATTCCTCCCACAATGGCAAGCGCCAGACACTGTCATTGGCGGTTTCACTGGCCGCTAACAAATCGTTACACAGCGCATCGTCATTACCTAACAAACCACTGGGTACGCGACCTAATGCCACTAAGCACGCCCCCGTTAAGGTTGCCAAATCTATTACCACATCAGGGTTGAATCTTTCTGCGTAAGTTAAGGTATCGCAAAGTATTAACCGGCCTTCGGCATCGGTATTTAAAATTTCCACAGTTTTACCCGACATGCTTTTCCAGATGTCACCCGGTTTGCCGGCGTTACCATCGGGCAGGTTTTCAGAAGATGGAATCAAGCCGATGATGTTCAGTGGTAAATTCATCTGAGCAGCAGCTTGTAACGTACCTAAAACCGCCGCGCCACCGCACATATCGTATTTCATTTCATCCATACCAGGGCCTGGTTTTAATGAAATACCACCGGCATCAAAAGTAAGGCCTTTGCCAACTAAAACGATCGGTTTAGTGTTTTTGTCGCCGCCTTGATAATTAATGCAAATTAATTTAGCCGGTTCACGACTACCGCGCGCTACCGACAAGAAAACTTGCATACCCAAAGCCGCCATGTCAGCTTCTTCGAGAATATTGATACTGAGCTTGGCAGATGTTTTGCCCAGCGCAATGGCTTGTTCGGCCAAAAACGTCGGCGTACACACATTACCGGGTAAATCAGACAAATGCTTGGTTAAGGTAACGCCACCGGCAATCGCCAACCCTTGAGCCAAGCCTGCGTGTGCTAAGCTATTTTGCGCTGTGGGCACGCTAATGATGATTTTTTCCAGTTTACTGTCAATCTCTTTATCCGTTTTAAGCGCTGTAAACTGATAAACCGCATCGCTAAACATTTCCACCACTTGCCGCGTCTTCCATTGCCAATCGCTGTTAAGCACTGCACACTCAGCCAAACTGCACACAATAACTTTAATATGCGGTTTTTTTAAGCTGTTAACTGCACTGGACAGTATTTTTCGATAGGCTTTGCTAGATAAAGGTTTATTTTCACCCAGTCCGACCAGTAAAATGCGTGTTAATAAACTATTGGGCAACACATTAATTAACGTGGTTTCGCCCATTTTGCCTTTGATATCGCCGCGATTAATCACGCCGTTAATTACCTCGCGCGTGCTATTGTCCAGCGCGTTAGCGGGTAAACATAACTGCTGATCTTGATAAACGCCGATGATGACACAATCACAAGCCAGTGTTTCTAAGGGGGCGTTTTCTATAAAATAGTCCATCGTATGTATATCCGTTTAGGTGCTGTATAAAAAAGAGGTTAGCCATTTTAAGTGGAACAAATAATAGGGCGGTGTAAAGTGAGCAGGCTTTTTGCTCGGCTTACACAGGTATCATAGTTTTTTATCGCGCTTTAAAATGAAAGACCGAAAAAAACAAGCTTAAAAATACAAAATCAACCAACTGAATGCAGTATTTGCCGATTTTTTATATTTTTAAGGTATATCAGTAAAATTATACAACATAACCGCTGTTTTAATGGGGAGAGAGTCGTTTGCAAGCACGAAGTTCCAAAGCATATAACAAGGTAAATCGACCCTGGATTACGGTATTCGATAAAATGATTGTAGTGGATTTATTAAAAACACTGCTATCCGTGTGGTCGGTGATTGTGGTGATTATCGTCAGCCGCGCTTTTATCAGAATTTTGGATAAAGCCGTAGACGGCCAACTTTCTAATGAAACATTACTGACCATGCTTGCCCTTAAATCAATCATTATCAGTGTTGACCTACTACCGGCAGCCGTCTTTATGGCAGTATTAATGGTCTTTGGCCGCATGTATAAAGACCAAGAAATGGCGGCAGTGGCCTCAGCAGGCGGGGGTTCAAGCACAATTTATCGCGCCGTATTCACTTTGTTATTACCTTTGAGTATAGTGACCACGGGGCTATCAATGCTATTGTCGCCGTGGGCCGAAGCTGGCATGGAAAAACTAATGCACCGCGACAAGCAAACGGCTGACTTAAGAGGCATTGCCGCTGGAAAATTCAGTGAATACAGTCATGGCGATTTGGTTTTTTATGTTGAACACATTGATGCCAACAAAAAAATGCACCAGGTGTTTGTACAACAGCGCAATAAAAACGATGTCGGTATTATTACCGCTGAAACAGCAAGCATAGTAGATCTACCCGATGGCCGCTACATGGTTTTTGAACACGGTGAGCGAGCGCAAGGACAACCTGGCGCATTTAATTACGTCATTGAAGCTTTTGATGAATATTCTGTGCAAATAGAAGGCAAAAATTCCGCGCTCAGTTTTCCACGCGAAGCCATGACCAGTAGCGATTTATGGCACTCAAGTGCTTTGGTAGATATTGCCGAATTACAACGCCGCTGCTTTGCACCGCTGAGTGTGTTATTACTGGCTTTTTTAGCCGTGCCATTGGCGCAAATGTCACCACGCGGCGGTGTATATGGCAATATTGCAATAGGGTTTCTTATTTATTTTACCTACAGCAATTTTACCCGTGTCAGTCAAGCTTGGGTAAGCAACGGCACACTGCCAACTGAACTGGGTGTAGTCGGTGTTAATGCATTATTTTTACTGGTAGGCGCACTATTACTAATGCGACTTTATGGCTGGCAGTGGTTACTCATAAAAATTAACGCTAAGGCCAAACAATGAACGTCTTAACGCTTTATATCGTTAAAGAAATTCTAAAAGGTTCTTTTGTTGCCTTAGTTTGTTTATTAACTTTATTCAATTTATTCACCTTCAGCGATGAATTAGGCTACCTTGGTAAAAATAATTACGGTTTAAAAGAAATTTTTTACTATGTCGCACTCACTTCACCCACAGTTATTTATGAACTCATACCCGCCGCCGCGTTATTGGGCAGTCTATTTGTCTTGGGTAATATGGCCAATAACCGTGAATTAATTGCTATGCAATCGTCTGGGCTAGCCATCTCAGGCATCGTAAAATCCACACTATTAGCAGGTGCCGTGCTAGTCACTATTGCTTTTTTAGTTGGCGAATTTATTGCGCCATTAGGCGAACGCATGGGACAAAAAATCAAGATACTGTCGCAAAATCCCAATGCTATTATGCACTCGCGCTACGGACTATGGCTACGTGAAAATAATCAATTTATTAATGTCAGGCGCATACAAGATGACGGTAAATTGGCCAACATTAATCTCTATGAAATCGATAAACAGCACCATTTACACAGCGCTACTTACGCTCAGCAAGCCACTTTTTTGGGTAAGCAACAATGGCGTTTAGAACAGCCTCGGCAATCATTGGTATCGTCACAACAAATGCACGTTGTTAAACAACGGCAACGTTTATGGCAATCGTCGATTGATCCACAGCTTTTTAAAATGGTTACCGTAGATCCTAATAATTTATCGCTTTACGATTTGGCTACTTATGTTGATTTTCTGCAAGACAATCACCAAAAATCACTCACTTTTGAGCTAGCCTTTTGGGGACGTATTGTTAATCCGTTAGTCACCTTTGTTATGCTATTAATTTCTGTACCTTTTGTGATAGGTATTAAGCGCGGCATCAGTGCTGGCAGTCGGATTATGATAGGTGTGGTAATTGGCATGAGCTTTAATATTGTCGATAAAATTGCTAGCCATATGGGCTTAATTTATGAATTTAATGCACCTTTAGTGGCTATTTTCCCCAGCGCTTTGGTATTATTTATTACCCTTGCCGTTATAAAAAAATCCTACTGATTGTCGCTAGACTATGTATTAAGGAACGTGCATGAAATAACTTGAACAACTTAAACGCCACCACCGTTCGTGCTGAGCCTGTCGAAGCATGAACTTGCTCAAGTTATTTCGTGCGCGTTCCTAAGGGTGATTTATTTGAAATCTTGTAAAAATATTTGGCTTATGCAACCATAACACCTGCAATAATTTTTAAATGTACCCTGTAACCATAGGATTAAATTGACCATTATTATTGCAAATACTAAAAAAAACCATAGAATAGCTTACAATTGTTCGCTGATAAATCTCATGGCTATGCTAGCGTGTATTTTTCTAATGTGCGATGAATAATCGTGATAGTATTGGAAGTTGATCCTAGTGTTTTTCTGGGTAATATCAGGTCTTATAAATTTAATAAAATAGGGTATATTTATGAAAACTAAAGAAATTATAGCAACGAGCCTAGTTAGCTTAGCATTGCTTGCAGGTTGTGGCGCAGAAGATCAAGGCACACCACCCGCTAACGACAGACACGCTACACAGCAAGAATCTAAAGCCAGCTCTGTTATTGACTCTGTTAAATCAACAACAGAATCTGCTGTTGGTGCTGCTAAAGATGCGACTAGCCAAGCCGTTGACGGCGCAGCTAATGCCGGTGCTGCCGTAGTTGATACCGCTAAAACAGCGGGCGCTGCTGCAACTGATGCAGCGGGTAACGTAGCAGAAGACGCAGCCGCTGCAGGTTCTGCGGCTGTTGACGGTGCTAAAGCGGTAGGCGCTGCTGCAACTGATGTGGCAGGTAAAGCGGTAGACGGTGCGGCGGCGGCAGGTTCTGCGGCTGTTGACGGTGCTAAAGCGGCGGGTGCTGCTGTAACTGATGTCGCGGACAAAGCGGTAGATGGCGCTAAAGCGGCGGGCACTGCGGCGGCAGATGCAACAGGTAAAGCAGTAGATAGCACTAAAGCCGCCGGAGCTGATGCGGCAGGTAAAGTAGCAGCAGGCGCAGCGACAGCAGGCACAGCAGCTGTTGATGGCGCTAAAGCAGTCACCAAAGATATTAAGGAAGCAGGTGCAAAAATAGCCCACTAAAACCAATTTACTGGTTTTTTGTTTTGATCAGGCATCGCATAAATGTCGATGCCTGATATCCGCCTCAGCTAAAACTATTGATATCGCTTTTAGCCACCAACAGGCGTTTTTATTATATTTGCAAATATTAGCTTTAAGCTCATAAAAACTGAAATACTTCGGTAAAATGTACGCTATCGCAGCAAATTAATGAATCACTCAGAAATTGTTTGTTTTTTCAGTCGTATTTACAAATAGCACCAACCCCCAATAGCACTGTAAACAAAAATAGCTTTTGTGTCGAAATCAATACACTTATTACCCTGTAATCTGCGTATATGAATAATTAAAATTTACAGTTAGCCAAGGAGTAGTGCATCGTGTCAGTTTTAAAATTTAATAACATACATCCAATAATCGGCGCATCTGTCTACATCGATAACAGCGCTGTCGTTATTGGTAATGTCAGCATCGGTGATGATGTCTCTATATGGCCAACAACTGTTATTAGAGGCGATGTTGAAAGCATATCCATCGGTGCGGGTACTAATATTCAAGATGGCTCGGTGTTGCATGTTTCTCATGCGACACCGTTTTCAGAAAAAAGTTACCCGCTGGTTATCGGCAAAGGCGTTACTATTGGTCATCGCGCCGTAGTACACGCCTGTACCATCGGTGATTATTGTTTGATCGGCATGGGCTCCATTATCATGGATGATGCTGTGATTGAAGATTACGTTATGCTTGGTGCAGGTTCTTTAGTCCCTTCAGGGAAAAAATTGGAAAGCGGTCATTTGTATGTTGGCGCACCAGCCAGACGCATACGTATGCTAAAAGATTCCGAATACGACTTTCTAAAATACTCCTATCAACATTACATCACGTTAAAAAACCAGTATCTGTAAATAAGCATAAAGCCTTTGCCTGGCAAGAAAATAGCTCAGAGATTATCGAACAGATCAATTTGTTGAGCGTGTTGCAAGCCAGAAGAATGTTTGAACGATGACAACGTAATACCCAATAAACGCACACTGCGACGACCTACATCAGTATTTTTCAGTAAATCCTCAAACAGGTGGTGCGCGCTAAGCACAGGTGTAATCGCCTGTGTCAGCGTGCGGCTACGGGTAATTTGTATAAAATCATAATATTTTATCTTCACCGTAATTGCATAAGCAGACAACTGCTTTTCAGCAACTTTTAACACGGCTTTTTTTAGCAGTGCCTGTAAATGATTAACAACATCGTGCTGGGTGACAATGTCTGCTTGCAAGGTGATTTCCACCCCTATCGACTTACAAACTCTGTGATTATTAACAGGACGGTGATCTACACCTCTGCAAATATCATAATAGTGCAACCCCGCTTTACCAAAGTGTTGTTGCAACATTTCCAGAGCAATATTTTTTAAATCACTGCCAGTATGCACGCCCAGATTACGCATTTTTTGCGCTGTAGCCTTACCAATGCCATGAAACTTGTCTATCGGAAGCTGTTCAGCAAACACACCACCTTGTTCAGGTGTAATTAAATATAAACCATTGGGTTTATTAATATCAGAAGCTATCTTGGCAAGAAATTTATTGTAGGACACACCAGCGGATGCGGTGAGCTGGGTTTTGTGCAAAATGGCGGTTTTAATAGCATTGGCAATAAAGGTTGCTGAACCCTGATACAGATTAACAGCACTGACATCCAAATACGCTTCATCTAATGAAACAGGTTCAATAATATCGGTAAACTCAGCAAAAATACTGCGAATGCTCCGAGAGACATCAAGATAGGCATCAAAGCGCGGCTTAACGAAAATAGCCTGTGGGCACAAGCGATACGCTTTGGTAGAGGGCATGGCAGAATGAATGCCATATTTTCGAGCTTCGTAACTACAGGCGGCAACAACGCCACGGGCAAACGGCTGACCACCGACGATCAGAGGTTTGTTACGATATTGTGGATTATCACGCTGCTCTACAGCGGCAAAAAAGGCATCCATATCAATATGGATGATTTTGCGTATAGAGCCCATGAGATTATTTGCTGGACGCGTCCGGTATTCTTAATTCAGCGGTTAAATTCCACGCAGCAAACGGAAACGGCAATACGTCTGTGTTGAAAGATAAAAACAGCAAAATATGATAAGTGTAAATAGAAAGGCTACGGCCAAAATCCAAAATATTACTATTGATTTTCCCCGTAAATAATACCGCAAATATTTGCAGCAAAATAACTGCCCACAGTAACATTCTGACGACACCGCCAATAGCGGCAAAAACCAGCATAAAGAAAATTCTTTTCCAGGTGCTGATTTTTTTTAAATTTTCGTTGATTTGATCATCCATAATTATTGTACCTAACCTCTGTTCATAATGTCACGTAAATCCAAAGCTGCCGCATTAGCACGGGCAATATAGGTTGCCATTGTTAACGAATAATTGGCAAACAAGCCATAACCACCACCGTCTAAAATCATGGGGCTCATAATAGGGTTCATAGCATTTTCTAAAGCTTTAATCATGATATCGACAGTACGCATAGCGCGTTTATCCAATAAAATATCTTTAAAATCGTGTTTAATAGCACGAAGAATATGCAATAAAGCCCAGCTTGCACCACGCGCCTCATAAAATACGTCGTCAATTTCTAACCAAGATATCTTGTCCAACGCGGTGCTATTGGGCTTTAAAGCATCTTCTTCAGAAATTTCATTCAAACCAGGACCTAAATTAGCCTTAGAGCTGCTTGAACTCAGTCGTGTTGAGAGTCCGCCTAAGCGCTTAATAACAACCTCAGTATACTGCCACAAATTGTCAGCTCTTGAAAAAAACCGCGCCTGCTTTGTGGTAGAATCAAACTTTTGCAGACGTATCATGTATTTATGCAAAGCATCAATACCTTTTTGATACTCAGCTTCTGTGGACGGCAGCGCCCAAGAATCATTTTCATAATAAAAATACGGTTCGGCAATGGCTAAGTCAGCATCTTCCCAAGACTGCGATTGATCGCGTGAAAAATGATTTCTCAACGCCGAGGTAGCATCACGTAAAATAACCAGCGCACCGTACTCAAAGTTTTTAATGTTATCTAACAACAAACCTGGGGGTGCTACATCATTGGTAATATAGCCGCCACTTTTATGCAGCAAAACCTCAGAAATGTGTGCCAAAGTGTTGGTATAGGTGTAACCCAACGGCACTTCTGTGGTGTTAGTTTCCTTCATCCGTTTTAAAGCTTCATCGTGAATATTGAACTGCTCTGGTTCTGCTCCCCACCATGCGCCCAAAATAACAAGAACGAGTGTTGTAACCAAGCCAAGCACGCCAAATCCCCAAAGGATGCCTTTAGATTTTTCGTCGTCCTGCATTTCGCTGTCCACCATTTTGGAATCCTAACTAAACAAGAAATTTATGTGTGTAAAAACAGATTGCTGTCAATACCGAATATATGTCCACATGGTAGCAGGTTTTTAAGTTTTTTGCTTATTGACAATAGCGGTGGCGTGCTTTTTTTTGGCGCGTGCAGGCGCTTTGTCGTAGACTTCTGCCAAGTGCTGAAAATCCAGATGTGTGTATATTTGTGCGCTATTAATGTCGCTGTGGCCGAGTCATTCTTGTACCGTACGTAAATCTTGGCTAACCTCTAGCAAATGATTGGCAAACGAATACCTGAGCATGTGCGGGTGTACGTGCGTGTCTATGCCTTTTTTTGACAGCATCGCTTTGCCTTAACTGAATGCTACGCTGGCATAAGCGATTACCGTGCCAAGAGACAAACAAAGCAGATTCCGTTTGTTTAGCCACTGTGCTGCGTAATAACAACTAAGTGCTTAATGCTAAAAGCTTTACGCCCTATAGGCAATACACGGCTTTTGCCACTTTTACCGACACGCACAAGCAATGAATTGTCATATAAATCAATATCATTAACATCAAGTGCCGCCAACTCACTGAGCCGTAAATCTGATGAATAGAATAATTCAAACATGGCAACATCACGAGTTTCTAAATGCGAGCTGGTTTGTGCTGCTAATAGGCTAATACTCAGTCAATCTTGATATATTGGGTAAATTTTTGACCAGCGTGAGACCTACGAGGTTTTAAAACCTCGTAGGTCTTTGTAACACCCGACAGAATAAAGTTGACTGACTGCTAGTTATTTGATCAACATCCAAAGTTTTAGGCAATTTTCGCTGTGGTTTAGGGGTTTTTATCTACTGCGTTGGATTGCTGTCTAGGACATTGTTTTTAAGTAAGTCATTATAAAAACTCCGTATGACCGATAATTCACGCTGTAAACTTTTATCGCTAATGCCTAAGCGATACCGACTGGCGATATGGTAGCGTATATCATTCTGACTGATCGCCGACCATTCAGTTATGGCTTTTTATCTACAGTATAAACTGAGTTGCAAAATGTCGCGCCGGTAACATTTTAATGTGTACTCCAAAACACCTTGCTCAACGGTTAATTGTTAAAAAAATCATCCAGCCAAGCATCAGCTAACGGTGACATCAGTCTCTGGGAATTAATGAAATCAGCCGCGTGGCAATAATTTCACTCATCTGAGTTAGCAAAATACTGCCCATGCCGTTCTGAAAGCGTCCTTCTTGACGACTGCCTATTGCCAATATACCTTCCAATTGCGTAAATAGCATAGGAATAATGACACACGAACGCACTTCCAGCGCACAATCTCCAAACAAAGCTTTGGCTTGCGTTAACGTCGGGCGGCCACAGCTGGGCTGATTGCTGCCTAATTCGGTCGCAAATGGTTTTAAGCTTTTAGGATCCGAGTCTATAAACAGATCAGGAATCGTAGATGTCGCGTTAGATTTTATGATACGTAAAGCAACAAAATCAGTTAAAAAATAATCTGACAACACAATATTAAGATGATTGATAACATCTTCTAAAGTGGCAGCATCCAGCAACGCCAGGGTTAATTTATGCATGCGCATACAAGCAATATCGTTGTCTCTGGCAATTTCAATCAATGTCATCAACTGATTTTCTTGCTCATGATGCTTAGATCTGAATATTTCCAATTGCTTAGAGATCAATGAAACCGCATCGCCACTCGGATGTGGGATACGCATTTTTTCTAGCAAATGTAAGTGCTTGTTAAAAAAGTCAGGGTGTTGTTGCAGATAAGATTCAACCTCTTCGGCCGTTAAAGAGTGCTGTTTAGTCATAGGGTTATGCTTCCATCATAAATAGAGGTAGCAGGACCTGTCATAAAGACCGGCTGCCCCCTGCCCGACCAGTGTATTTTTAAACTACCACCCGGTAGCTCAACTAAAACATCAGATGCCAATAGATGTTGCTCAATACCAATAACAACAGCAGCACAAGCACCGCTGCCACACGCTAGTGTCTCTCCTGCGCCGCGCTCATACACACGCAATTTAATATGCTGCTGATCAATCACTTGCATAAAACCAATATTTGCGCGTTCAGGAAAAACCGAATGGTTTTCTAATTGCGCTCCAATGCTGAGTACATACGCTGTTTTAATATCATGTACTTGCATGACAGCATGGGGATTACCCATAGATACCGCACCAAAAGCACGCTGACTGACGTGATGAGAAAAATTATCAACTTGACGGCGTTCTTCTACCATATCAACACTGTAAAATTTAGACTCTTCTGCCGCTAGTATAGGAATTTCAGCGGGCTTGTGTTTAGGAATACCCATATTGACGGTAATCATACCATCGTCTTCAAAACATAATATCAGGATACCTGAGTTTGTACTGACACGAATTTCTTCTTTGTCACATAAGTGTTTGTCACGGACAAAACGAGCAAAACAGCGTGCGCCATTGCCACATTGGGCAACTTCGCTGCCATCAGCATTAAAAATGCGGTAAGTAAAGTCAACTTGGTCATCAGTTGCCGCTTCTACCAATAGCAATTGGTCAAAGCCAATGCCAAAGTGGCGATCAGACATAAAACGAATTTGTTCACTGCTCAAGCTAATGTTTTGGTTGATAGCGTCGATAACGACAAAATCATTACCAAGTCCGTGCATTTTGGTGAAGTTAATCATAGTGTGTGCCTAGGGTAGTAAGTGTTCGCCATTCCATAGCTGCGATAAAATCTCTCTTTCCCGGATTAAGTATAGCTGATCGCCATCAACCATCAACTCGGCGGCACGCGGTCTGGAATTATAATTAGAACTCATTGAAAAACCATAAGCACCAGAAGAACGGATGGCCAATAAATCGCCTTGTGCGAGTTTGAGCCTACGTTCTTTACCGAGAAAATCGCCGGTTTCGCATACAGGGCCTACAATGTCCCAGGTTTGTTCAACAGCATCACTGTGTTGATTAACGGGAATAATCTCTTGCCAGGCACTGTATAGCGCTGGACGGATTAAATCGTTCATAGCCGCGTCCACGATAGCAAAATTTTTACTCTCGGTAGGCTTTAGGTACTCAACTTGGGTAACTAAAATCCCCGCATTACCGACAATGGCACGGCCAGGCTCTAACAAAATTTCATAGTCGCTACCGGCCAATCGTGCTAATAGCGCTTGAATGTACTCGGCAGGTTCGGTAGGCTGCTCGTCTTTGTAACGAATCCCCAAACCGCCGCCCAAATCCAGATGATGCAGGTGAATGCCTTCGGCTTTAAGGCTTTCTGCCAGGCTGAGTACGCGGTCTAAAGCATCTAAAAACGGCTGGGTTTCGGTCAATTGTGAACCAATGTGGCAATCAATACCCACGACATTAATATGCGCCATGCTCGCCGCACGACGGTATTCTGTCAACGCGTATTTAATATCAATGCCAAATTTATTTTCTTTCAAACCGGTTGAAATATACGGGTGCGTTTTTGCATCTACATCCGGATTAACCCGAAACGAAACATTGGCAATAACACCTAATTGCCCAGCCAACAAGTTGATTCTATCCAGTTCAGTGCTGACTTCTATGTTAAAACAGCGTATACCAATTTTTAACGCGGCGAGTATTTCATCTTCGCGTTTACCAACACCTGAGAAAACAATTTTTTTAGGATCCGCACCAGCAGTGAGAACACGCTCCAATTCACCAAGCGAGACAATATCAAATCCCGATCCCAATCGCGCTAAGACATTGATAATGGCAATATTAGAATTGGCCTTCACCGCATAACAAATTAAATGCGGATGTTCGCCAAATGCATCATCAAAAGCGTGCCAGTGTTTTTCCAATGTACGTTTTGAATAGATGTAGCAAGGGCTGCCGTGCATGTAAACAATATCTTGTACCGCAACGTCTTCGGCGAATAATTCACTACGCCTGTAATTAAAATAATCCATTGTTATTATTTATCTTTTTTAAGTTCTTTGAGTTCTGGCTTAGGCTTAACAGAAACAGGAGTGGGTTTATGGGGTATGTAAAGCGCGCCGGGTTGACCGCAGCTGGCTAGCGTCACTATAAGAGCTAAGTAAATCAATTTGTATTGCGGCATATATCATTTTTCAGACTGACAAAATATACGCAATGATAAGCCGATTTTCAATAAAAGGCATTATAAATAGGTAAATCCATGCCACATTTTTAAAAATTTTAGCGTACCTTAAACCAATACTGCCGCCGAAAAAATACCCGCATTACAATAAATTTACTCAGCATATTTAACTTGTTGACGCGGCCATTACAAAATAAGATTTTAAGCAACGCTTAATAACGCTTGCTTTTTTGCCATCTGAACTGATTGTAGCCTATAACTTATATGCCACTTAATCTAATAGTCATTTAAATATTATTTCTTATCAATCATAGCCGTATTGGTCTATCTTTAACTTAAGTGATTTCTATGAAAAGCACAAAAAACCACAAAAAATAGCTTTATTCCGTGCTTTTCATCGACAACCCTTGTACTCGTTCGATTATTATAAATCACCTTAATAGCAGAAGCTGTCAGCTTAGAGACTATAAATCATAATTATATGCAGCATAAAAATAATTTAACAACAAACTATCCCGATTCATGAAAATTATTTGCTTCTCAAAACGCCAATACATGCAAAAAGATGTCATTGACGATCGCTACGCCAGACTTTATGAATTACCTCATCAATTAGCACGACAGGGGCATCAGGTTTTGGGCATTTGCTTGAGCTACCGAAAGCGAGAAGAAGGTTATTTTCAGCATTACCAAGACGGCGACGCTTACTTAAACTGGTACTCGTACAATCTTGGCCTATTTATTATGCCAGGACTCATACGCTATCTTTATCGCGTACGTGCATTACTTCAAAAATTTAAACCTGACGTTATTCTGGCAAGTTCCGATAGCCCTAGCGTAATTCTCACCGCACTGCTGGCACGCAGCATAAAAACCCCTTATTTTATTGACCTGTACGATAATTACGAAAGTTTCGGTTTATCAAAAATACCCGGTATGTTACTTTTGTATCGTTGGGCTATCCGACATTCTATGGGCATTAGCTGCGTCAGCGAACCATTGTCTGACTACATCAGACAGCATTACCGCCACACTAATGTACTGACGTTAGAAAGTACCATCAAAGGCGGCGATTTTTATCAACAAAACCAACAAGACGCTCGGCTAGCAAGGGGATTACCCACTCATGCCAAGATTATTGGTGTTGCCGGATCATTAAGCCACAGTCGAGGCATCCACTTGCTTTATGACAGCTTTTTACACATGGCGAAAAGCCAAGCCGATTTGCATTTAGCACTGGCAGGTTCTACCGACTCTGCATCCCCCATTCCAAACCATCCACGCATTCATTATTTGGGTTTATTACCGCATAGCGCTATTGCTAGCTTTTACAATAGCCTAAATTTAGCGGTTGTTTGTATGCGCGATACCGCATTTGGCCGCTATGCCTTCCCACAAAAAACCTACGAAATACTGGCATGTAATACACCGATCTTAACTGCCCGATTAGGCGCGTTACAACATACTTTTAAAGACTACCCGCAATGCCTGTATGAACCGGATAACCAAATTGATTTACAAACAAAAATTGAATACTTATTACAAAATCCCGTTAGCATCACTATTACGATTCCAACCTGGCAAGATCAAGCAAAAAAGTTAATAAACTGGTTACACATAAGCCTTACGAGTAACGCCAGTGATTAAAAAAAACATACTGATCGTCGGTGCAGGTTTCGCAGGCGCAACAATTGCCCGTGAGCTTGCCGATAGTGGCCGTTATAAAATTCACATTATAGATCAACGTCCTCATATTGCTGGCAACGCTTACGATCCAGTCGATAAAACGCTCAATTTACGGGTTCATCATTACGGACCGCATATTTTTCATACTAATGATCAACACATTTTTGACTATTTATCACGCTTCACACAGTGGATACCCTACCAACACAGCGTTGAAGCATGGGTAGATAAAATCGGTTATGTGCCCTTACCTATCAATAGAACCACGTTAAACAGAATTTATCAATGTCAATTAAACTACGCAGAAGATATCAAACGCTTTCTTGATACGCTTAAATGCCAGCATACCATGCCAACAAATGCGCAACAAATGGCGGAAAATATTTATGGTATTGAATTAACGCAATTATTTTTTGGTCGTTATACTCAAAAAATGTGGGGGATGGCATTAAGCGAATTACCTGCACAAGTATTAGCGCGTTTACCAGTGCGCTACGATGATAACCGACATTATTTTAACGACAAAATACAGGCTATGCCACAGCATGGCTATATCGGTTTATTTGAAAATCTACTGGATCATGCTGATATTTCTATTTCACTATCATGCCGCTTTGAAAGAAGCATGGAAAAAAATTATCAGCATATTTTTAACGCCATGCCTATTGACGTGTATTTTGATGAAAAATACGGTGCTTTACCGTATCGGTCAATTCAATTTATACATGAACGTGTAACAACACATCAACAGCCTGTACCCACAATCAACTTTACCGATGAAGGCATTTATACACGCCAAACCGATTGGCGCTTATACCCTGGCTGCGATTTAGGCACGCGCACAGAAATACTGCTCACCAAAGAAATCCCCTGTAGCTACGAGGACAATAATTTTGAACGTTACTACCCCGTCAAAACGGTTGAAGGTAGTCCACAAAAAATATATAACCGCTACCGCACTGAGGCCGAAAAATTAACGCATATCACTTTTATCGGCCGTTGCGGTCAATATATTTACTATGATATGCATCAGGTTGTAGCTAACAGTTTAAAAATAGCCAGAGCATTTTTATCATCTCGTTGAGAATGTACGTGGTATAAAACAGCCAGCGCAAATAATTTTTTGTAACCGTAACTTACATCATGACGCATTATTTGTTACGCTCTTGCACTGCACGTAACCTCTCCTGGCAAAAAAATGAAACTGCAAACCAAATGCACATGGGTCATTATTGGCTTATTAATTATTGAAATCCTCCCCGTGCCTTTTACTTCGCTTTACAGCTTATATGCCATTAGAAAACGCCCCACATGGCTCCCCATTGTTACCCATGAACTTTATGCCGAAAAATGGCAAACAGACGAAACTGATTACGCCTTATTAGCCAGCCATGACCCGCTGTTGGTACGCAAAAATTGCACAATAGGCTTGGTCATCATTTTTATACTTGATCTTTTAGTGCCGATTATCATACCGACTGCTTTGTATGTGGTACGAAGGCGACCACTATGGTTTAAAAGCCTGATTATACGATTGTATTCAGACCAACAGGGCTATTTACCCGTACAAAGTACAGAAAAAAAGGCAGCCCACCAACAAGATCCTTTTATTTTGGTTCGCACACAACAAAAAATGGCCGCCTTAGAGCACCAAAATATCATCTTTGCCAAATCGCAATCTCGTAAACAACAGCGTTAAAACCAACAAGCATTAGTAACGCCGCACTGAACTGTCGCACAAACAAGACCAGGCATCAATACCACCCAGCAGATTTGTAACCTGGCTAAAACCCGCTTGCACTAAAAAATGTGCCGCTTGCTGACTACGCAAGCCGTGATGACAAATAACCACAATATCATCCTGCACATCTAACTCCGTCAGGCGTTGTGGAATTTCATTGAGGGGAATTAACACGCTGTTTTCAATATGCGCATAATGAAATTCATTAGGCTCTCTGACATCCAATAAAAAAAACGCTTCGTTGTTTTGCAGTCTATCTTTTAAATCGACGGCTAAAATTTGTTTTATCACCCTAAAACCCTCTTAATTAGTCAATATAAAAATCAGCACACGATTAGTGATTTTTTTTCATTGCACCCCGAAACCTTTTCCCTATCCTGAAATTAGCTAGCTCAAGCGCATGATCGGTGAGATTAACATCTATTTGAGTTGCTGAAGCGGCGGCCTGCGCACGAGCCGAATCAATTACCACCTGGTCTTCAGGTGCTTTTAGGCTATCAATTTGTGCTTGCAGGTCTGCGGTGCCCGCATGTGTTGCACAACCTGCACTTAAACTTACCATCGCCGCAGCCAGAGTTAATTTTACACAGTGCTTCATAATCTTTCCTCACAAGTTTCAAGACAATAAACTATCTAGCATTCAGTCACATTTATTTTATCGAGTAACATTGCAGACCTACAAGATTTTCAAAGCCTCGTAAATCTCACACCAAACAAAACACACCCGATATAAAAAGTGACTGAGTTTAGTTAAAAGCGCAAGCTTGCAATCGTTTGCTCATCCAAGCCAGTTATTTCTATAATGTCATCTGCATCATAACCTTTTTTCTTCATTTTTACAGCTTGCGCCAGCTTTTCTGCTAACTTACCTTGTGCCAATCCTTGCTCCAATCCTTGCGCTAATCCTTGTTTCAAGCCTTCTTTCATTGCCTCTACTTTGGCGGTAGAAAATGAATTATTCAAATCACGATAATACTTTAAGCTGTCTTCATACTGCATTAATTGTTCACGGTTAAATTTAGCGATTTCTGCCACTTCAAACAATCGACTAAACACTTTTTCTGATAACTTGGCGGGGATTTTTTCCAGTTCGTTTAAATGCCTCAACACATATAACCATTTTTCAAAATGCGTTTCTATATCCGCTAATGCTTTTTTAAATTTAGGCATTTCCAAATAGACAAAGGTTAATTTATCGTAAAAAACCTTATTGGTTTCAATATCGCTGAGTTTAATCACGTATTTGTATTTATCCAACTCCTCGGCATCTTCAATAAAAACAAAATCTAAAATAGCGATGGTGTAAATCGCTTTTAAATCATACGCCCAATCACCTTTTTTAGCCTGTTCCTGAATAGGAAATGTTGAATAATATAATGCCCGTTCTTTAAAAAAATTTTGCTTGGTTTTTTGTAATTCAACGATAAATTTCTCACCTTTTTCATTTTCACAATACAAATCAAAAATGGCTTTTCTATCGGTTTCAGTTGAACCCAAGTGTTCTGTTTTGAGAAAGGTTAAACTTTTAATTTGCCCTTGTTCTTCATACAGTAACTCATTTAAAAAATCCAATAACAAATCTTTATGAGCCTCTTCGCCAAATAAGCGTTTAAAGCCATAATCAGTAAACGGATTGATATATTTTTCAGTCAGCATGGTAAACCTGTGGCGTAATACGCGAAATAATCAATAAATATCGTGCTTGCAAATCATTTTGCCGCTCTTTGTAACCTTGCCGCTTTTGGCTCTAATACCAGGGGGCGATAAATCTCGACGCGATCGCCCTGCTTAAGTAATTGATCCAAATCGCACACGCTACCAAAAATCCCCACTTTAGTCTGCTTTAAGTCAATCTCAGGAAATTCATTTAATAAACCCGATACCCAAATAGCCTGTTCAACCGTTGACCCTGCTGGTATTTGTACCGCAACAAGGCGTTGCTTATGCGATGTCGCATAAGCAATTTCTATTAACAACATCTGACTGGATGCGCTATCAATAGCCATAAACATCTTTAGCACGCTGGGTAAACGCGCCCACCATCGTGTTACAAATTTGATTAAATACCGCACCAAACGCCAAATTGGCCAATTTTCCTGCCATTTCAAATTCTAAATTCAGCGAAATTTTGCTAGCATTTTCACGTAGCGGTAAAAAATTCCACGAACCTTCCAAGTAAGAAAATGGCCCATCCAGCAAAGAAACGGTTATTTTTCCGCCATTATCTATCTTATTTCGGGTAGAAAAAGCTTTTTTAAATCCGCCCTTGGCTATCAATAACTCAGCCTCAACAAAATCTTCACCGCGTTTAAGAATGCGACTAGCACTACACCACGGCAAAAACTTTGGATAAGATTCAATATCGTTAACCAGCTCAAACATTTGCAGCGCAGAAAATTTAACCAAAGCGCTTTTTTCTACAACAGTCATGATTACACTACTCCAGCAACGTGAAGAAACACCAAAAACACCGCACACGGGCAAACATAGCGCACCACAACGCGCCACAGTATGTAACTTTGCGCATCAGGCAGCGCCAATTCATTTTCAGTATGCTGCTGGTGCATAATCCAGCCAGCAAACACGGCGATACACAAACCACCGGCTGGTAACATCAGGTTTGAAGTTATAAAATCGATTAATTCAAACAAATTCTGATTAAAAATCTTAAAACCCGACCAAACGTTAAACGAAAATACCGTGATTAAACCCATTAGCCATGCCGCCAAACCCGATTTAATGCACGCTTGCTGACGGGTTAAACCTTTGTGTTCTATCAACCAAGCAACCGCCGGTTCAATCAGCGAGATAGACGAAGACAGCGCCGCAAAGACTAAAGCGATAAAAAATAAAGTACCCACCAACCAACCAGCCGTCATATTACCGAAGGCAATTGGCAAAGTTTGAAAAATAAGCCCAGGACCAGAATCCGGCTGTAATTGGTGTGTAAAAACAATCGGAAAAATAATCAGCCCCGCCAGTAAAGCAACCAGCGTGTCAGCGCCAGCAATAATGAAAATAGCCTTGGCAATCGATACATTTTTGGGTAAATATGCACCGTATACCATCACAGCGCCCATACCAATACTGAGTGTAAAAAACGCCTGCCCCATCGCCATCAAAATAGACGTGCCGGTTAATTTGCTAAAATCGGGGTTAAGTAAGAAGTTTAAACCTTTAAAGTAACCGCTGGTAGTCATCGCATAACCGAGCAGTAATATCAGCAATACGAATAAACCAGGTATTAAAAAGCGTACTGATTTTTCCAAGCCACCATTTACACCACGCGCCACAATTAACATGGTGGCGACCATAAACAGCGTGTGCCAGAAGATCAACTGCATCGGACTTGCGATAAAACTATCAAACAGTGTCTTAATGTCCGCAGGACTAGCACCGGAAAAACTACCAGTGAGATTTTTAACGACGTATGCTGATGCCCAACCGGCAATCACGCTGTAATAAGACAGTATCAAAAATCCGGCAATCACTCCCATCCAGCCTAAATAACGCCAGCGTTTATCTGCACCGGCTTCTTCGGTTAAGGTGATCAGAGTATCAATAGGATTTTGCCGACTGCGTCGCCCCATCAGCGTTTCAGCCATCATAATAGGCATGCCGATAAGTAGCACACAGGCTAAATACACAATGACAAACGCGCCACCGCCGTTTTCTCCGGCAATGTAGGGGAATTTCCAGATATTGCCTAAGCCAACAGCAGACCCTGTAGCGGCGAGAATAAAGCCAAAGTCTGACGACCATTCGCCCTGTATTGATTTTTTTGTATCCATTTTGTGAGCCTATTAAAAACTAACTTATCGGTTAATATCGAGTAAAATAACAAAATTATTCCTTTACGTCAGTTTAAAAATACTAAATACATACTATGGCTGATAAAAAGTCCAAAAAAGACACTAAACAACAAAATGCCAGCATTGCAGTTAACCGTCAGGTACGGCATGAATATTTCGTAGAAGAACGTTTTGAAGCCGGTTTAGTGCTGGAAGGTTGGGAGGTTAAAAGTCTCCGCGATGGCCGCATTCAACTCAAAGAAAGCTATGTGGTGATTAAGCGTGGCGAGGCCTGGTTGTCGGGAGCGCATATTTCACCCATGCTGTCTGCGTCTACCCATATTAAACCCGAAGCCGTGCGTATGAAGAAGCTGCTATTAAATCGGCATGAACTCAATAAGTTAATTGGTGCAGTGGAGCGCAAAGGCTATACGTTAATGCCATTATCGATGTATTGGAAAAATGGCAGGGCTAAGTTAGAAATTGGTCTGGCCAAGGGTAAGCAATTACACGATAAGCGCACCGCCTCAAAAGATCGTGATTGGCAGCGCGAAAAAGAACGTATTATGAAACATGCCTAACAATAACGCATTGTAAAATATCAAAAGCATGATTTTTTGTTAGACGCAATAGGTAATACTACCTATTGTTTGACTCCTTAATTTAATCTAGCCTATTGTCAGTATTCACCGACAGCTGGATTTTATTAAAACTAATGAACGCACCATTAAACCTATTGTCTGCGGAAAACAGCCTGCTAATCGTCATTGATGTGCAGCCTAAATTGTCAGCGGTGATGCCCAAAGCAGAATACAAACCGACAATTCAACATATCAGCAGCTTGGTTGAAGCGGCGGGCGTGTTACATATTCCTGTTTTTTTAACTGAGTTATGCCCCAAAATATTAGGCCAAACCGATAAAAATATTGTTAACAAATTACTCAACCCCAAACAAGCGTTTAATAAAACCAGTTTTTCTTGCTTTGCCGCCGAGGGTTTTTATATGGCCTTACGCGCTAGCGGGCGACGGCAAATCATTTTAGTGGGGCAAGAAGCGCACTTAAGCGTATTGCAAACCGCATTGGAATTATTTCATATCGGTTATGATGTCTATGTTGTTGAAGATGCTATTTGTTCACGGAAAAACAGGCATCGCGTAAATGCCATGCAGCGCTTACATCGGCATAATATTACGGTTACCAACTATGAGTCGGTATTATTTGAATGGATAAGAGATTCTTCGCACCCTGATTTTCGAAAAATATCCGCGTTAATGTAAGTTGTGGTGAGATAACATTACCCCAGCCCACAACAACGACATTACGCTGTATTCCACCTTAATTAGATAGCAAAAACAAAAACTTTCACGTTATTAAATCTCAAAAAAACATAAAACATCTATGACACTGGCTTTATTTATTAAAAAAATACAAAATAATCAAACCATCACTTTCGATGAAACTATTACAATCATCAGTAAAAATTATCATTACTCTCCAGCAGAATTTACCAATGGATCATTAGTTAATTCGGCTGGAACCAATGAAGGCTCGTGTAAAATTTTTGCTTTTGCCATGCAAAACAACTTAGACAAGCAGCAAACGCTCGCTTTATTCGGCGACTATTACCGTAATGACGTATTAAATGATCCTGACGGCACTGGGCATCAAAATATCCGTAATTTTATGCGTTATGGCTGGGACGGTTTGCAATTTAACGGTAATCCGTTAACGGCTAAATAAGCATCATTATTTATCGGTTTTCGGGGCTACCTAGTACGTGTTGGGGTTCCTAACGTCACCCCAACCTACAAAACAAATCCCAGCTTAAATTGACAACCTATTCATCCAAACCAATAAAATCCCATACTTTCTGAGCCAACGTTACATTTTGAGTATTTTCAGGAGGCGCGTGAGCAAAATTTTCTTGATAAACCCGCTCGGCATCATTGGCTAACTCAGTTATCTCTAACTTGGTGTAGGCTTCCTGCATAATTTTTAACGCATGAGGAATTGCTGGGGTACGTTGGTATTTTTCAACTACACCGGTTGCTCTGTTGGCGGCGGCCACATAAGCTTTGCGTTTTATATAATAGCGGGCGACATTCACTTCGTGCATGGCCAGTTTGTTCTTAAGCCCCATCATCCGGCGTTTTACATCCGGCACATAGCGACTATTGGGGAAACGCCGCAGTAATTCAGCAAAAATATTGTAAGCTTCATTCGCGCTACCAGGATCGCGTTGCGAACCATCGGTAGGTAAATAGCGGTCAATAAAGCCGATATCGCGCTTATAATTGACTAAGCCTTTTAAATAATACGCGTAATCAACGTGTGCGCTACGCGGATTAGTTTTAATAAAATGGTCAGCGGTGCTAATAGCCGCATCATGATCACCATTTTTAAAATACGCATACGCAATATTCAACTGCGTTTGCCCAGAATCAGGCCCAAACGGATAGCGCGCTTCTAAGGCTTCATAAATCTTAATCGACTTATCATAATTACCATCCTCTAAAGCTTTTTTGGCTTTACTAGAGAATTTACTGGCATCCCAATCAACACAGTCATCATCTTGATTATCGGCATCTTTCCATTGGGAACACTCATTTTTTGTTGACTCAGAATTATCAGACACCATGCTTTTTAGCGTCTGACAGCCCACTAAAATAAGGCTTACTGTAAAAATAAATAAAGATTTAATTAAAATTAATCGCATAGTACTGACGACACGTTGTAACATTAGAGGTTTTTCGTTAGGTGTACATGGCACAGTATCATGCCAAGCTCAGCTGCGAGTATAACTTAACAATGGGTTTATCAGAAGAACTTGTTATGACAAGACTAACCGAAGAAGTGCCTTACGAATTAGCCGGAATGCGTTTAGATCAGGCGCTTGCAGAACTGTTTGCCGATTATTCGCGCAGTAAATTGCAAACGTGGATTAAATCAGGCCGCGTGCAAATTAACGATGCCATCAACATCAGCCCTAAAACAAAAATGGATGGCGGTGAAATCATCATATTAGATGCCGAAGCCGAAGTAGTGATTACTGCGGAAGCTGAAAACATCCCACTGGATATTATTTTTGAAGATGACAGTATCTTGATTGTCAACAAACCTGCGGGCTTGGTGGTACATCCTGCCGTGGGCAATTGGAATGGCACGTTGCTCAATGCCTTGCTAAATTACGTACCTGGCTTAGACAGCCTGCCAAGAGCCGGCATCGTGCATCGTATTGATAAAGACACCAGCGGCTTATTGATGGTCGCTAAAACCTTACCCGCGCACAACAGCTTAACGCAACAATTGCAAGAACGCAGCATTGTCCGCGAATACATTGCTATTTGCCGTGGCCGAATGACCGCAGGTGGCACGGTCGATGAACCAATTGGCAGAGATCCAGCTGACCGCAAACGCTATATGATACGCATGTCCGGCAAAGAAGCCGTCACCCACTACCGTGTTAGCCAACGTTTTTTACGCCACACACTGATTCGGGTCAAGCTAGAAACAGGTCGCACTCATCAAATTAGAGTGCATATGGCGCATATTCGTTTCCCGTTGCTGGGCGACCAAGTGTACAGCGGGCGTTTTCAAATGCCGCCTAATTGTACCGAACGCTTTGCAACAACGTTACGCAGTTTTAAACGCCAAGCTTTACACGCGGCAAAGCTGGGCTTAAAACACCCCGTCACCGAAGAATATCTGGAATGGGAGCAGCCGCTGCCTTTTGATATGGTCGATTTATTAGAAGCCTTGACTGAAAATGACAACCAATAATCCTTGGCTAGTGCCTAACTGGCCTGCGCCTAAAAATATTCATGCTGTCAGTACGTTACGCACAGGCGGTGTCAGCACTGGCTGTTATGCCAGCTTAAACCCTGCCACTCATGTGGGTGACGATGTTAATACGGTGGCGCAAAACCGTAATATCATAAGACAAAGCTTAATGCTACCGGCTGAGCCTGTGTGGTTGCAACAAGTACACAGCAATATTGCCGTTGATGCCAGCACGGTAACAGGCTTGCCACAAGCGGATGCCAGTTACAGCCGTGCCGCTAATGTGGTGTGTACGGTGATGACAGCAGATTGCTTACCGTTACTGGTGTGCGCAGAAGATGGTAGCTGTGTAGCGGCGATTCATGCCGGATGGAAAGGCTTATTAGATGGCATTATTACCAACACAATAACGGCCATGCACGCTGATAAGCTGCTGGTTTGGCTAGGGCCCGCCATAGGGCCTGCTTGTTTTGAAGTGGGTACTGAAGTACGCGCCGCTTTTATAGAAAAATCAGTGATTTTTACCGGTGCTTTTACGCAGCAAAACCACCGCTGGCTAGCTGATATTTATCACCTAGCACGCGTTGAATTAAGCGTTTTGGGCATTGATAAAATTTATAGTGGCAATTTTTGCACCGTTACCGAGCATGAACGTTTTTACTCTTATCGACGTGATAAGGAAACTGGACGCATGGCTAGCCTGATTTGGAGAACATAACGCTGTGCATTTATTGCTTTTAATTATTATTTTTACCGCTATTGGCGGGGTGTTAAGTGTGCTGGCGGCAGCAATTTTTTTATTACTGTCTGAACAACGCAGAAATGCGCTGTTACCGCACGGCATCAGTTTTGCGATTGGGGCTTTACTGGCAGTGGCATTTTGGGGGTTAATCCCCGAAGTATTTACCGGTGCCAAACCTGAGCAGTTTCAAGCGCTGTCTGGCACGATATTGGCGGGGATTTTAGGCTTCTTTGTACTGGAGAAATTATTGCTTTGGCGACATTGCCATTACGGTGAACACTGCGAAGCACACGGCGACGACGCTGACGCTGAACACGCGCATCATGATCATGGCGGCCACAATCATGGCCATCATGGTCACGGTGCTAAATCGGCAGGTTCGTTAATTATTGTCGGCGACAGCATTCATAATTTTGTCGATGGTGTGTTGATTGCCGCCGCCTTTTTAACCGATGTGCAATTAGGTATTGTCACCAGCCTTGCCGTTGCTGCGCATGAAATTCCGCAAGAAGTAGGGGATTTTGCAATTTTATTACACAGCGGCTACTCTAACGCCAAGGCGCTGTTTTATAATGTACTGGCCAGCTTATCCACAGTTCTGGGCGGCGTGTTAGCGTATTTCTGTTTAGCAGACCTGCACGATAAATTACCCTACCTGTTAGCACTCGCGGCTTCCAGTTTTATTTATATTGCAGTGGCGGATTTAATCCCCTCCTTACACAAAAAAACCGATATGAAAACCTCGTTACAGCAGATTATGTTGATTGCAGCGGGGGTGGGATTGATTTGTACCCTGCATAATATTGTTCACGGTCATTAAAAGCACGGTCTCTGTACGCCGCATTGTCATTGCGTTTAGCAATAACAATGCGCTTTACAAGCTGAATTTACACTGCTGATTATTAAATCCGCTTAAGCAAGAAAGGCTTAAAACAGCAGACTCAGTGCGGTTCAGCAATAATTAACGTATTTAATATTTTAACGCGCTTATCAACACTGCCTTTACGCACATAACCAATCGCCCCAGGAGTCATGGCAATAAACCGCAATACCGCCTCTTCAGAAGCCATTACTTCCGGTGGATTGATGCCTTGAAAATACTGTTCATTCCAATAATTTTCATACTCTTCTGGCCGCTTGTTAAACAAAGTCAAAGAAAATCCAACACGCAAGCTGTCTGAAGCCGGTAAATTTAAAGGAATCCAACGCCTGCCTTTTTCATCTAATAAACTTTTACGTAAATACACCCGTTTTAAGGCATCCAAGGATAAACGCTGTAACGGACTGGTCTTCATGGTTACAATCACTAACGACTGATGATCAGCAAATACGGGTAATGCCGCTATCAACAAACAAATACGAAAAAAAACATGAAGTCTGTGCATCGGTTAAAACAACACAGAAAATGAAGCAAATAAGCCATCGGGAGCAAAATCTTTATTATTGACACCGTAGCGATATTCCAGCTTCCAAATCAACGGAGGGCTTGGGTGATATGCCATCCCCAATACCCCCACCTGACCCAGTTTATTACTTGTCTGTTCAAAAAATTCATACCGCCCCACCGCATAAAAATGCTTAGACAAAGATCCTACGCCTTGAATATAGCCTTGCCAGGCATTGGCGGCGTTACCCGCTGAATTATTATTGCGGTACACGATTTCACTGGTCACTGCCAAACGCTGATAAGTCCACGCAAGATCGACACCTAACAAATGATGGCGTATATCGGGAGCGCCACGGATACTCAGTAAATTAAAATCAACATAAGACAAACCAATTTGTAAATCTTCATCAACGTTATAACGTAAACGTACCCCCAGTGCATTATCAAAATTTTCGTGCCTACCTGTCTCATACAAAGGATCAAGAACGGTACTGTAATCGCCATAAATCGTGTAATCTAAAGACTGTTCGCCGAACGGGATGTTGCCATGCAGCATAATGCCGGTTGCATGTTTAGAAAATAAATTCTCCGTAGCAACAGGGCGTGTGGTCGTCCATACCAAAGGATCAGCATGAATCTGATTCCATTGACCAACAGGCGTTAAAAACTTACCAACACGCACCGCCAACAGGTCATTGACCAAATAATCAAAATACAGTCTTTCTAATGCGACGTGTGCATTTCGAGTAGATAATCCATGTTCTTGACCGCCAGAAATCGATTCTTCCAACTCTAACTCTGAAAAAAAGTTCAGCTTGGCACCATTGCTCCAGCTAACAAACAAACTGAGATCGCTGACATCAAATTTCCAGGGTCTAGGACTAAAACCTGACAATTTACTACTGACATAACCGCCCAGTTGAATGCCCGTCTTACCCAGTCGATAACCGTGACCTAATTGATAAGCCGTTTTTGCTTCTGTGGCTAAAGCCACAGGACTGGCCACCACCGACATAAGTGCTATCACCAATACATTTAAAGCATGGCGCATTATAAGCAGCCCTTATACCGTGCGTAACACGGTGTTTTATGGTGCAAAATAATTATTTTTTTGTATAAATCAAGCACTTATTTTATATTTTTTAAGCTTATACCACAGGGTACGCTCGCTAATTTTAAGGCTTCGCGCGGCCTGCGCTTTACTGCCTTCGGCATTGCATAATGCTTTGTTAATCATGCTAATTTCTAAATTTGTCACACAATCTTCCAAGTTATCACAACTTTGTACTGCGTCATCAAACTGACCAGGCAACAGTTGTAACGGTGATTCTAAGCGCGTCATTTCGCGCGGCAAATGTTCCTCGTCTATTCTGCCGCTCTGGTTTATTACCACTGCACGTTCCATTACATTTTCTAATTCTCGCACATTACCTGGCCAAGAATATGCGGTTAACAGCTCACAAGCCGCTGTCGATAACGTCATGACCGGATAACCTGACTGTAAACAGTATTTTTTAATAAACTCATGTGCGAGTAATAAAGTATCTTCTTGTCTGTCCCGTAACGGGGGCAAATTAATGTTGACGACATTTAATCGGTAATACACGTCTTCGCGTAGATAGCCTTGCTCAACCGCTACACGAGGATCGCGATTAGTTGCGGCAATAATACGAATGTCAATCTGAGAACTGCGATTGCTGCCTAAGCGTTCAATGGTATTTTCTTGCAGTACACGTAATAGTTTAGCCTGTATTTCCAGTGGTATTTCGGTGACTTCATCCAGAAATACCGTACCTTGGTGGGCAAACTCAAACTTACCAATACGGTCTTTATCCGCACCAGTAAAGGCACCTCGCACATAGCCAAATAATTCACTTTCTAGAATACTGGCAGGAATAGCAGCGCAATTAATGGTAACAAATAAGCCGGTACGTCCTGAATGCCGGTGAATGGCTCTGGCAACTAATTCTTTACCCGTACCCGTTTCACCGGAAATAAACACGCTGGCTTTGGTTGATGCCACCTGTTGAATTAAATTATACACATCGTGCATAACGGTACTCTGCCCGATAAATTCCCCCCAGCCTTTTTTATCCAGTTGATCGCGCAGAAATCTATTTTCCCGCTTTAACCAACAGCTGTCTAAGGCATGACGAACAACCATTTCAACTTGCTCTATATCCAACGGCCTAACAATAAAATCAAAAGCCCCAAGCTTCATGGCAGCAACAGCGCTTTCCACTGTGCCGTAAGCGGTCACAATAATAACCGGCAGGTCATATTTTTCAGCACGCAAAGCCGCTAATAAAGCTAAGCCATCCATTTTTGGCATACTGAGATCAGTGATTAATAAATCAATCGATGTCTTGCGAATAATGTCGAGTGCTTCTGCACCATCCGCCGCCGTGCTTACCTGAAAACCCAGCTGGCTTAAAAGAATCTCCAATAAGCGGCGGCCATTTTTTTCATCATCAGCCACCAAGACATGTGCGCTTTGTAACATTCTGTTATTCCTGTGTTAGGGGTAAATCTAAAACAAAACAAGCGCCGCCCCATTCACTTTGTTTTATAAAAATATTGCCTTGATGTGCCAGCATAATTTGCTTGGTAACAGTTAACCCTAAGCCTACCCCGCCTTCGCGTTTAGTAAAAAAAGGCTCGAATATATTATGATAATCAGCGACAGCAATACCTGGACCATTATCAGCAATTTCAATGCTAAGATGCTGATTACACGAGGTTGATCTTATGCAAACCCTGCCTTCATTAGCTACCAGCTGTATGGCATTATGCAATAAGTTTAAAAATACTTGCGTCAATAACTCAGCGTCGCAAACAATAACGGGGGTTTTAGCCTGTAGCTGCCGTTCAATACACAGGTGTTTTGCATTGGCTTGTCGCGCCAACAACTCAAGCGTGTGCAGTACTATATCATGAACATTGTGAAACAACATTTGTGGCTTTCTTGGGCGCGAGCATTCCAGCATCGTGGTTACCAAGCGTTTTAATCGGCTACTTTCATCTAAGATAAACCGCGTCATTTCGTGACCTTCTGCACTTAATGCCGGTTCTCTTTGTAGCATTTGCACCGAGGTCGATAAAATACCCAGTGGCGTACGCACCTCGTGTGCCATGATAGCGGCCATTTCACCGATAACAGCAAGTTTTGATGCTTGAATGACTTGTTCACGAGAACGCTCTAACTGCTGTAGCATAGTGGCAAAAGCCTTCTCCAGTTCACGAATTTCCAGCGTACCTTCCAATTTAGGTGGTGTTTGTTTTTCAAAATAACGCACGCCGCGCACCCATTTTGTCAAACCCAGCAAGGGGCTGGCAATACGCCCAGAAATCCATTGCGAAAGCCAAAAAGCTAACAACATGGTAAAAAAAATAATCCCTATAAATATTTCTAAGAGCTTGTAAATAGGCGCATACGCCGTATGAGTACTTTGAAAAACCAACAGTGACCAGCCCATTTGCACGTAACCCAAATAATTCGGTGAACTGGCACGGCCAACCAATACCGAGGATGCGATAACCGGCTCCCCTGAATGAATAAAAAATGCTTGGTCTTTATCTGCTTTCCAATTGGAAAAAGTTGTTTTTAATAAAAATTCTGGCTTACGTAGATTGCCTGAAGCGGCAATCGCTCGACCTTCGGCATCTAATAACACAATATAACGCTCGCCAGAATCAGAACGGCTGGCTTCATCCAATAAACGAAATAATTGTCGCATATCAAACAAGCCATAAAATTGCCCCATATATTGGGACGAATAATTATCTTGTACCGGCGCACGAATCACCAAACTGGCATCGTTATAAGGGCTTAGCAGTTGCAAATCTTCTATAAAAACATCACCATTAGGCACTTCTGCACGCACCCAGTTTGCTGTTGCATAATGGACAATACCGATAAGTTCTGGAGAACTTGCAGCAATGATACGTTGATCGATATTGACAAAAAATAACTTACTATACATACCTTTATAACCGATGACGACATCGGTTAAAAATTGCGATAAGCGTTTATCAACATCACGGACGCGCGCCTCTTGCATAATATCCATTTGACTCCAAGAATGTATATTTTGCATGCGCTCAAACATTAACATATCAACTTGCGCCATTAACATGGCAGCATCTCTGGTTAAATTACGCCCAATTTCCTCTTCAAGCATAGATCTAGAAGTAAAAAATGCCACAGCAGTTAAAGACACGGTAACCAGTGACAGTAACGCAAAAAAAGAAATATGTAACATACGACGTATTTTCATGCTGAGATATAAAATGTAAATTTATGGCTACCGCAAAACATTACTCACAGCACATCAATTGGCTTTTGATAACGAGAGCAACACAGATACTTAACAGCAATGCAGCGCTGTATGCTTTGAGTAATTATACAGTGGCTGCTTACCAAATTTTACTCAAACGCGTAAAGTCAGTTGATAATCAAATATGTCCGCTTTTGCACCACCGGTGCTAAAACGAACCCCCCATTTAAGCCCGAACAAAATGCAGGTATGGTTGAGATGATTTTCAGCAAAAGCACGAAAAATGGCTTTGAACAACAGCAAAAGCTAACGATACGTCTCCAGTAGTACCCTGCTCGACTCTAAGTCAGCATTAATTTTATCAATACTAATTTTTACCGCGTCTTGCGCTTGCATTGCGGTTTTGGCAATCAATGCACTGTCAGCATTGGCTTCTTGCACGAGACAAGCATCGTAAACTTCGGCGGCGTGTTGCCATGTAACAATCGCTTTAACACTGGCGTTGTAAGCATCTATCGTACCTGCATTAATAGCGGGCGGCTGTTCACGAATACCACAGTTAGCTGGCATCCAAATACCATTTTTAAGCTCACCCGCTATTGCTGAAGTGACACAAAATAAAAACATATTTAGCGTTACAAATGGTTTTAACATGCGACACTCCTGATAATAAAAATACGATAAAATACAGTCGGTTTAGAGCACAACAAGATTAGCCTGCAAAAATAACATCAAACTGCTTTACTAATCCGGCAACGGCATTTCTGGCCACCAACCTAACCGGCAAACACAAATCCGTGGTTTTTAAACCCCGTTCTTGCAAAGATTCTTGCTCAATGTGTATTTCTGTCACATCATAAATTTCTAACGCCTTAAATATTGCCGCCGTATCTTTTAGTGCTAATTTTTCAGGGGATTGGCCGTGTTTTAAATGAAACACCGCATCGTCTAACAACAAAATACTCACCGGCTGATCAAATGCCGCAGCGGTTAACACAATATCCAGCATTTCTTGTACTGAATTGCCACTGTGCGCCGGTTTTCTCATAATACATAAATAGCGTTTCATCGGTTTTAACCAAAAACAATAAAGCGATCGGCTTCAAGTGTAGCTTCAATCAGCTGTCCTAAACCAGAAATACGAAAACCCTCCGCTATGTCGTTGTCGTGTTTACCTTGCCGCGCCGCTTCATCTGCACATAACAAGCCACGTCGCTGCGCGGCAGAAATACAGACAACTAGATCAATATGATGCTGCTCGGCTAATTGACTCCATAATTGGGTAAAATGCACTTCATCGTCTGGCGGTGTATTATGTTTAAAAGCATGGTAAATCCCTTCTTGATAAAAAAACACCCTAAATACCTGGTGGCCTTGTGCAAGCAAAGCCTTAATAAATAAATAAGCACTATAGGCTACATTTGATTGATACGGGCTGCTGTTTATCTGTAGTGCAAATTTCATATTATTGCGTAATTTAATCGTCTGTTTGCCGAATGCGCCATATTATGGCATTGTTTAAAGCCTGCACCGAATGGTTGACCGCATTTAAAATAAGACCACGCTTGCTTTACATCGGTCTCTTTCAGAAACGACACGTACTTTACCGAGTTCTATTGTCATGACACGCAAACCACGCATTCGCGCACTGGCTTTAAGCCTGATATTGTTTTCACCCTGTTCGCAGGCTGTGGACATTTCTAAACTTACCCTACCCGATATGGGGGATTCTTCTGGTACGCTGATTACCCCCGCCGAAGAAAAAGAATTAGGTGAGGCGTTTTTCAGAAGCTTACACGCACAAATCGCCATTAACCAAGATCCAGAAATACAGCAGTACATTCAATCCATCGGCGAAAAATTAGTGGCTAGCAGCGATTTGCCCAGCAACCCCTTCCATTTTTTTGTGGTGATGGAAAATGACATCAACGCTTTTGCAGGTCCTGGCGGTTATATTGGCGTAAATGCGGGTTTACTGCTGATCACAGAAGCTGAAAGTGAATTAGCCTCTGTGCTTGGCCACGAAATTGCCCACGTTACTCAGCGCCACTTATACCGTGCAGCGGAAGCGGCCAAACGTATGTCTATTCCAACAATGGCAGCCACCTTGGCGGCGATTTTACTGGGTTCACAATCGCCACAATTAGGGCAAGCCGCACTGGTCGCTATCCAAGCTGGTAGTGTACAATTTCAGATTAATTTTACCCGTGAACACGAAGCTGAAGCCGACCGTGTGGGTATGCAAAATTTAGCCGAAGCACACTATGATCCACGCAGTATGCCAACTTTTTTCGAGCGTATGCAGCAATCTACCCGCTATTATGGCCATAATGTCCCTGAGTTTTTAAGAACGCACCCTGTTACCGCGTCACGTATTTCTGATACGCGCGGCCGAGCAGACACTTACCCGTATAAACAATACCCTGATTCATTGGCCTATCAATTAATCAAGGCTAAAATTCGTGTCGTAACAGCTACTAACGCGGCTGATGTCCACAATTATTTTCAAAGAGGTTTATCACAAGGTACTACCGAACAGCGCTCAGTGGCGCGTTACGGATTGGGTTTGATTGCACTCAGCACACAAAAACATAAAGATGCTGAAGCTATTTTTCAGCAACTGGCAAGCGAATACCCTCAGCAAAGCCATTATGCGGCGGCGCTAGCACGCACCGCATTAGATGCCAAAGATTACAACACAGCACTGACACGCTATAAAAAAATAGTCGATCAATTTCCTGAAAATGATGCTATTAAACTGGAATATGTTGCGGCACTGCTTAAAACAGGCAACGCCGAGCAAGCACGAAAAACACTGGGCTTACTAAGTGTGCAAACACAAAAATTACCACTTTACTGGCAATTATTGGCTCAAACTTATGGCGAACTTAATCAACCTGCCGAATCGCACCGCTACATGGCTGAATATTACTATGCCAGCGGTCAAGTTGACCAAGCTATTTTACAAATTAAACTAGCACAACAAGTAAAAGACTTAAGTTTTCAATTGTCTTCCATTCTTAGCGAACGCCTTAGTTTCTTTGTTGATGACTATGAAAAAGCCAAACGCGAGCAGTAAACTGCGCTATTTCAACTAAAAATCTTACGGACGCAATAAAACTATAGCAATCTTTATTTTATTATGTATAATAAACGAATTGCTGGTGTAGCTCAGTTGGTAGAGCAGCTGATTTGTAATCAGCCGGTCGCGGGTTCGAGTCCCATCTCCAGCTCCAACAAATCAAAGGCCTAGATGGTTTCATCTAGGCCTTTTTTGCGCGTGTGACATATTTGTGACTAACTAAGTTTTTACTCGAAAGATGAGCGTATTTCAATACGATTTCAATATCTGCCGCCCACCCGCCAAGTTCTTTTAACACCTCGATAGGTGTTCCACTTTGTATACGCCTACTCTATCGGGCTGATGTCCAGTTGCTCCATAACCTCCACTATAAAAGTGGCTAAGCTGTTTTCGTCTAGTACTTAGTCACTCTTTAAGTGTCGGATAAAGCTTTTTCAATTTTATCCGAGCATCCTC